>JBJEUD010000214.1:0-38119 GCA_051883655.1 Candidatus Faecivicinus sp. | reverse complement strand
ATGTGGGAATGCCCGAACTTCTGCCGCGTGGACGGCCAGGATCTGCTGATCATCTCCCCCATGGAGATGCCCGGCCACAAGAACATCGCCCTGTTCGGCACCTTCGACTGCGCCGCCGGCAGAATGACCATTGATCACTGGCAGGAAATCGATCTCGGCGAGGACTTCTACGCCGCCCAGGTCTTCGAGGATGGCGACCGCACCATTCTCATCGGCTGGATGGACATGTGGGGCAAGCCCTATCCCACCCAGAAGGACGGCTGGGCCGGCGCGCTGACCATTCCGCGCGAGCTGCATGTGCGCGATGGAAAGCTGCTTCAGCTGCCCGCGCCCGAACTGAAGGCGCTGCGCGTGGAAAAGGTGATCGACTCCGGCAGCGCCGGAGCTCTTGAATCGCTCCGCGGCGACTGCCTCGAGCTGAATCTCGGCATGACCGAGGGCGTGTTCACGCTCTCCGATCCCCAGGGCGAGCTCCTTCGTGTGGCGCTGGCCGACGGAACGGCGACGCTGACGCTGCCCAGCGGCCGCACCGCAAGCGCGCCGCTGACCTGTGCCTGCGAAGCGCCCGGACTGCGCGTGTTCGTGGATCGCTGTTCGGTGGAATGCTTCGTCAACGGCAGCGAGGTCTGCTTCTCCCAGCGCGTCTATCCGAAGGACAACACCCTGTTCTATCGGCTGGACGGCGACGCGAAGGTCGACGCCTGGACGCTGGGCGACGCCTTTGAGGAACCCAAATGCTGAACATCGGCTGCCATCTGACCATCTCCAAGGGCTATCTTCACATGGGCGAAGAGGCGCTTTCGATCGGAGCGAATACCTTCCAGTATTTCTCCCGCAATCCCCGCGGCGGCAGCGTTCGCGCTTTTGATCCCGACGACGCAGGCGCGCTGATCGCGCTGACCCGCAGCCACGGCTTTGCTCCCCTGCTCGCCCATGCGCCCTACACGCTCAATCCCTGCGCGGCGGCGGAGCACACGCTGGATTTCGCCCACCGCGCGCTGTCCGAGGACCTTCACCGGCTGGAGGCCTTTCCGAACGCCCTCTACAACCTGCATCCCGGAAGCCATGTGGGGCAGGGTGCGGAGATCGGCATTGCGAAGATCGCGGAATCCCTGAATCAGTCCATGTTCGACGGCATGCACACCACGGTTCTGCTGGAGACAATGGTCGGAAAGGGCAGCGAAATCGGCGGACGCTTTGAGGAACTGCGCGCCATCATCGATCGCATCGAGCGCCCCGGGCACATCGGCATCTGCCTGGACACCTGTCACGTGCACGATGCGGGATACGACATCGTCAACGACCTCGACGGCGTGTTGGCGGAATTTGACCGCATCATCGGGCTGAGCCGCCTCCGGGCCGTTCACCTGAACGACAGCAAGAATCCCAGGGGCAGCCGCAAGGACCGCCACGAAAAGATCGGTCTCGGATACATTGGCACCGAGGCCTTCGCGCGAATCATCAACCATCCCGCCCTCCGCGGGCTCCCCTTCTTCCTGGAAACGCCCAACGAGCTCGACGGCTACCGCGGCGAAATCGCGCTGCTGCGAAGCCTTTATCGCGATCCAGCCTAGTTTGCAAGCTCAAATGCCCCCTGCCGCCAGCTGCGGCAGGGGGCTCGCGCATCTCCGGCGGGATTTCCGGGAAGGCGCGGCTTCACCTGGGTCAATCGTCGCGGCCGCAATCGCACTCGCTGTCAAAGTCCACATAGTGGGCAAGGGCGCGCACGCGGAATCTGCGCTGTGCACAGGAGCTGCCGCTGCTGCAGCTCTCCGCCACGCTGATGTCCTCGGGCAGCACGAAGCGAACGCCCCGGACGACGATATCCCGGCAGCTCTGTTCGTGATGGGCAGGCAGCGTCATGGTCTTCTGGCCCCGGGGATGCTCGTTGTTGTTCTCGTCCAGCTCATGCAGCTGAATGCCCAGCGCGACGCGCTTTCCCGGGCAAACCCTGCGAATGCGCGCGCCGATTTCCACAATGCGCCCCTGCTGGCCGGGCTGAAGATCGGCCAATGTGCAGGACATGGTATCGCTGCAGCCGCTGATTGAGATGATCTCGGAGACTCTCTCGTTTTCCACCTGATACTGGAGCATGGCCGAGTTGCTGTTCATTTCCATGAATTCATTCCCCCATGTTTTTTCATATGGCACGTTCTGCCATATGTAAGCCATGCCCCTGAATCATTCTATGCACGCCGCAGCCGCGCGTTCCAGGACAACCATCCGCCGGCAAGCCTGCGAAGTCAAATTCCTGAAAAGCATAACAGAGGATTCCGAATGGAGTGCCATCCGGAATCCTCTCTTTTATTCTACACTCTTTTTCTGTGCAACGATCAGAAAACGATGCTCCGTCGCTGTGACAAAGCCGCACCTCTCGATCTCCCGCTGGATCTCCAGCAGCGCTTCCCAACAGCGGTCCACGGAGAAACCCGGGTACTCCCATTCGATCACCCTGGCGTGGAACACCAGCGCGCCCGTATCGTAGAACCTGCTCTTGCCGAAGCATTCCTCCGCGCGCAGAATCTCAAAGCCGGCGCGCCTCAGCGCATCGACATTGTGCGCCAGATCGTGATCGGAATGCGGAGGTTCGAAGCCCAGGCGCTTTCGCAGATCAATGCAGTTGCTTCCGCCCACCTGCTGGGTGACAAACCGTCCGCCGGGCTTCAGCACCCGCAGGACCTCGCCCGCCCGGAAGTCCTCGTGGCGATTGATCACGCGGTCAAACCGCCCGTCTTCGAAGGGAAGCGGGCCCGCGCCGTCCGCATCGCACACCTCCACCCCCAGCGGCTCCAGCTGCGCGCGGCACAGCACCAGATTCGGCGCATATCCCTCCGTCACGCTGATATTCGCAAACGGATGTGACAGCGTGCGCAGGAACTCTCCGCCGCCCGTGCCCATATCCAGCAGGCGATGGCTTTCCAGCAGGCCGTTCTGCACCTCCGCGCGATAGTCCCAGGGCAGCGGATCGTAGTCCTGCCGCCCGTCAAGATGGGAGAAATCCCATCCGCTGAAGGCGTACGCTTCCTCCGCCTTCCAGATTTCTTTCCAATAATCTGTCTGATTCATGCAAACTGCTCCTCTTCGCAATGTGGATTTCATTTTCCACCGGCGCAGTCCGCCGCGGCAAAAATCAGCCCGGCTGCGTTCGCCGCGGACAGCTCCGCGCCGGGACGTTAAGTCGGATTCTTCGCATTGCGCGCCACCTCGCCTTCCGGATTGATTATACCAGCATATTGCGCATCCGGCAAGCATTTTCAGCCGCCGAGCCGCACCTCGGCGGACAGGCCGATCCTGTCGAGCGCCGCATCGGTGCGAATCCGGACGACATAGCCGTCCCCGGACATGAGCTTCGACACGGATTCCACTTCGCCGGACAGCGCCGCCTCATCGTCGCAGGCCAGCACCACGCTGGCCGAATCGCCGGGCTCGATGGAGGCTGCTGCCGTCTCATCCACGCAGATCTCCACGCGAATCCCCTCCAGCGGCGCAACGCTCGCCAGCGCCTGTCCGCGCTCCAGGCGATCGCCTTCGGCGGCGAGCACCTCTGTGACCACGCCGGTCACCTCGCTGACAGCCAGCGTGTTCTCCCCGTCCGCGACCCGAAACAGCAGCTCGCCGCGCTCAACGGCTTCGCCCTCTTCCACGCACATCTCCACGATGGTTCCATCCGCCTCGTAGGTCACCGCGTCGGACGAAACCACCGTGCCGATGCCCACACACTGCGACGCTGAAAACGAATCATCGCGATACAGCTTGACCACCTCGCCCACGTACAGCTCGCCGCCAATGGTCTCCACCCGGTACTCGTCGGAATCGATCTGCGTGACGATGCCGATCGCCCGATGCGTGCCGTCCGCCGTACAGCGGATATACACCTGTTCGCCAGCATGGATCAGCTGCGTCTCCGGCGAAGCATAGGCGCTCTCCACAGTGCAGTAGATCGCGTACAGCTCCACAGGCGCAATCTCCAGCACAGTGCCAGTGACGTCGTCTCCTTCAGCGGCATGCAGGACGGCAACCGTGCCGTCCTGCGCCGCAAACACCGGTTCCGCGCACACCGTTCCGATGATGTCGCCCGCCTGGACAACCTCGCCCACCGAAACGCTCAGCCCATCCAATACACCGCCCGCATTTACCGCGACCGTGCTGAGCTGCGTCGCGACCGTCTCGCCCGCGTAGACCTCGGCACATGCTGAAGCGCCCAGCAAACTCATCGCCAGAAGGCAGGCCAATGCTCTTTTCCACATGCTCTTCAACCTCCAAGCGGCTCCAGTTCACCGCTGGCATTCAGGCGGTACCGCGCTTCGCCCACGGTGATTTCCGTGCCCCGCGCATCCACCTGCCAAAGATAATCCTTGGAGACATATCCTGCGGCACAGAGCTTTCCATAGACCGTGCCGCCCAGTTCCGTCCCCGTTTCCAAGGCAATTTTTGAATCGTCCACCACCAGAATCAGCGCTTCGATGCCGCTGCTGCAAAGCGTCTTCAGTGCCGCGCCGCTCAGCTGCCACTGTTCGCCTTCGGTCTCCGGCGTCAGAATCAGGCAACTGTCCTCGATGCTGGCTGTAAAGGGCTGAAGGCCGCCGTCCAGCGTCACGTCCAGCGCCACGCCGCCCACCGTCAGCGCCTGCATCGGGGTTTCCTCCACTTCCAGCGCCACAGTTCCGTATAGCGTCATATTCTTCGTTCCCGAAGCGTGGTCGTCCGTCAGCGCCTCGCCCGGCGTCACGCGAAAGCCCGACTCCTCCGGCACTCCACTGCCGGGCGCGCCCGCACTGCCGCCAGCAGATCCCCCAAGGCCGCCCGAAAAGCTGCCGCCGGGCCGGCCGCCGCCAAAGCCGCCTCCATTGAAGCCGCCGCCCGGCCGGCCATTCTGCTGCTGCACAACGGCAAAGTCAATGCTGCCCCAGGCAATGGTTTCATCAAGGAGCACCGCGCCGATGCGCAGCGTACAGGGTCCCTGCAGCCACTCCGCCGCATTGATCTCCAGCCGCATCTCCGCCGGATCCTCCAGCGGAAAGGCATTGCCCTGATTGTCGATGATTTCAGCGACATATCGCGCCGCCTCGCCTTCAAAGGTCCAGACGAATGCAATCTTGTCCTCCGGCGCGCTACAGCCAATCTGCCAGATCCCGTCCTGCTGAATGGCATCGCCTTCCACCCGGATCACCGGGATCACCTCCGAAGAATCCGGCGCTTGTGTCGGAGCATCGGTCGGCAAAGGCGCAGAGGTCGGTGCATCCGTCACTTCAGGTACGTCCGTCGACTCCGGTGCACTGGTCGAGCCTGGCGTCTCCATCGGCGCCGGCGTACTCGTCGCGTCCGCCGTCTCCGGCGGTTCCGGGACATCCGTCGAACCCGGCGTCTCCATCGGCGCCGGCGTGCCTGTCGCATCCGCTGTTGCCGACGATTCCGGGGTGCCCGTGGGAGCGGCCGTCACCGTCGGCTCCGGCGTGCCCGCGGGATCCACCGTTTCTGCCGGTTCGGGGGGAGCGGATGGGGCTGCCGTGGGCGCTGCAGTCGGCGCCGCAGTTGCCTCCGTCAAGGTCCCCTCCTCCGCATAGCTTGCGGAGAGCAGCATCGCAATGGCCATTGCCGCACAGAGTGCGCGCCTGCCTTTACGCATCTGCATCCACCTCTTCGCCCGCTGCATCCTGCGTGGTCACGATGGCGCTCATGCCGAAGCGGGTGTTTTCATCGGGCTCGAAGTCCACATAAACGGTGTAGGTCACCTCACTGTCGCCGTCCGCGCCGCCCGCAGCTTCCGTGGCGATGCTGGAAATCCCGGTGATGATGCCGTCGTAGATCACCTCTTCGTCCTGGTTCCAGAGCAGTTCCACCGTGACGCTGTCGCCTTCGCTGACGGAACCGAGATCGGCCTCGGAGATCTGCGCGGTCACGCGCATGGCGTCCGCGGGATAGATCACCGCCACGACGCTGTCCTTCTGCACATTGCCGCCCTGCTGCACATTCAGCTGAGCCACCACGCCGTCCGTGTCTGCAACCAGATCGGTGCCGCTCATGTAGAGGCCGTCGAAGGCGCCGTCCAGCGTCTCAAACAGCAGATCGCCGCGCTCGACGGCATCCCCATCGGAGACGGCAAAGGACACGATGCTGCCGCTGCCCGTGACCGCGATGGGATTCGTGCGGGAAAGCGCGCCGCGCCCGATGCGGCTGGCCGCCTTGCAGCTCTCCTCACGGAAGACGCTGACCGTCTCGCCCACCAGGAACTCGCCGGAAGTCACCTCAACCGTGTAATCCGTGCCCTGAATGGAGGTGATCACGCCGGTGCCGGTGTGCGTGCCGTCGGAATAGCAGCTCAGATAGACCGGCTCGCCCACGTGGACAAACTTGTTCTCCGTCGTATTGTAGGCACTGTCCGTGGAAGCCGCGATGGTGTAGAGCCGCTCGCCTTCGATGTACATCACCGCGCCATAGCGCGAGGAGACCGTCTCCGCGGAATCGCCCGGAACGCCGAACACGCCGGTCACCGTGCCGGACTCTGTGGCATAGACCTTTGTGGTGGAGAGCGTGGCGAGCACATCGCCGGCCTTCACCGTCTGTCCGGCCTCCGCCTGAACCCGGTCCACCACGCCGCCGATGGGCGCATACACCTCGACGGTATTGTCCACGTCCACGGTTCCGCTGAAGGAGATGGACTCCGCCAGCGCGCCCTGGGCCAGCAGCAGGCATGCCGCTGCCGCCGCAGTGATCTTTCGGATGCTGATCTTCATAAAATGATTCCTCCTCATAATTAAATCGATCTCAGTGCGTCGATGGGGTTCAGTCTGCTGGCCTTTCGCGCGGGCGCCCAGCCAAACACAATGCCGACGGCGGCGGAAAATCCCACGCCCAGCGCGATTGCGCCGACGGAGAGCACAAACTCGGTGCCCAGCATCCGGCACAGTCCGAAGGACAGCGCCAGGCCCAGCACGACGCCCGTGAGGCCGCCGATCACGGACAGCAGGAAGGATTCGATCAAAAACTGCGCCTGAATCTGCCAGGGCAGCGCGCCCAGCGCCTTCTTCAGGCCGATCTCGACGGTGCGCTCGGTGACAGAGGTCAGCATCATGTTCATGATGCCGATGCCGCCGACCACCAGCGCGATGGAAGCGATGCCCGCAAGCAGCGCGGTCATCATGGACAGCATTTCCTCCATGGTGTCCTCAATGCCGCTCATGGTGGTCACTGTGAAGCAGTCGTCCTCGAAGCTGAACATGGCGTCCATCTCGGCCTCGATCGCATCCGCGGCGCTCTCGGAATCCGCGCCATCGGCCAGATATACGGTAAACGAGGTGACCACATTGGCGTTATTTATCTTCAGCGCCGTGGTATAGGGCACGAGGATGTCCGGGCTGCCGCTCATCATGCTGGCGATGCTCTCGGTGCCGTCGTCGGAGAACAGGCCAACCACCAGGAACGGAATGCCCGCGATGTACAGATTCTCGCCCACGGGATCCACGCCGAAGAAAAAGGTATCCACCATATCCTGATTGATCAGGCAGACGAAGGACATGTTGTCGCAATCGACGATGTTCAGCGCGCGGCCGCGCGTGACCACCTCGTCGTTGGTTTGAAAATAGTACGCGTTCTTGCCCGAAACGGAGATGCCCGTCTCATAGCTGCCGCCGCGGGACACGCGGGCGCTCAGCGACACCGTGGGGGTGATGCCGTCGATGACCTCCATCTGCGCCAGCTGCTCGAGGTCCTCGTTGGTCATGCCGGACTTCAGGTCGCTGCCCGTCACGGTGACCATCAGCGTTCCCGCGCCCATGGAGGAGAAGGAACTGGACAGCGACCCGGAGACGCCGGAGACCGTGGTAATCAGCGCAATGACCGCCGTGACGCCGATCATGATGCCGAGCACCGTCAGAAACGACCGGACGCGGTTGTTCAGGATGTTGCTCAGCGACATCGCCACGCACTCTTTCAGCATGCTGAGCGTTCCGAAAATGGCCTTAAGCATCGGCGCATCCGCCTCCCTCCTGCAGCTCGCCGTCGATGATGTGCACCACGTGGCGCGCATAGGCGGCGATCTTCATGTCATGGGTGATCATGATGATGGTGCGGCCCTCGGCGCTCAGCTCCCCGAACAGCTCCATGACCTGTCTGCCCGTCTTCTGGTCCAGCGCGCCGGTGGGCTCGTCGGCCAGCAGAATGGTGGGATTGCCCACCAGCGCGCGCGCGATCGCCACGCGCTGCTGCTGTCCGCCGGAGAGCTGATTGGGATAGTGCTCGCTTCGATCCGACAGGCCAACGCGCTCCAGCATTTCGGCTGCGCGCCTCCGGCGCTCCCGGGGAGACACGCCCGCATAGACCAGCGGCAGCTCCACGTTTTTCTGCGCCGTCAGCCGTGGCAGCAGCTGGGAGTTCTGAAAGATGAATCCGATTTCACGGCTGCGAATCCGCGCCAGTTCGCCGTCGGTCAGATCCTCGATGCAGCGTCCATGCAGGATATAGCTTCCCGACGTGGCGACATCCAGACAGCCGATGATGTTCATCAGCGTGCTCTTGCCGCTGCCGGAGGGGCCGAGAACGGACAGATAATCGCCCTCGCTGAGGTCCAGATCGACATCCTTCAGGACCCTCATGTCCTCGTCGCCCATCCGATAGACCTTGTTGATGCCGCGCATTTCAAAGAAAGTTTCCTGGCTCACGGGTTACCACCGCCCATTCCGCCGCGGAACTCTCCGCCGCCGGGAGCCTCGAAACCGGAGGGCATCTCTCCTCCGCCGAAGTTGCCGCGCATGCCGCCCGTGCTGCCGCTCGGAGGATTCATCTGCTGGGAGCCGAAAAGCCCCGACAGCAATCCGCCCAATCCGCTGCCCTCGACCGTCATCTCGGCCTCGACGTACACCACATCGCCTTCGGACAGTCCATTAACAATCTCCACATAGTTGCCGTTGCTGACGCCGACCTCTACGTCAACCCGCTCGAGCACGCCTTCGTCGTTGTACATCCACACATAGGCGCTGTTGGTCTCGTCAAAGCTCAGCGCATCCATCTTCAGCACAACCACGTCTCGGGCCTCTTCCTGAGGGATCGACAGCGTGACCTGCATGCCGGGATAGATGCCTTCGCCCACATCCACATAGGCCACTGCGGAATAGTAGGCCACCGATCCGCCGGAGGAGATGTAGTTGATGGAGGCGATTTCGGAATCGAAGCTGCGCTCCGTGGCCGTCGCCGTGACGGTGCAGGCCTGACCAATGCTGACGTCGGCGATATCGTATTCGTCGATGCGGAAGGTCACCTGCATGTGGGTGAAATCAGCCACCTGAATCAGCGCGTCGCCGGCCTTGACCTCATCGCCCTCCTCGACGCTCAAGGTGTTCACGCGGCCGTCAAACTCCGCCGAAATGGTCGTGCCGTTCGCCAGGCGCAGCAGCTTATCTCCCTTCTGCACGTCGTCGCCAGCGGCAACATAGACCGTGCGCACCGTCGTCGACGCGGATGCGGCATAGTCCGCGCTGTTCACCAAGCCAAGATTGCCGCTGAAGCTCAGCGCATTGGATATGCTTCCGATCGACGCGGTATAGGCGTCATAGGTCACCGTGTATTCCTGCTTGAGCATGCCGTAGCCATACCACGCCAATCCGGCGATCACCAGCAGAATCACCAGCGCAGTTAACGCTCTGCGCAGTCTGCGCTTCCATTTCTTTCCCTTTTTCACTGGCCTGGCGTTCAAAAAAACGCACCTCCGTATCTTTCCAAATTCTGGAGATCAGTATATTCAGAAATTTTAAGGTACATTTTAATAAAGTATGGCCAAACCATGAATTCACAAATCGTTCTCAATTTATTCATTTCTCTTGACAGTCCATGGTTTTCATGATAGAATCCCCTTACAGAATACCCGTGAGGGAGTAGTTTGCGCACAAGCGTGGCCGGTCAACATACTGATTCGCCCGTCGGATCTGGCCTGCCTTAATGAACGAGACTCATGTGCATTTCCGCCGTGGGCGGAGTATGCACATTGGGTCTTTTGTAATCTTGCGCAAAAGGAAGGGTTTCTCATGAGTTTTGTAAGCCTGCTTCTGCTCGCCATCGGCCTTTCGATGGACGCCTTCGCCGTCGCCATCTGCAAGGGTCTCTCCACCCGGGAACTGAACTGGAAAAAAATGGCCATTGTCGGACTGTGGTTCGGCGGTTTTCAGGCGCTGATGCCCACCGTCGGCTACTTTCTCGGTTCCGTCTTCGAGCAGTACATCACCGCCATCGACCACTGGGTCGCCTTCATCCTTCTGGGACTGATCGGCGCGAACATGATTCGCGAATCCCTCTCCAAGGAAGAGGAAGCGGTGGACGCCTCCTTCGCCTTTAAGCCCATGCTGGTCATGGCTGTGGCCACCAGCATCGATGCCCTTGCCGTGGGCATTCCCTTCCCCTCTCTGGGCGTCAACATCGTCATGGCGGCCTCGTTCATCGGCGTCACCACCTTCCTGCTCTCCGCGCTCGGCGTCAAGATCGGCAACCTCTTCGGTGCGCGCTACAAGAGCGTCTCGGAACGGATCGGCGGTGTCATTCTGATTCTGTTGGGCACGCAAATTCTTCTGGAGCATCTGGGCATTCTGGCGTTCTGAGTGCGAGCAGACGCAAAAAGCGACCGAAGTCTTTTTCGGACTTCGGTCGCTTTTTGCGGTATTCAGTCAAACAGGCTCAGCTGAATGCCGGACACCGGCTCTTCATAGGTGTGCAGATATTCAAACACCCGATCGGTATCGTAGAGGATTCCATGCTTTCGACAGGTTTCCTCAAACATCGGCACCAGCATGGCGTTGTTCGGCGAGGGAATCTCGTACGCATTGCCGAACTCCCGAATGTAGCGCTGCCTGAGTCCGGGAAAGTGCTCATCCAGCTTGCGATAGTAGTACTGGCGGTCGCCGTCGCGCAGCGTCAGCCCCAGTCCGCCGAAGGTGATGATCCCCTTCACCTCTGCGCGAACACAGATCTCCAGAAGACCCGCGATGTTTTCCTGAGTATCGTTGATATAAGGCAGAATGGGCGTCATCCAGACCACCGTCGGTATTCCCTCATCGCGCAAAATCTCCAGCACCTCGGCCCGCCGCGCGGTATCGCAGACGTTCGGCTCCAGGATCTTGCAGAGCTTTGAATCCGCCGTGGTCAGCGTCAACTGAACCACGCACTTCGACCG
This sequence comes from Candidatus Faecivicinus sp., assembly GCA_051883655.1. Classification (GTDB taxonomy): domain Bacteria; phylum Bacillota; class Clostridia; order Christensenellales; family Aristaeellaceae; genus Faecivicinus. The sequence goes on along the minus strand of JBJEUD010000214.1, from coordinate 26,964 downwards.
CTGATGGATGCGCTTGAGCAGATCCAGATCCCGCAGCACCAGATCGGATTTCGTCAATACCGTTGCGCCAAAGCCATAGCGCTCGATGATCTCCAGACAACGTCGCGTAAGCTGATACTTCCGCTCCAGCGGCAGATAGGGATCGCACATCGAGCCCGTGCCGATCATGCAGCGCTTCCGCTTGCGCCGCAGCGCCTGCTCCAGCAGCTCCGGAGCATTGATCTTCACTTCGATGTCCTCGAACTCGTGGTTCATCTGATAGCAGGTGCTGCGGGAATCGCAATAGATGCAGCCATGCGTGCATCCGCGATACAGATTCATGCCATTCTGCGCGGACAGAATCGCCTTGGCCTGCACTTCGTGCACAAATCCACCTCCCATTTTTCCACAGACCGGTTTCCGCTATCGCGCTGCATTGCGCTTTCCGGTCAGTTCATGGACCTCCAATCTGAGCACGCATACGGCATCCAGCGTTTTTTGCGGAAGTTCTTCCAGCGGCCGCTGTCCATAGTGGCCCAGAATTGCATTCAGGCCGCGCAGCTTTTCATCGGCTTCGACGGCAGTCATCCTTCCGTTTCCGCAGACTGATGCGTAGCGCATGGTACTGCCCGCGCCGCTGCCCTCAAACAGGTGGCCGCAGCTCATTGCGAAACTGACCTTCGGATTCCGGCGCATCAGCTCCAGCTTCTTCCCCTCTTGGGCACAGTGGAAGTAGAGCTTCACGTTCTCCCCATCCGCCTCCATGCCGAAGTTCATCGGCACTGTATAGGGATATTCCTCGCCCATAAACGACACATAGCAAACGTCGCATTTCTCCATGATCTGCAGCATCTCGCCAGGGAAGGCAACTTCGCGGTCCTTTCTCCTCATTTCATTTCCTCCGTCCAACCGTTCTGCATCCATTATAGCGCCTGAGCATGCCGTTGTCCAGACAAAAGCAAACTCCCCGCCTAAGGGCAGGGAGCTTGGCTCTGATTCATTTGTCGCGCTTTACGGTCACTTTATTCAGCACCCAGACGCACGCGATGATCACGAGCGTGACGGCAAATACACCGGCCCAGCCGATCATGGCGTCGGGAATCGTGGCAACCATTGCGGGAAAATTGATTTCAAATTTCATGGAGCACTCCTCCTTCCAATCAGCCGAACAGGCCCAGGATCAAACCGCCCGCAATTACGGAAGCGATCTGGCCGGAGACGTTCACGCCCACTGCATGCATCAGCAGGAAGTTCTGCTTGTCCTCCTGCAGACCCATCTTGTTGACCACGCGGGCCGACATCGGGAACGCGGAAATGCCCGCCGCGCCGATCATCGGGTTGATCTTCTTCTTCAGGAATAGATTGAACAGCTTCGCGATCATGACGCCGCCTACCGTGTCGAACACGAACGCGACGAGGCCCAGCACAAGGATGATCAGCGTGCTGGCGTTCAGGAACTGCTCCCACTGCATCTTGGTGGCGACGGTGATGCCCAGGAACAGGGTAATCAGATTCGCCAGAGTCTTCTGCGCGGTTTCGGACAGATTGTCCAGCACGCCGCACTCGCGGATCAGGTTGCCGAACATCAGCGAGCCGATCAGCGCGACGCTCCGGCGCGCCACCATGCCGACGATCACAGTGATGATGATCGGGAACAGGATCTTGGTGGTCTTGGAGACCTCGCCCGCAGAATACTCCATGCGGATCCGGCGCTCCTTTTTCGTGGTGATCGCGCGAATGACCGGCGGCTGCACGATCGGCACCAGCGCCATGTACGAATAGGCGACGACCACGATTGCGCCGATGTAATTGGACTTCAGGTAGTTGGCCACAAAGATCGAGGTCGGGCCGTCCGCCGCGCCGATGATCGCGATGGATGCCGCATCGTTCAGATCAAAGCCGAACAGCAGCGCCATCAGCAGCGTGAAAAAGATGCCGAACTGCGCCGCCGCGCCGAAGATCATCAGCTTCGGATTGGACAGCAGCGGCGTGAAGTCGATCATCGCGCCAATGCCGATGAACAGCAGCAGCGGGAACAGCTCGTTGGCGATGCCCGCATCAAACAGCACGCTGAGGAAGCCCTCCTCCACCATGCCGTCGATGACCTGCGTCACTGCGCCGGACTGGGGCAGGTTGACCAGAATTGCGCCGAATCCCATCGGCAGCAGCAGCGCCGGTTCCATGTCCTTCTTGATGGCCAGATAGATCAGAAGGCCGCCGATCGCCCACATGACAACATACTGCCACTGGAACATTCGGAACGATTCAAGCAAAGTATCCAATAGAATCCCCCTCCAAATCAATATCAAAAACGAGACTTTTATTGCGGTCACACCGCAATAAAAGTCTCGCTTTTTCATACAACAGCGGGCACGAGGCCGTATTGACGCCAATTGTAACGGATAAGCCGCAAGCTACTCCCTTTTATTCGTACCCCATTATACGCGCCGGTATTTCCATCTGTCAAGTTAAAATCAGAAACAGAACGCCCTTATTCAGCGTCGCTGCTCAGCTCGGAGCGCAGGCGGCGCATTTCCTTGAGCGTCTCATCCAGCCGGCCCTCCACTTCGGTCATCATGCGATAGACGTCGTGGTTGGCCTTCAGGCGCATCTCGCCGGCCTCCACGCGGGCGTCGTTCTTGATGCTGCGCGCCTCGTCGCGGGCCTGGCGGACGATTTCGGAATCGCTGATCATGTGATCGGCGCGCTCCTGTGCGTCGTCCAGAATGGCCTTGGCCTCATCCTCCGCGTCGACCACGATCTGATCGGCCTCGCGGCGGGCATTCTCCAGCGCCTTGTTGGCCTTCATCTCCGCAGAGGTCACGCGGCTGATGGCTGTGTTCTCCGCATCTCCCATAATGCGGCTCCGCTCGGAATACATCTGCATGCCGTACTGAATCGCGTCCGGAAGATTGCTGTCCATCTCATCAATGACCTTCAAACAGCTTTCCACATCGATGAGCGCTTTACCAGTCAAAGGAACTCTGCTTCCCCGCTCCAGCAGAATGCGCAAATGCTTCAGCAGTTCAATGAAATAGACCATGTCATTGACGTCCTCATGATCATTGACCGGCTGAGCTTCCGCCTGGGACTCCTGTTCCTCCGCCTCGTAGAACTTCTCCTGATCGTGATCCATCTTAGTCCTTCCTTTCCGTTCCCGGCGAGATGCCGAAAGCGTCATAGATTTTTTCAATGATCTCCCCCGGAACCATTGAGTCGATCGGCGCGCCGTGAGAGGCGCAGTCCCTGACGATCGTTGAAGAGATCATGCTGTATTGGGGTTGACAGCCCAAGAATACCGTTTCAACCCCGCCGATTTTCCGATTGGCCTCCGCCATCTGCATTTCAAACAGCAGATCTGCGGAGTTTCGCAATCCGCGAACGATCACGTCCGCGCCCTCGCGCCTGACCACATCCACCAACAGTCCGTGATCCGAAATCACCCGGATATTGGGAATTTCCCGCGTTACAGTCCGGAGCATCTCCAGCCGCTCTTCCACTGAAAAGAGATATCGCTTCTCCGCCTGGGACAAGACCGCGACCACCAGTTCATCGAAGAGACCTGCGGCCCGCGAGATGATATCCAGATGTCCCAGCGTCGGCGGAGAAAAGCTGCCTGCATAGATTGCCTTCATCGCGCAGCCTCCCTCACCAGTTCCACGCTCGTCGCGCCATAATGCCGCGTGTCGCAGCTTTCAAAGCCCTGAGGAAGGGGCACCGGCCGTTCCCGCAGCCGCTCGACAACGATCAGGCAGTCTTCGCTGAGCGCGTCCCGCGCCTTCAGCCGCTCGATCGCGTCGCCATAGGCCTCGATCATTCGATAGGGCGGATCCAAAAAAACCAAATCGAATTTCATACCGGTCAGCGAATCAATCGCCGTCCGGTAATCCGCCCGCATGATCCGCGCACGCTGGGAGAGCTCGTCCTTCAGCACATTCTGGGCATTTCGCTCGATCGCCTGAATCGCGCTCCTCGCACAGTCGGCGATCACGGCATACGCCGCGCCCCTGCTCAGCGCTTCCAGCGCCATCGCGCCTGTGCCGCCGAAGAGATCCAGCACATTGGCATCGTACACACGCGCGCCGATAATGTTGAACAGCGACTCGCGCACCTTGTCCGCCGTCGGACGCGTATCCTCGCCCGTCGGCGCGAACAATCTCCGCCCCCGAGCTTCCCCTGATATTATGCGCATGGCACCACCTATGGTATTTGTCGTAATTATATCACATTTATGCAACAGTTGCAAATGGTTTTTTCGAAATTAAATCAAATTTCAGGCTTGCGGATTTTGGGCGTGTTCTTCTTCCTGCCGATGCGGGAGCGGGCCTTTGCGCGGCGCTTGCCGTCCGCCATCGCCTTCTCCGTCTTCTCCCAGAGCTTCGGTCCCTGCAAATAGCCGAGGAACTGGCAGATGGGCAGCAGGAACGGGCCGATCATCAGCACCGCGACGATGTCCGGCGTCAGCACATTGAACACCTCGTGCCAGTGTGCGACGATGGGCCAATAGCCGATGGACACCACAAACGACGCCAGTCGGGTTCCCAGAATCACCCCGTTCGACGCCTTCAGCAGCATGCTGATGATGTACACGACGTTGATCACATAGCCGATCAGTCCGCCGGCCAGAATGGACTTCACGCCGTTGCCAACGCTGTAGGCCTGCTTGAACATCTTCGGATCCACCTGCGCGTGCTCAGGCTTGTCCGTCTGCTCCGAGATGTGGCGAATGGAACTGGACACCGAGCAGGCCTCGTGGCCGATGCCCTGGCCCTGCCGAAACGCCATATAGCAGCCCAACAGCAGCACCACAATCCCCAGCGCAATGAACACCGTCATATTGCCGAAGGAAAAAACCGTGAAGCTGATAAAGATCAGAATGAGCTTCAGCACAAAAATGCTCTTCCACATGTCAAAAGTAGTCAATGTATCCTTCCTTTCGTCAATCCGCAATCACCCTGGGAATGCGCGGCAGGAAGCCGAGCATGATCTCATAGGGAATGGTCTCGGCCAGATCGGCCAGCTCGTCCGGAGTGATGCGCTCGTCGCCCTGACGCCCCATGAGCACCACCTCGTCGTCCAGCGTCACGCCCGGAATGTCGGTAATGTCCGCCATCAGCATGTCCATGCACACCCGGCCGATGATCGAAGCGCGCCTGCCGTGCACCAGCACGTCCGCCCGATTGCTCAGAATGCGCGGATAGCCGTCGCCATAGCCGATGGGCAGCGTCATTACCACGGTCTCCCGATCCGCGCGATAGGTTCTGCCGTATCCTACAGTGTCCCCGGCCTGAATCCGCTCGATGCGGACCGGCCGCGTCGACAGGGTCTGCGCATGCTGGATCTCCCCGCCCATCTCCGGCATGCAGCTGCCGTACAGGCCGATGCCCGCGCGCACCATATCGTGCTGATAGCGCGCATCCAGCATCGCGGTGGACGCCGCCGCATGGGCGATGGGACGATACCCCGCCGCGCGAATGCGGTCGAGCATCGCATTGAATACCTCGTCCTGCCGCGCCGTAAAATCGGGTTCGCTGTCCGCCACGCAGAAATGGGTAAAGCACCCCTCCATCTCCACATGCGGACATTCGCTCCACTTCTTCAGCAGAGCCTCCAGCTCTTCCACGCTGCGCACGCCGATGCGGGACATGCCGGAATCCACCTTCAGGTGCGCCTTTGCGGTGACGCCCAGACGGCAGGCCTCATCTTCCAGCACCTCCAGCGCTTCGGGCGTATAGACGGCCTGGGAGGCCTTCACCCGAACGGCTTCGCGAAGAGAATCCTCGCAGCCGCCGCCCAGAATGACGATCATTCCCTGCACGCCGCCCTCGCGAAGCGCGCGCGCCTCCTCGACGATTGCCACCGCGAAGGCGTCGGCAATGCCGATTCGCTCCAGTTCCTTTGCAAAGGGCAGCGCACCATGTCCGTAGGCGTCCGCCTTGACCACGCAGAGCATCTTCACGTTCTCCGATACCCGCGCGCGCAGCGCCGTGGCATTGTTGACCAGTGTTCCAAGTGAAATCCTCATCACTGTCGGTCGCATTTTCCCTTCGCCTCCGAATGATCAAGCAAAAATCCTCTTGAAAGTTTATTATATCTCATTCCCGTCAAAATTGCAATATTTTTGCCCACATTACCGCAAAATTCACAGGAAAGAAACTGTGCCCTGGGACTTGCAAAAGCCCCTCCCCGCATGTTATACTACTGAATATACAAAACTCTTGGATGCAAGGCGGTGGAAATCTTCTATGTCGTTTTTCGGAAATATGATGAACAACTATTATTACGGCAAGGCCGGCAAGGGCGACTATACCGTTTCGGACATGCCGCAGAACCGTCGTCAGCTGTTCGGGGCGGTGCTGAAGGTGCGCTGGGGCAGCATGTTCGGCGTCAACCTGCTGTACATGCTCTTCTGGCTGCCGACGTTTGTCTGGGCGCTGATGCACATCTCCCTGCTGTTCTCGGCGGAAATTGAGCTCTCTGTGGAGAATATCTCCGGCTATTTCATGACCTTCCTGCTTGGTCTCGTCCCCTGCGTGGGCATCACCGGTCCCTTTACCGCAGGCGTGACCTTTGTGATGCGCAACTGGGCGCGCGACCAGCACAGCTTCGTATGGAGCGACTTCTGGGACGCTGTGAAGGCCAACTGGAAGCAGGCGCTCCCGGTGTCCATTATCAGCGGACTGATGCCGGTGATCGTCTATGTCGGCTGGGTTTTCTACGGACAGCTGGCAGCCCAGTCCTTCATCTATATCATTCCGCTGTGCCTGGTGTTCCTGGTGTTCGTCATCTGGAAGCTCAGCGAAATGGTCATCTATACGCTGATGGTCACCTATGAGCTCAACTTCAAGAATCTGATTCGAAATGCAGTGCTGCTCACCCTGGCGAAGCTGCCGCTGGCCATCGGCATCAAGCTGCTGACCTGGATCGTACCCGCAATCACCTTTGCCGTGGTCTGGTTCTTCCCTGAGGCTCAGCTGTACACGCTGATGATCGTCTCCGTGCTGTATCTGGTCTATGTTCCCGCCTTCAACCGCCTGATCATCGCCTCTTACTCCAACGCGCTCTGCGAGAAGTATCTGAACATCAAGATCGAGGGCGCCGAGACCAACATCGGCCTGCGCCCGGAGGACTGGGACGACACCGAATACATCCCCGAAGACGACGAGGAATGATCCAACCTTTGCCGGCGGCGCATGCGCATGCATGGGCCGCCGTTTTATGCCGCGAAAGGAGCATCGAACCATGCCTTCATTTGAACTGCTCGCCCCCGCCGGCGATCTGGAGCGCCTGAACACCGCCCTGCGCTTTGGCGCGGACGCCGTCTACGTGGGCGGCCCGAAGCTGCAGCTGCGCGCCGGCGCAGTGGGCTTCACCATGGACAAACTCAAAACAGCCGTTCAGTCCCTTCATGCCGCCGGAAAAAAACTGTACGTCACCGTCAACGCCTTCGCCACGAATGCCGAGATCGACGCGCTGGGCGACTACGCGCAGGCGCTGGATTCGATCGGTGCGGATGCCGTCATCGTCTCCGACCTGGGCGCCATCGCCGCAATCCGCCGCGCCGCTCCCCATCTGAACGTCCACGTCAGCACCCAGGCCAACTGCCTGAACTACGCCGCCGCCAACGTCTACGCCGACCTGGGCGCGACCCGCGTGGTGCTCGGCCGCGAGATGTCCCTGAACGAGATCGCCGAGCTGCGCGCAAAGGCGCCTCGCTCGCTGGAGCTGGAGGCCTTCGTGCACGGCGCGATGTGCATGTCCTATTCCGGCCGCTGCATGATCAGCGCCTACCTCACCGGACGCAGCGCCAATCGCGGCGCCTGCGCCCAGTCCTGCCGATGGACCTACCACCTGATGGAGGAAAAGCGGCCCGGGCAGTTCTTCCCCGTGGAGGAGGACGACAGGGGCACGACCATTCTCAGCTCGCTGGACCTGAACTGCCTGTCCTTCCTGAACCAGATCATGGAGGCGGGCGTGGTTTCCTTCAAAATCGAGGGCCGCATGAAGTCGCCGTATTACGTCGCCACCGTGACCAATGCCTATCGCAAGCGCATCGATGCCATTCTCAGCGGAACCGCAACCCCGGAGCACACTGCGATGCTGGAGCGCGAACTGAACGCCGCCAGCCATCGCCCCTATTCCAGCGGCTTCTACTTCGGCGAACTGAAGCACCACGCGCCGGACGAGGGCGCCTATCTGCAGGACTGCACCTTTGTGGGCGTGGTTTGCGGCTCCTCGGGCAACGGCCGCATCCGCTTCGAGGCGCGCAACAAGATCAGCGAGGGCGACCGCGTGGAGATTCTCTCGCCTGACAGCCTAGGCCTGTCCTTCATCGCTGAGAACATCTCCAACGCCGACGGCGCAAGAGAGGCCGCAGCCGCTCGCCCCTCCGAAATCTATGAGATGGACTGTCCGCATCCCGTCGCCCCCGGCGACCTGCTGCGCATCCGGAATGCCGGATGATGGATCCTCCATGCAAAACGACGGGACTGCGCAAATGCGCGTCCCGTCGTTTTTGGAATCAGTAGCGATTCTGGGGCTGATTCTGAGCCTGACCGCTCATCTGGCGCTCCTGCTCCTCGATCATTTTCTTGACCATGTTGCCGCCGATGTGGCCGGCATCCTTGCTGGTCATGTTGCCGTTGTAGCCCTGGTTCAGGGTGATGCCCAGTTCGTTGGCCACCTCGTGCTTCATGTTGTACATCGCCTGACGGGCCTCGGGCACGTTGATCTGATTGGAATTCTTCGTCGCCATATTTTTCATGCTCCTTTCAAATTTCAAAGAGTCAATCGCGGGGAATGCTTACTGCATGGGGGCCTGGCTGTGCTGGCGCTGATAGTCTTCGATCATCTTCTTGACCATCTGGCCGCCGACGCGACCGTTGTCCTTGGAGGGCACATCGCCGTTATAGCCGCGTTTCATGTTGATGCCGAACTCTCGCGCAACTTCAAGCTTCATGTTCTCCAGCTCGGGTCTGCTCTGCTTGCTCACTCGTCTCACCTCCCGTTTCAGTCTGCAACTATTTTGCGCTCCAGCCTGCTTTTTACGCTGGAAAATGTCTACTGTCAAAATGATGAAGCGTTCAAAATAGCAAAGCGCCCGGCGTGAAATGCGCCGAACGCTTTGTCATGCAAACTGATGTAATATTTATGCCATCGTCTCCAGCATGGTCTCCGACACCTCGTCGGCACACGGCAATCCCGCCTGCACGCGATCGAAGGCCCGGATCATGCAGTCCGCCATGCGGCGCACCTCCCGCCCCGTGGAGCCCGCGATGTGGGGCGTGATCAGGCAGTTGGGCAGCCCGTTGAGCGGACTTTGATCCGCGTGAGCCTCGTCCGCCAGCACGTCGATCAGCGCAGTGCGGGTCGGATCGGCCAGGAGCGCGTCCCGCAGATCCGCCTCGGAGAGCTGTGCGCTGCGGCCGGTGTTGATGAACGTGGAATGCGGCCTCATGGACATCAGATGCTCCCGCCGGATGATGCCCGCCGTGGCGGGAAGATTGGCCAGATGATTGGACACCACGTCGCACTGCGCGAAGACCTCCTCCAGCGACGCGCGGCGCACGCCCAGCTCCCGCGCGTGTTCGGCGCTGAGAAACGGATCGTATGCCAGCACCTCCACATCGTTTTCCCGCAGCTTCATCGCCACGCGGCTCCCAATCGCGCCGCAGCCCAGAAGCCCGACCTGCGCTTCGTAGACGCCCGGACAGGCTTCATGCGCCGCCTTTGCCCGCGCACGATCGGGCTCTGCCAGGGATTGCGCGCGGAAATATCCCTTCAGCGACAGCAGAATCTGGGAATACGCGAACTCCGCCACCGGCACGGCGTTTGCCTGCCACGCGCTGAATACACGCACGCCCGAATGCAAAAACGGGCGCGCGAAGCCCTGCACGCTGCCCGCCGCGTAGAACAGCAGCTTCGCCTTCGGCAGATGCTGCCGGATCTCCAATTCCTCACAGGCGGGCATTCCCCATGTGGAAAAGATGACCTCGACGTCCCGAAGTGCCTCAGCTCCGATTGAATCAAACGTGCCGATCAGTTCCACCCGCCCGGCCAGCGCCTCGCGCTGCCGGGGACCGTAGACCTTCCCAAACATCTCGGGCATGCCGCCCAGAAAAGCCGCTTTCATTGGCTCCATCCTCCCGCAATCCAATTCTTCAGGGTTGCCGCGTCGTCCGCGAGCTGTCCGGGGTCATCGCCGCGCACAAATTCCAGCAGCAGCCACCGCTCTCCCGGCAGCGCCGAAAGCTCCTTCAAGCAGGCGCGCCACTTTTCCGCACCCGCCGCCAGCGGAAAGCGCTCCACCGGCGATGTGCTGCTCCAGCTGAATACGTGCACATTGCGCACAAATCCGCGCATCTCGCGGATGCCTGCGCAGCAATCCTGCGCGCTCATGCCCACCGGCGGCTGCCACAGACAGCCCACGTCATCCCGATCGATCTCCTCCAGCAGCCGCCGCGCGGACACCGCGTCATCGGTCAGCGTGCCGCCATGATATTCAAAGGCCAGCCCGATGCCTTCCCGCCGGGCAATCTCCGCCAGCCGACGGGCATTTTTTGCAATAGCATCGCGCTGAGCCTGCGTCGCGTCGGCACTTGCGCGATCGCCGGCCCACACGCGGATCAGCGGCGCGCCCAGCGCGCCGGCCGTCTGCACCAGCGTGCGAAGCTGTTCGTCCGACGATTCGCCATCCGTCAGCCGGCAGTAGGAGCCATAGCAGACGCATGCCAGCCCGCGCGCACGGGTGGCCCGTCCCACCTGCCGCGCGCGCTCAAGATCGCCGCAGGGAACGTGCACGTCTCCGCCCCATTCGACGCCCTCCAGACCGCAGCGCTCCGCCAGCGCCAGCACTTCATTCCAGGGCAGCGCCCGGAACGAGACGGATACCAGTCCCGCCTTCACTTCAACTCCCCCTTCCGAATATCGCGCACTCTAGTTGACCGCGATCCCGTTCAGCCGGTCGGCAAAGCGCGCCTTCGCCAGAGCGATCACCGCGCGCGCGTCGTCGCTTTCCGGATCGGCCAGCAGTTCCCGGGCCAGATCGTGGGTGCACTTCAGCAGCTCCGCATCGGAGCCGTACAGGCTGACGCCCTCGGCGATGGCTCCCGACTGCCGCGTGCCGAACAGCTCGCCCGGGCCACGCAGCTCCATATCCTTCTGCGCCACCAGAAAGCCGTCGTTGGTGGAGGTCAGAAATTTCAGCCGCTCGTTCGGCTCCGCCATCAGAAAGCACCAGGATTCATACGCGCCACGGCCCACGCGCCCGCGCAGCTGATGCAGCTGGGCCAGTCCGAAGCGCTCGGCATTTTCGATCACCATGATCGTGGCGTTCGGCACGTTGACGCCCACCTCGATGACCGTGGTGGACACGAGCACATCCGCCTCGCCCGCGCGGAATTTCTCCAGCACCGCGTCCTTGTCCTTCGCCTTCATGCGCCCGTGCACCAGCTCGATGCGCAGATCCGGCAGATGCTTCGTGCGCAGATCCTCGTAGACCTGCTCGGCGGGAAGCGCCTCCACCGCCTCGGACTCCTCCACCAGCGGACAGACCACATAGACCTGCCGCCCCTTGCGCACCTCCTGGCGCAGGAATCCGTACAGGCCCTCCCGCTTCGCCTCGGGCACGATGCGCGTGGCCACCGGCTTTCTTCCCGGCGGGAGCTCGTCCACGATGGAGATGTCCAAATCGCCGTACAGAATCAGCGAAAGCGTTCTCGGAATCGGCGTGGCCGACATCACCAGCACATTGGGCGCATCGCCCTTCTCCCCCAGCAGCGTGCGCTGCCGCACGCCGAAGCGGTGCTGCTCATCGGTGACCACAAGCCCGAGATTCTGATACTCCACGCCCTCGGTGATCAGCGCATGGGTGCCGATGATCACGTCCCATTCGCCCTCGCGGATGGCCTCGTGGGCAATGCGGTGCTGTTTGGGCGTCAGGCTGCCCGTCAGCAGTCCCACCCGGCAGCCCAGCGGCTCCAGGATCTCCCTGGCGCCGTCGTAGTGCTGGCGGGCCAGGACCTCGGTCGGCGCCATCAGCGCGGCCTGATATCCGCAGCTGTGCGCAAGCGCGATGGCCGCGAACGCGATGGCCGTCTTGCCGCTGCCCACGTCGCCCTGCACCATGCGCGCCATGGCCCGGGGCGAGCGCAGATCGTCCGCCACCTCCCGCATCACGCGCCGCTGCGCGCCCGTGGGCGCAAAGGGCAGGCGCTTCCAGAATGCATCCAGCACGGCGTCCTCAAACCGGAGCTGAATGCCCTCCCGGCCGGTATTGCGAAACAGCGAAAGCGCCGTCTGATACAGCAGAAGATCCTCAAACGCCAGCCGCCTTCTCGCCGCGGCAAGGGCCTCCCGGCTGGTCGGAAAGTGAGCATTGCGCAGCGCGAAGTTGCGCTCGCAGAGGTCATAGCGGCGGCGGATGGACTCCGGAAGCTCCTCCGGCCAGCTGCCGTCACAGGCGTCCAGCGCCGCCTCGATGGTCGCGCGCATGGCCTTGGCGGGCACGCCGGAGATCGCCCGATAGACCGGCACCAGCCCGCCGTCCTGCTCGATCGTCGGGCTGACCAGGTGCAGCACGCCCTTTTTCCACTCCGCCTTGCCGTACAGCAGCAGCTCCCGTCCCCGGGTCAGCTGATTCTTCAGCCATGGCTGGTTGTACCACACCGCCGCCACCACATCGCTGCCATCCGTGACGAACACCTTCGTGATCAGCAGCTTCCGCGCGCGCTGCTCACGCACTTCACCGCTGACGCGCACGCGCACCGCAGTGGGCACGCCCGCCTGGAGCGCGCCGAGGGGCGTGGTTTGGGTCAGGTCGCGATACTCCTTCGGCAGGAGCATCACCAGATCCCGGGCCGTGAAGATGCCCGCGTCATTCAGCGCCTTCAGCCGCGCGGGGCCGATGCCCCGGATGGACGCCAGCGTCGGTTCCATAATTGCCTCCCCTGGATACGACAAATCCGGCATTGCTGCCGGACTTGTCCTGTTCAAACGCAAAGGCGGATCATTCCACGGCGACCAGGTAGTAATACAGGGGTTGTCCGCCGTTCTGAACCTCCACATCGCAGTCGGGATACTTCTCCTCAAGCGCATCGCCCAGCTCCTGGGCCTGCTCCGCGGTGACGTCGCTGCCGAAATAGACGGTGATCAGCGAGGAATCCTCATTGACCATCCTTTCCACGCACTCCAGCGCCACGTCCTCGGCCTTGTGTCCGAGAATCTCGAGCTTGTTGTCCAGCATGCCCATGATGTCGCCCGAGTGGATCTCGCGGCTGTCGTAGTTGGTGTCGCGCACGGCGTAGGTCACCGAAGCGGTGTGCACATTGTTGGCTGCCTCGGACATCGCCGCGGTATTCTCCTCCACACTGGCCTCGGGATTGAATGCCAGCGCTGCAGAGATGCCCATCGGCACGGACTTGGTCTGCAGCACCACCACGTTCTTCTCCGTCAGCTCGCTGGCCTGCTGGGCCGCGAGGATGATGTTGGTGTTGTTGGGCAGGATGATAACGTTTCGTGCATTGGTGGCGTCGGCCGCCTCGGCCAGATCCTGAATGCTGGGATTCATGGTCTGTCCGCCGTCCACGATCTGATCCACGTTCAGATCCCGGAAGATGTTGGCCAGACCCTCGCCCAGCGCCACAGCCACGATGCCGTATTCCTTCATCTCGGCCTGCTTGGCCTCCTCAGCCTCAGCCGCCTGGGCCTCGCGCTCGCGGGCCTCCTCGAACATATTGTCGATCTTGATGGCGTCCAGCTCGCCCAGCTCCAGCGCGTACTGAATGGCCTTGCCGGGCTCGTTGGTGTGCACGTGGACCTTGACCACGGACAGATCGGAAATAACCAGCACGCAGTCGCCGATGCGCTCCAGGCGCTTGCGCAGGCGCACAACCTCGCTCTCCTTCATATCCGGGCGCGGATGGGAAACGATGAACTCGGTGCAGTAGCCGAACTGGATGTCCTCCACGCGCAGCGAAGCGTGCTCATCCACAAACTCGCCGGGCAGCGAGGCGTCGCTCTTGTTCTCCTCGACGCCGGCGTCCACGGGCTCGCCCGCCAGCGCGGCGTACATGCCGCGGAAGACTACCATCAGGCCCATACCACCGCTGTCTACGACGCCCGCCTGCTTGAGCACGGGCAGCATGTCCGGCGTCTTGCGCAGAATGGCGTCGCCGGAAGTGAGGATCGTCTTGAACAGCGCAGTCACGTCCTCATACTGGCCCGCAATCTTCAGCGTATCCTCCGCGATGACGCGGATCACCGTCAGAATCGTGCCCTCCTTGGGCTTCATGACGGCCTTGTACGCGGTATTCGCGCCCTCGCGGATCATCTGCGCCAGCAGCGCGCAGTCGATTTCCTCGCGGCCCACCAGCGCGCGGGCAAAGCCGCGCAGGATCTGGCTGAGAATGACGCCGGAATTGCCTCGCGCGCCCTTCAGCGCGCCGCGCGCCACCGCGTCCGCCACATCGGCGACGCTGGTATAGCGCTTGGCGTTCATCTCCTTGATCGCAGAATTGATCGTCTGCGTCATATTCGTACCGGTGTCGCCGTCGGGCACCGGGAAAACATTCAGTGCATCCACGCTTTCGCGGTTCTGCGTCAACAGGGCAGCGCCCGAGGAGAACATCTCCTTGAGCATCATGCCGTCTATCTTTTTAACCATTTGCTCTTCCTCCCATTTCCCGCCGTTGCCGAAAGCCCCTGCGGGTGCTCATGCTTCCAGGCACGAAAAGACACGCCTCATGCGCAGATGCGCGCGTGCGCTTCTCGACGCCTCAGCGGCGTTCAGACGCGAATGTCCTCCACGCAGACATTGACGCGGCCGACGGAAATGCCGGTGAGATGCTCCACCTTGTACTTCACAGTCTCGATGATCGCAGCCGCGACGGCGCTGATCGAAATGCCGTACTCAACGATGATGAACAGATCGATGTCCACCTTGTCGCCGGAAGTGCGAATCTTCACACCCCTGCCGAGGTTTTCACGACCCATGAGCTGCACAATGCCGTCCGTCGAACGCTTCGACGCCATGCCGACGATGCCGTAGCAATCCAGCGCGGCGTAACCCGCAACGCGTACCAGCACTTCATCGCTGACGCTTACGAGGCCCAGTTCCGTATTGAATTTGCAGTCCATATAATAACCTCCTTATTGAAAGGATCCGTGCAAACGAGAGACTTCTCAACAACAGTATAGCGTTTTTTACAGGATTATGCAAGCAAAAACCGAGAAATCCCCGGAAATTCCCCTTGAAAATCGTCCTTTTTTTACATCGTCGAAGATTTTTGACCAAATTTCAGAACTTTTACATGCAACGCTCTTGCGTTTTGGCCCGGAAGGTGGTATAATTCCGTTGTTTGTTGTGACATACCCTTGAAGGAGGTGTGATAGAGTATGGGAAAGTATTGTGAAGTTTGCGGCAAGGGCATCGTGTATGGCAACAACGTCAGCCACTCCAACCGCAAGACGCGCCGCACCTGGGCTCCGAACACGCAGAAGGTTCGCGTGATCGTCGGCGGTGCTCCGAAGCGCATGTCCGTGTGCACCCGCTGCCTGCGCAGCAACAAGGTTGAGCGCGCTCTGTAATCCAGACATCGCTCGACTGAAACGCAAAAATACCGGCAAGCTGGGGATTGTCCCGATCGGTTCGATCGAAGGACAAAACCCTGCCTGTCGGTTTTTTGCATGCCGCCGCTTCATGCAAATCTCCAGATCAAAAAGCCCACGCTGATGAGCACAATTCCCAGCAGTGTCGCCCACATCCAGCTGGGCACGCTCAGCAGCAGCAGCACCAATCCCGCGGCCATCAGCACAATGCCGATGGTGCGCGTCGTCCGGCTGCCATTGCGCGGTCCGCAAAATCTGCCCATGCAATCCCCTCCCACGCTTCATGGTATGCGTCGGCGGGGATTTTTGTGTCTCCGGGAGCAATCGCCCTTGAACGCTTTTCCTTCCTGTGATATAATCAGTATGGATTTTTCTCTGAAATCGGAAGGGATACCTTATGGAAAAAATCAGAACCACAGTGAAAATCGCCGGAAAGGACTACAACATCTCCGGTTATGATCCCGAGGAGCACATTCAGCGCGTGGCCGCCTATGTGGATCGCAAGATGAGCGAGCTGGCGCTGACCACGCACCTGCCGCCGGCTCAGCTGGCCGTGCTGACCGCCGTGAACGCCACCGACGACATGATGAAATCCCGGGACGAAATTCGCCGCCTGCGCAAGGAAATCGAGCAGCTTCGCGAAGCGCTGGAAGAGAGGTCTCATGAGAAATAAACCCGAGCTGCTCGCCCCCGCCGGCGGGCGCGATGCACTGATCGCCGCCGTACAGAACGGCGCGGACGCCGTCTATCTGGGCGCGGGCAACTTCAACGCCCGGCAGAGCGCGGACAATTTCGACGGCGACGGCCTTTCGGAGGCCATCGCATACTGCCATGCCCGGGGCGTAAAGGTATTTGTGACGCTGAACACCCTGGTTCGCGAGGATGAAATGGATGAACTGGCCGATTCCGTCCGCGCGATTGCCCAGGCTTGCGCCGATGCCGTGCTGGTTCAGGATTTCGGCGTGGCCCGCCTTGTGCGCCAGATCGCGCCGGAGCTTCCGCTGCATGCCAGCACGCAGATGGCTGTGCACAATCGCGCAGGCGTGGAGTTCCTGGCCAAAGAAGGCTTCTCACGGGTGGTGCTCGCCCGGGAGATGGATCTTCCAAGCATTCGCGAATGCGCCGGCCTCGGGCCGGAGCTGGAGGTCTTTGTGCACGGCGCGCTGTGCGTGGCCTGCTCGGGTCAGTGCCTGTTCTCCAGCCTGGTCGGCGCGCGCAGCGGCAACCGCGGCCGCTGCGCCCAGCCCTGCCGCCTGCGCTACCGCATGGACGGCGCAGAGGGACACCTGCTGTCCACCCGGGACCTGTGCGCTCTGAACAGCCTGGAGGCGCTGCGCGGGGCGGGCGTGAACAGCTTCAAGATTGAAGGCCGGCTGAAGCGCCCGGAATATGTCGCCGCAGTGACTGCCGCCTATCGCGCCGCCATCGATCATCCCGGCGATGTGCAGGACGAAGAGCCGCTGAAGCAGATGTTCAACCGAGGCGGATTCACGCAGGGCTATCTCCCCGGCGTAAGAGATATCGATCTGATGTATGCCGAGCGGCCGAACCATCTCGGCGTGACCGTGGGCAGCTGTGTTCGAAAGGGCATTGTCCAACTGGATGCCGATCTCGATCCCGCCGACACCCTTGCGCTCCGCGGCGGAAGCGAGGATCGGCCCGTCCGGCTGTCCGGACAGAAGGGCGAAGCCCTTCCCTGCTCCGACGCGCGTCCCGGCGACCGCCTGATCCGCCTGGTCTCCGAGGCACAGATGCGCGCCGCCCGCGAGAGCTTTTCCGGTGAACGCAGGACCATCGCGCTCTCCGCCGCGCTGAAGCTGCGCGTCGGCGCGCCTGCGAGCCTGACCGTCTCCGACGGCGTCCACACGGCCCATGCCGAGGGCGACGCCGTTCAGCCCGCCCGGTCGAAGGGGGCGGCTCCCGAGCGGATCGAGGCGCAGCTGCGCAAGACCGGCGGCACTCCCTATATCCTCAACGAACTCACGATGGACGTGGACGAAAACGCCTTCTGTCCCGTCTCCGCATTGAACGCCCTGCGGCGCGATGCGCTGGACGCGCTGACCAGAGCGCGCCTGCCGAAGCCCCCGGCGCTCCATCCCGCCCCCAAGGCCAGCGCGCCTGCGCACGCCTATCCCGCCGTGCCTGCCGTGCGGGTGCAGAGCGGCAATGCCGCGCTCCTTCGCCGTGCATCGGAGCTGGGCGCCGACGGCGTGGTCTTTGCGCCGGAGGATGTGCGCCCCGAGGCGCTGAGCGAGGCGGCCCGGGCGCTGCCGGAAACCTTCTCCCTCGCCCTGCCCATGGTGCTTCCGCAGCGTTCTCTGGAGCAGCTGCATGCATGGGCAGCCGCGCAGAGGGACAGAATGGATCGCATCTACCTGACCAACATCGGACAGTTCGCCTTCGACTGGCCCGGCGCCAAGGTGGCCGACTTCCCGCTGAATCTGGCCAATGGCCATGCGCTGGAGCAGGTCCGCCGCTGGGGCTGCGAGGAATACGCGCCCAGCGTGGAGCTCAACGCCGGGCAGATCGCCCTGCTCGACGGTCCCCGGGAGCTGATCGTCCACGGCCGGCTGCCGCTGATGCACCTGCGGCACTGTCCCTATCGCGCGGTGCATGGGCTGAAGGGTCCCCATGCCGGCTGCCGCCGCTGCGACCGCTGCGCGCCGGAGGATTCCGTCAATGCGCGTGCGCTCACCGACCGCACCGGTGCAGATTTCCCGCTTCGCCGGCTGGCAACGGACGAGGGATGCATCGTAAAGGTGATGAACTCCGTTCCCCTGATGCTGCTCAAGCGCATCCGGAAGCTGCCCAGGGCGGACGGCTGGCGGCTGCTGATCGACGACCCCGACGAACTCGAGGGCGCGCTCCGGCTGTACACGCTGGCCGCCCGGGGCGAGGACTTCCATGCCGATGCCTTCTGGCCTGAATTTGAACGAATGAACACCACAACCGGACATTATTTCCGTGGAGCAGAATGATATGAATGAAAGAAATCTTCGGGTGCTTGAATTTCCGAAAATCCGTGAAATGATGGCGGAGCTGGCGGTGACCGACATGGGCCGCGAATGCTGCCGCGAGCTGGTTCCCTCCAGCGATCCCGACGAGGTCCGCCGCCGCCAGGCGGAGACCGAGGAGGCCTCCACCGTGCTGGCTTACGTCGGATCCAACCCGATGGCCTGGTTTGCCGACGTGCGCGAATATCTGAAGCTGGCCCACGTGGGCTCCACGCTGTCGCCCAAGGCGCTGCTGGCCGTGGGCGATGCGCTGAAGGCGTCGCGCGTGGTGCGCAACGCGCTGGTCACCGACCGCGAGGACACGCCGCTGCTGACCGAAATGGGCTCGCGGCTGTCCACCAACCGCCCGCTGGAGGAGGAAATCTTCAACGCCATCCTCTCGGAGGATGAGATCTCCGACCACGCCAGCACCGAGCTGTACAACATCCGCCGCCAGATGCGCGTGCTCAACGACCGCGTCCGCGACAAGCTCAACGGCATCATCCGCTCGTCCACCATGCAGAAGTATCTGATGGACGCCATCATCACCGTGCGCAACGGCCGCTACGTGGTGCCGGTCAAGTCCGAATGCCGCCAGTTCGTGCCCGGCATCGTGCACGATCAGTCCGGCAGCGGCTCGACGCTGTTCATCGAGCCGATGGCCGTGGTGGAGGCGGGCAACGAGCTCAAGCAGTGGACCGTGAAAGAGCACAACGAGATCGAGCGCATTCTGGCCGACTTCTCGGCCCGCATCGCGCCGGATGCGCCGCTGTACGCCAGCAATCTGGAAATCCTCGCAAAGGTCGATATGATCTTTGCCCGCGCCGCGCTGGGCCGGAGCATGCACGCCGTGCCGCCGAAACTCAACACGGAGGGCCGCATCAATCTGATGCGCGCCCGCCATCCGCTGATCGATCCGGCGAAGGTCGTGCCCTCCAACCTGTGGATGGGCGGCGACTTCACCACACTGGTGGTCACCGGTCCCAATACCGGCGGCAAGACGGTGACGCTGAAGACCGTCGGCCTGCTTTCGCTGATGGCGCAGTCGGGCATGCAGATTCCCGCCGCCTTCGGCTCGGAGCTGGCCATCTTCGACGAGGTGTTTGCCGACATCGGCGACGAGCAGTCCATCGAGCAGTCTCTGTCCACGTTCTCGTCCCACATGACCAACATCGTGCGCATTCTGGAGAGCGTGACCGAGCGGTCGCTGGTGCTGTTCGACGAGCTGGGTGCAGGCACCGATCCCACCGAGGGCGCGGCGCTGGCCATGTCCATTCTCGACCACCTGCTCAAGCGCCATGTCACCACGCTGGCAACCACCCATTACAGCGAGCTCAAGGCCTTCGCGCTGAGCACCAAGGGCGTGGAGAACGCCTCCGTGGAGTTTGACGTGGAGACGCTGCGGCCCACCTATCGCCTTTCCATCGGCGTTCCGGGCAAGTCGAACGCCTTCGAAATCTCCCGCAAGCTGGGCCTTCCGGAGTTCCTCATCAAGGACGCCAGCGACCGCCTGAGCCACGATCAGGTGCGCTTCGAGGACGTCATCGCCAATGCGGAATATCACCGCCAGATCGCCGAGAAGGAGCGCGCGCTGGCCGAACAGGCGCACCGTGAGACCCAGAAGCTGCGCGATGAAGCCGAAAAGCTGCAGAAGGAGCTGGCCTCCCGCCGGGAAACCGAGCTCAAGAAGGCCAAGGAGGAGGCGCGCCAGGTGCTCAAGCGGGCCCAGCGCGAATCCGAGCAGCTGATCTCCGAGCTGAAAAAGCACCGCAGCGGCGATCTGAAGGAGCACGAGCTGCACGCCATGCGCGCCAGGCTTCAGGATTCCATCGATGCCAACTCCGAAAAGATTGCCGCCGCAAAGCCCGAGACCGAGGAGATCCCCAAGGATCTGAAGCCCGGCGACACGGTGCTGCTGCTGGATCTGAACGCCATCGCCACCGTGCTGACCGCGCCGGACAGCCGCGGCGAATGCACCGTCCAGGCGGGCGCGCTGAAGCTGAAGTCCAACATCAAGAAAATGCGCCGCGCGAAGCCCGAAAAGGAGAAGAAGCCCAAGAGCGGCACCAAGCTGAGCGTCGCGGTGCGCCCGGTGGAGACCGAATGCGATGTGCGCGGCGAAAACCTGGAGGAGGCGCTGATGAGCGTGGAATCCTTCCTGGACGGCGCCATCCTGAACCGCCTGCACGAGGTGAGCATCATCCACGGCAAGGGCACGGGCACGCTGCGCGCGGGCATCCACAAGCATCTGCGGTCAAACCCCGCCGTGAAGGAGTTCCGCCTGGGCCGCTACGGAGAAGGCGAGGACGGCGTCACCATCGTCACGCTGAAATGAGTAGCGGCAACGGCCACACTTTGTTCATGCCCGGTTCACAGGTCCGTTGTATACTTGCAAAACGGAGGGATGAATTATGAAGACAAAAATTCTGCTGGTGGACGATGATCCGAACATCCGCCAGCTGGTCAATCTGTATCTGGAAAAGGAAGGCTTCGAGGTCATGATGGCCGCGCGGGGCGACGACGCCGTGAAGATGTTCAAGGCCACGCCGCCCAACCTGATCTTGCTGGATCTGATGCTTCCGGGCATGGACGGCTGGCAGGTCTGCCGCGAGGTGCGAAAGGTCTCGAACATCCCGATCATCATGCTCACGGCGAAGGACGAAACCTTCGACAAGGTCCTCGGCCTGGAGCTGGGCGCGGACGACTATATGGTGAAGCCCTTCGATACCAAGGAGCTGGTTGCGCGCATCAAGGCGGTGCTGCGCCGGTTCCAGACCGCCGAGACGCCGGCCAAAGAGCTGGTCTTCCCGGGCCTCACGATCAACATCAGCCACTATACCGTGACCTATATGGGCAAGGAGCTGGAGCTGCCGCCGAAGGAGCTGGAGCTTCTCTACTTCCTGGCCAGTCATCCCGGCATGGTGTTCACCCGCGAACAGCTGCTGGAGCAGGTGTGGGGCTATGACTATTTCGGCGATTCCCGCACCGTGGATGTGCACGTCAAGCGCCTGCGCGAAAAGCTGACCGAGGGCGAGCAGCTGGGATGGATGATCAAGACCGTCTGGGGCGTCGGCTACAAGTTCGAGGTGAAATAATTCATGCGCGGCGGACTGTTCTGGCGCATCTTCGGCGCCATCATGGCGGCCATGCTGGCCACCGTGCTGCTGTTTACGGGCATCATGTCCACGTCCCTTCAGCAGGTGCGGCAGGACAGCTACGAAAGCGAAGTGAGCATGCAGGCTCACGAGATCGCAGACTACATGAAAAACCTCAACCAGCTGAGCTTCGTGCGCGACAACGTGACCATGCAGTACGTCATCCGCCGAAAGATCTCCAAGATTCACGAGCTCTACAACGCCGACATCTGGATCGTCAGCTACAGCTCCGGCATCGCGCAGGTGCTGGACAGCAGCTGGAACACGTCGGAAAACATCGTCTCCGAGGCGGTTCAGGAGCAGCTGCAGATCATTCAGAGCGGTCAGGAGATTCGCGTGACGGGCCTGTTCCCCGAGCTGGGCGACCAGATGGTCACCATCGGCGTGCCGTGGACGTACAGCGACGGCCAGGTGGTGGGCGCAGTGCTTCTGCACATCTCCACGGAGTCGCTTCGGGTCCGTCTCTCCGACCTGATCCCCCAGATTCTGCCGACGGCGCTGCTCACATTGATGCTGGGCACGCTGATCTCCCTGTTCCTGGCGCGGGGACAGATCCGCCCCCTCAAGGAGATCGACAATGCCGTTCGCGAATTCACCAAGGGCGACCTGACCCGGCGCGTGGAACTGCACTGCGGCGGCGAACTGGAGGACCTGGGCAACTCCATCAACCGCATGGCCGGCGAGCTGTCCCAGCTGGAGGACTCCCGGCGCAATTTCGTCGCCGCGGTCTCCCACGAGCTGCGCTCGCCGCTGACCTGCATGCGCGGCTATGTGGACGCCATGCTGGACGGCACCATCGAGCCCGAGGACATTCCGAAATACCTTCAGATCGTGCGCGACGAGACCAATCGCCTGACCGATCTGGTGCGCGACCTTCTGGACATGTCCCGGTTCGAATCCGGCAAGTTCCCGCTGCAGATTGCGCCCTTTGACGCCAACGAGATGATCCGGCGCATCCTGATCAACTTCGAGCCGAGGATCGAGGAAAAGCACATCGACGTTCACGTGGAATTTGAAGGTGAACACTGCTTTGTCAGCGGCGATGCCAACCGCGTCAACCAGGTGGTTTCCAACCTCGTGGACAACGCACTGAAGTTCATGTCGGATTCCGGCACGCTGACCGTGAAGACCCAGCGGGTCGACAGGCAGGTCGTCTTCACCGTTCAGAACGACGGCGAGGTGATCGCCGAAAGAGACCTCCCCCACATCTTCGAGCGGTTCTACAAGGCCGACAAGGCGCACACCTCAGGCATGGGCACCGGTCTGGGGCTGGCCATCTGCAAGATGATCATTCAGGAGCATGGCTCCGAGATTCACGTTCACTCCCGGCCGGGCGACACAGCCTTCGATTTCGCCCTGCCCGCCTGCCCTGCGCCGGAAACGCGGCTGCCGGAATCCGGCGATGAAAATGCCTAAGGTTCACAATTTATTCACATCATTTGCGGCGTTATCATGTATAATAAGATTATCACTATGAAATGAGGCCCAAATCTATGAAGAAGTCCGAACGATTCATGCGCGCGCTTTGCGTGATGTTGGCGCTCGCCCTCCCGACATCTGTGGCCATGGCCGAGGAAACGGCGACCTATGATATCGTGTACTCCTCCGCCAATCCCATTCCGGAAATCGCCGCCAATGTTCGCCCCTCCGTGGTCGAAGTGCTGGTCTCCGTGGAATCCTGGGACGCTGCAACCCGCAATGCCTCCGTCGATCTCAAGGGCGGCGGCTCGGGCTGCTACATCCAGTCCAGCGACAACGGCGGATACATTCTCACCAACTACCACGTGGTGGAGGACGGCGACGTCTTCACCATCAAGTGGCTCGATGGAACCGAAATGGACTGCGAGCTGCTGGGCTATGACGACGGCACGGACATCGCCGTGCTGGAATTCAAGGAGCCTGCCCCCGACGGAGCGCTTCCGATTCCCCTGGGCGACTCCGACGCGCTGCAGATCGGCGAGCTGGCCATCGCCATCGGCAATCCCGGCGCGGGCGACGAAACGCTCTTCGGCACCGTAACCGCCGGCATCATCTCCGGCCTTGAGCGAGAGGCCAACGCCAACAACTTCACCCGCAGCGTCTCCGTCATTCAGACTGACGCGGCCATCAACACCGGCAACTCCGGCGGCGCACTGCTCAATTCCAAGGGACAGCTGGTGGGCATTCCCACGCTGAAGTACATGTACTCCTACGACGTGGTCTTCGAGGGACTGGGCTTCTGCATCCCGATCAACACCATCAAGGATTACATCACCCAGATCATCGAAACCGGCGTCGTCGTTCGCCCCCGGATGGGCATGACCGTCGCCGCTGTGGACGGCCCCGACGAGCCCATGAAAAACTATCCTCCGGCCGGCGTTCAGGTCTATGAGGTGGAAAAGGGCGGTCCCGCCGAGAAGGCCGGACTTCAGGCCGGCGACATCATCACCGAAGCCAACGGCAGCCGCGTGTACACCTTCCCCGACCTGACCGTTGAAATCGACAAGAGCGACGTGGGCGACTCCATCGAGCTCAAGGTCTACCGCTACTATGACAAGGACGGAAACCTCACCGGCAGCTATGAAGAGCTCTACTTCTCCGTAAAGCTCGAAATGCTGGACTGATCATCTGCATGCCAAAAAGCGACCGCAGCTTTCCGAAAGCTGCGGTCGCTTTTCTGTTGATTTCTAGCGCTCCTTGACCATGACGAAATTGGTCAGCTTCACCCCGCGCCGCTCCACCTGCTGCGCACGCACCGCGCGGTATCCGCGCCCTTCGAAGAAGGGCTTCGCCGTGATCGACGCATGTGTGGTGAAGCGATTGGCCGACGAATCCTGTTCAAGCGCATCGCAGAGCGCAGTGGCAATGCCGCGGCCCTGATGCTCCCTGTGGATATACAGCCGGTCGAGATAGCCGTTCTCATCCATGTCCGCAAAGCCGACGATCGCGCCGGACTCCACTGCAACAAGGGTGTGGTGTGCCAGAAACGACCTGTTCCAGGCATCCAGATCCACACATCCCGAAGCCCATGCGTTCAGCTCCGCTTCGGAGTAATCCCCCGCGTTGACCGAATGCACCGTCTCATAAAACAGCTCCGCCATCTCCCGGCAGTCCTCTGGACAATAGCGACGAATCTCCATCTCTTCCCCCTCAATCAAAAGCGGAGGCCTCTGGCCTCCGCAAAGCGCTTCTCAAGCCGTCTGAGCGCGCCTGGGCATCATTCGATCCAGCTTTCGGAACAGCACGATATACAGCGGAATCAGAATCACATCCGCCATCGTCCAGGCAAACGGATTGGCGAAGCACACCGCATTAAAGCCAAACCGCGGCACGATCAGCAGGCCCATCGTCGCGCGTGCAAACAGCTCGAACGCTCCGGCCAGCATAGCGGCCTTCGAGAAGCCCACGCCCTGCAGCGCATTGCGCACCACGTAAATCAGCGCCAGAATCGGATAGAACAGGCTGTTGCAGAACAGGAATTGCTCCACCTGCGCGATGATGCGCGTCTCGCTCGCGTCGATGAACAGCAGCGCAATCTTTCCGGCCGCCGTCCAGTTGATCAGAAAGCCGATGACGGCATAGCCCACCAGCATCAGATACACCTGCAGAATGCCCTTGCGAACCCGATCGATCTTGCCGGCGCCGTAATTCTGTCCGGCATAAGTGGCCGTCGCCACGCCGAAGGCATCCATCGGCGAAACCACCAGGTTCTGCACCTTGGCCGCCGCAGAGACCGAGGCGACCGCATCCGCGCTCAGTCCGTTTACCGATCGCTGCAGGATGATCGAACCGATGGCCGTGATGGAAAACTGCAGTCCCATGGGTAGACCGATGCTCAGCAGGCGGCGAACCGTCGGCCAGTGGAGCTTCAGATCCTCCCTGCTCAGGTGGAGAATTGGGAACTTCTTCGCGATAAACGCCAGGCAGCACAGGCCGGAGACGAGCTGAGCGATGACCGTGGCGATGGCCGCGCCCTTGACGCCCACCGCGAGCGTCTTCACCAGCAGGATGTCCAGCGCAATGTTCAGCACGCTGGACAGGATCAGAAAGATCAGCGGGGTGCGGCTGTCGCCCAGCGAGCGCAGAATGCCCGCCAGCATGTTGTACATCATCTGCGCGCCGATTCCCACAAAGATCCAGAACAGATAATCGTAGGCGTCCTGCATCATGGCCGGCTGGGTGTCCATCATCTCCAGAATCTGCCGTGTGAACGCGGCGGTGATCAGCGTGATCACCGCGCTGAACACGACGCCGATATAGATGATGTTTGCCACGCACCTGCGCACGCCCGCATGATCCCCCGCGCCGAAATCCTGCGCGACAGGAATGGCAAATCCCGAGCAGGAGCCGAACACCATGCCCAGCACAAAGAACGTGATGGATCCCGTCGACCCGACGGCAGCAAAGGCCGTCGTGCCCACAAACTGGCCGACAATAATGCTGTCCACCATATTGTAAAGCTGCTGGAAGACCGTTCCGACCAGCAGCGGCAGGCTGAACCTGAGCAGCTTCCCGGCGGAGCTTCCGGTAGTCATATCATGGACCAATCCATCCACCTCCCAAAAGATCGCAAACATTGTCTGAATATCGAATACTATTTTATCCGCAGGACGGGAAATTGCAATGGTTGTTTGATGATGTTTGGATGAATTGTGGATAAAATCCCTATCGAAAATCGTCATAAAAAATCCTCCGCAGCGCGCATTTTGCGGAGGATTTGCAGTTTTTCACTTTTGTGCTGTCACAGCGCGCGGATATCGTCGATCAGCTGTTCCACGTGCTCCTTCTTTGTGGCCCAGCTGGTGCAGAAGCGCACCGCGCTGTGCGTCGGATCAATGCGCTGCATATACGACCAGGAATACCTGCCCTTCAGCCGGTTCAGGTGCTCGTCGGGCAAAATCGGGAACTGCTGGTTGGTGGGACTCTCCACAAGGAAGGCATAGCCCTTTTCGGAAAATGCCTGCCTGAGCTGCAGCGCCCATTCGACGGCGTGTCTCGACAGCTCCATGTACAGATCGTCCCGGAACAGCTCGTCAAACTGCAGCCCCAGCAGCCAGCCCTTTGCCAGCATGCCGCCCTTCTGCTTGATGAAATAGCGGAAGTCCGTCTTCAGCTCGTCGCGGGCAATCACCAGTGCCTCTCCGAACAGCGCGCCCTGCTTGGTGCCGCCAATGTAGAACGCGTCGCACACCTCGGCAATGAAGGGCAGGTCGAGCCCGTTCTCCGGCGATGCCAGTCCATAGCCCAGCCGC
>JBJEUD010000213.1:0-6871 GCA_051883655.1 Candidatus Faecivicinus sp. | reverse complement strand
GACATCGACACCATGATCATGGCGCTGGGCACCAGCCCGAACCCGCTGATCCGCTCCACCACGCCCGGTCTCGACACCAACAAGCATGGCTGCATCGTGACCCAGGGTGAAGACGGTCTGACCAGCCGCGAGGGCGTTTACGCCGGCGGCGACGCCGTCACCGGCGCGGCCACCGTCATTCTCGCCATGGGCGCAGGCAAGAACGCCGCTGCCGCCATCGACGAGTATATCAAGAGCAAGTAACCGCCAAAAGTTTGACCTGCCGAAGCATCCTTCGGCAGGTCTTTTCATTCTGAACAGCATATGATTCTGAAAAGTGCACATCAATCAAAAACCGATCTCCAGCTCCGCTGAGAGATCGGTTTGAATTCAGTTCTGCTTTTCCATGCTCACCGCCAGCAGCGCCAGCGACACGGCAAAGTCCTCGTGGCGGATCACCACGTTGGCAGGTGCGCGCAGGTGGGCGGGCGCAAAGCTCAGGATGCCGGTGATGCCCGCCGCGACCATCCGGTCGCAGACCTCCTGGGCGCAGGGCGCAGGCACCGCGATGATGCCAATGCTCGCGCCGGTTTTCTGGATGAACGAGTACAAATTGTTGATGTGATAGACCGTCTTGCCGTTCACCTCGCTGCCAACGACCTTGCTGTCCACGTCGAAGCCCGCGAGAATGCGCATGCCATAGTGCTCAAAGCCCTTATAGCACAGCAGAGCGTGTCCGAGATTGCCCACGCCAACCAGCACCGCCGTGTTGCATTCGCCGCTGCCCAGCACCTCCGTGATGCGC
Source organism: Candidatus Faecivicinus sp. (assembly GCA_051883655.1). GTDB lineage: Bacteria > Bacillota > Clostridia > Christensenellales > Aristaeellaceae > Faecivicinus. The sequence continues at coordinate 6,087 of JBJEUD010000213.1, read as the reverse complement.
TCGATCAGTTCCTCGCGGCGATGGCCGACGCGGGGCCGCCCGCTGGCGATGCAGGCCAGATCCTTGCGCACTGTGATCGCCGAAAGGTTCATCTCCTGGGCAATCACCGTGGAGGAGATGCGTTCGTACTCCGGCCCGGTCTTCATTCGCAAAAAGTTCAGATAACCCGGCAGCCGCTCCATGGTGGTTCTGGGAATCGAACCGCGCGCTCTCTGATTCTCATCCATCTCAGCAACCTCGCTTCAAAGCATTACAGATTGATCTGATCGATGACGTTCTTGAGCATCTGGGCGCTGTGGCGGAGCTTTTCCACCTCTTCCTCCGTCATGTCCGGGAGCACCTTGCCGACGGCGCCGGAAGCGTTGACGATTGTGGGAATGCTCAGGCAGCAGTCCTCAATGCCGTACTCGCCATGCAGCATCGTGGAGACGGCGATGATGGCATTGGCATTGTCAAAGATGCACTGGCAGATATGGCACACGGACATGGCGATGGCATAGAACGTGGCGCCCTTGCGCTGGATGATCTTGCCGCCGGAGGTGCGCATATAGCTTTCGATCTCCTCGTAGTTCAGGTCCGCGTTGACAAAGCCCTTGTCGCTGACGCAGTCCTTGAAGCGCTCAAGCGGCACATTGCACACGCGCGCAGAGGACCACGGCACGAAGGAGCTGTCGCCGTGCTCGCCCAGCACGTAGGCGTGCACATTCTTCTGGCTGACGTTCATATATTCCGCAATGCGGGAGCGCAGGCGCGCGGTGTCCAGCAGCGTTCCGGTGCCGATGATGCGGTTCTCGGGGATGTCCGTCACCTTGTTGAACACATAGGTCAGCACGTCCACAGGGTTGCTGACGATGACATACACCGCGTCGGGCGCAACCTTGGAGATCTCACCCGCGATGGACTTCATGATGTTGACGTTGGTCTGCGCCAGCTCCAGGCGGGTCTGGCCGGGCTTGCGGCCGATGCCCGACGTGATGACGACGATATCGGAATCCTTCACGTCCTCATACCGGCCCGCATAGATCTTGCAGGGGTCGCAGAACGGGATGCCCTGGCGGATGTCCATCGCCTCGCCCAGCGCCTTCTTCTCGTTGATATCGATGACGACGATCTCGGCAGCAATTCCCTTCACTGCCATCATAAAAGCAATGGTCGCGCCGACGCTGCCCGCGCCAATTACAGTAACCTTGTTCGCCATAGTTTTTCCTCCATGCTTCTCTAAAATCTCCAGGATGAAAAATCGATAATTGTTTATCGATATTATACGTCCATGCGCCATATGCTGTCAAGCACCGAAACAAGAATTAACGACCTTTTGATACAATCCGCGCATGCCAACAGCTGTCCCCGCCGAAGGATGGCAAAGGCGTGCCGAATACCGCCTCAGACAGGAGCAGACCGGCTCGTTCGATGTCAAAAGAGCCCTTCGCACCTCACATCAGCGACGGGGCCGGCGAAATGGAAAACTCCCAGCGCGGATGGTCCGGCGAGGCATCGGAGGAAAGCGCGCGCTGGCGGTATTGGCGCGGCGTGCAATGATAGACCTCACGGAAGACTCTGAAGAAGTGGGACAGCGACGCAAACCCCACCTCATATGCGGCCTCAGAGGCCGTGACGTTCACATCGGACAGCAGGATGCAGGCCCGGTGCAGGCGATAGCTGAGCAGGTATTCCGAAAAGCCGCAGCCCACCGCATTGCGAAAGGCAGTGCTGAAATAGCAGGTGGACAGCCCGCACACCTCCGCGGCATCCTTCAGGCGCAGGTTGGGGTTGGCATGGTTCTGATGAATGAAGTTCAGTGCCTGCTGCATGTGGCGGCTGGAGACCGCGGCGGCGTACTTCGTGCCATTGCGCAGCAGATGCGCCAGCATCAGCATCGTCACCGACAGCATTCTCTGTGTGCCGTAGGGCAGGCTCTGCTCCCGTTCCGCCAGCACCGAGAAGGCCAGCGGTCGGAAGAGTTCGAAGTCCTGCGGCGCCAGCTCCATGCTGTACGCCTCCTGAATCTGGTCAAAGTCAATCTGCGCAGCGATCTCGGGCAAATAGTGAATGGAGAGCACATGCAGCGGCTCGTCCGCCTCCACACGATGAATGTCCGAGGGGGTCAGCAGGTACAGGCTGCCCTGACGCATCGGCACGCAGACATTGTTGATCCACTGGCGCCCGCAGCCCTGCACGATCAGTTCCAGCTCATAATAGTCGTGGCCATGCAGCGGATAGTAATCGGCGACGCCCCGATAGGAAAAGAAGATCTTGCCGGAGGAATTGTTCTCCAGCAGAAACGGACAAACGGGAACCAGCTGGCGCATATCGAACCTCCACAGTGAAATCTCTGATATCATTATACCCAAAATCGAAAAAAATGCAATAAAATCAGAATGAAATGTGAAGAAACAGCGCTTTGACTATGCTATAATAATTGTGAAGGATGATTCCAATAATCTTTACGAAGATTGATTTGTATGAAGAATTCGCAGTCAAATTCTCGCAAAAGTGCTGCTTTTTTTCACACAAACGAATCAGAAAATCCATTTTCAACATTAGAATTAAAATTATGGTCAAAACAGTCAAAACAGCTGGTTTTCAGGCCTTCTGCAGGCCTGAAACCTCAAAATCGAAAATTTTGCCATGATTGCTGTGTATGCAACTTCCTGAGCGTCAGGAAGTCATAAATATTTTAACCAAGGAGAGAGAACACATGAAGAAGAGTATCCATGGAATCGCACTGCTGCTGGTTGCCGTCATCATGATGACGATGTGCGGCTTCTCCGCCCTGGCGGAGGAACCCGTGACGCTGACCTTCTGGTGCAACTACAACGAGGCGGACACAACGACCATCGGCGCCGAATGGCTGAAGGAAGCCATTGCGAAGTTCGAGGAAGCCTATCCGAACGTGACGCTGGAAGTGGTCAACACCGCTGACGGCGACGACTATCTGACCAAGGTGACCGCTGAGCTGGCATCGGGCAACGTTCCCGATCTGTTCAGAACGTGGCTGACCGGCCGTCTGCAGCCCTTCGTATCTGCCGGCTACGTCTATCCCATGAACGAACTGGTGGAGGGCTCCGAGGTGCTGTCCCAGACCGTCTCTGACGCGAGCAAGCCCTATTCCTCCTACGGCGACGACACCTTCTACGCCATCCCCCTGATCGCCTCTGCCGAAATCATCTTCTACAACAAGACGATCTTCGAGGAGTGCGGCCTGAGCGTACCCCAGACCCAGGAGGAGTTCTATGCCGCCTGCGAGACGCTGAAGGCGAACGGCTATACCCCCATCGCCATGGGCGGCGCGGACGCCTGGTTCTCTGCCATTCCCTTCATGACCATCTTCCAGCGTCTGGATGCGGACAGCGCCGTCTACAATCAGGTCTGCGTGAACAATGAGTGCGCGTTTGACGCTGAGATCTTCCTTCAGGCTTCCGAGGAATATCTGAAGATGGCCCAGTACTTCAATGACAATGCCACGGCCATCAACGCCGGCGAAGCGATCGCGATGTTCCAGAACGGCGAGGCGGCCATGATCTTTGACGGCACCTGGGATACGAACGCCCACGCCACCACCATGGGCGAAACCTGCGGCGCGTTCAACTTCCCCGCTGCCGACGGCCCTTCCACCGAGTTCCTGATGAACTATGACGAGGGCTATTCCATCGGCGCAAACACCGAGCATCCCGAGCTGTGCATCGCCTTCTACGAGATCCTCTTCGGCCAGGAGATGCAGGCCAAGTACGCCGAGGCCGGCAACCTGATCGCCTGCCAGAACATCGAATACGACGGCTCCAAGGTGCCGGCGCTGACCAACGAGGTGTCCGCGCTGCTGGCCACCGCCGAGGAGACGAACATCCCGTGGGACAACCCGCTGGGCACCAACATGGGCACCGAGTTCAACATGACTGTGCAGTCCATTCTGGGCGGCGCGGATCCGGCGGAAGCCTTCGCCGCGCTGAACGACACGGCCGCCTTCGAGTGGGATTATTGATTCTGCGGCAGGCCGCGTATGAAGGGGGAAGAACCTGCGGGCTTCTTCCCCCGCGCCCAATCCGGTGAATCGATGATGGAGGATCGCGGGAGCTCCGGCGCTTCTCCATCATCGATTGACCGCGCCAGCGAATCTATATAGAAAGGATCCTGTTCATGGATAGAATGTTGCGGGACAAAAAGACCATCGCGCTGTTTGTGCTGCCCTGCCTGATCGTATTTGCGCTGATCATTCCCATACCGCTGTGCATGGCCTTCGGCCTGAGCTTCACCAAGTGGGATCTGATCGGCGAGATGAAATTCGTGGGTCTGAAGAACTACATCCGTATGTTCACTGCGGACAAGGTATTTCTGCAGTCCATCGGAAACACGCTGGTGTATCTGCTGTATTCCATCCTGCTGCAGCTGCCGCTGGCTTACTTTCTGGCGCTGATCCTGTCCGGCAAGCGGCGAATGAACAAATTTTTCCAGAACGCCTACTATGTGCCGGTGGCGCTGTCGGCCTCGGCGGTGTCGATGATGTTCTATTTCATCTATCACCCCGACATCGGCGTGCTCAACGGCATCATCCGGCTATTCGATCCGGATTTCAGCCAGGCGTGGCTGGCTGATGAGCGCACGGCCATGCTGGCGGTCTGCGTAAAGGTGGCATGGCAGTTCGTGGGCTATCACATGATTCTGTTTATCGCAGGCGTGACCTCCATCCCGACGGATCTGTTTGAGGCCGCGAAGGTGGACGGCGCCAGCTGGTGGCAGACGGTGCGCTATGTCGTCACGCCGCTGATGAAGCCCATGTTCCGCGTCAGCCTGATCCTGATCACCACTTCGTCGCTGAAGAGCTTCGATTCCGTGTACGTCATGACCGGCGGCGGCCCCATGCATGCCACGGAAGTCATGGCCTCGTGGATGTATTCTCAGGCGTTCCATGGCATGAAGTATGGCTACGGCGCGGCCATCGGCGTATTTCTGTTTGTGCTCTGTGTCGTCACCTCGCTGATCGAGGGCCGGCTGCTGAAATCCGATACCTGAGGAGGAACGGGCCATGGCAAAAAAGAGAGTGCTCAGCGTGCTGCGGTACGCGTTTCTGTTCACAGGACTGCTGCTGGTGGTCCTGCCCATGCTGTTTATCTTCATCTCCTCGTTCAAGACTTCTGCGGAACTGTATGGTTCGCCGTGGGCGCTGCCGTCCGCATGGGACTTCTCGCCCTATGTCAAGCTGTTCACCAACTACGGCTTCGGTCGAGCCTTTCTGAACAGCGCCTACTATTCCGTGGCGGGCTGCGTGCTGACGGTGGTGCTGGTCACGCCCTGCGCCTATGCCGTCGCCCGCATGCGCTGGAAGCTGAGCAAGCTGGCGCTGGGCTTTGTGATGCTGGGCATCATGATTCCCATTCACGCAATCGTCATTCCCCTGTACATCACCGTGTCCCGGGTGAACATCACAAAGCCGGTCATGCTGCTGCTGATCTACATCGCCACGTCCATTCCCACGTCGCTGTTCATCATGGCCGGCTTTATGGAAACGATTCCCTCCGAGATGGAGGAGGCTGCGGTTCTGGACGGCTGCTCCATACCGCAGACGTTCCTGCGAATCATCTGTCCGCTGGTCACGCCCTCCCTGGCGACGATCACCATTCTGAACTTCAACGGCATCTGGAACGACTATATGCTGGCGCTGATCTTCCTGTCCGGCGGCAAGTACCAGACGGTGCAGCTGGCCGTAACCAACTTCGACAGCTCCCGCGCCACCAACTACCCCATGCTGCTCTCGGCCATCATCGTGGTGCTGGTCCCCAGCGTGGTGGTCTGCTGTCTGATGACCGACAAGCTGACCGCAGGCATCACCGCCGGCGCGGTCAAGGGATAAACAGGAAATACAAATGTCTGAAAGGAGCAAACCCATGAGCCTTGCAAGAGAAATGGAGCTTCGCGAGGGCTGGCAGCTGTGTCTGGTGGACGATGCAGCGCTGGACAGTGAAATCACCCGGTTTTCCCAGCTCCACGCTGAAGCCGTGCCCGCTCAGGTGCCCGGCGACTGGCCGCTGGACTATGTCCGCGCCGGAAAGCTGGATGATCCCTACTACCAGGACAACTATCTGAAAATCCGCG
>JBJEUD010000212.1:0-6918 GCA_051883655.1 Candidatus Faecivicinus sp. | reverse complement strand
GTGCAAACAGGTTGCTGTTTTTTGTATACCGACGATCGGGTTTTCATTGCTTGATGATTGCTTCTGCATGAACCAAGAGGAGAAAAGCAAAAATATAACGGTTGTCGAATGCGGAAACCTGATGCACCATGAGGGAAAATTGAAAAAGAAAATTTAACACAAGCAGAATCAAGAGCAAAATGCTGCCTTCTCAGAAAAGGCAGCATTTCCATGTCCGGAGAAAAACTGTGGCGATGCAGTGCTTTCGCCTGAACTGCAAAGCGCCCGGAGAAATTCTCCGGGCGCTTTGGAAAGTTGTTGTGTCAGCAGGTTGCGCCGCCGGTGACGTCCTTGTTCAGGATGGCGGACTTGTCGATCTGAGTGTTCAGCAGCTGGTCCTCCACATACTCGAAGCCGAGGCGGTTGATGGTGTCGGCGAAGCGCTCGCCGGAGATGCCCTCATCGCGGAAGAGCAGGATGGCCTTCTCCACAACCTCCATCAGCTCCTCTTCGGAGGTGAAGATGCGGTTCAGCGGGCGGCCAAAGGCGGTCTTCTTGCCCCAGCGTCCGCCGATGTAGACCTTATAGCCCTCCTGATACTCCTCCAGCGCGCCGAAGGGGCAGCGGCCCTTGCAGCGGCCGCAGTTGTTGCAGGCGTTGGGGTCGATCTGGATCTTGCCGTCCACGACCTTTGCCACATGGATGGGGCAGTTGGTCTCCACCTGACACTTCTTGCAGCCGCGGCACTTGGAATAGTCAATCATCGGAACGCGCTGGCCCACGATGCCCAGGTCATTCAGATCGGGCTTGACGCAGTTGTTCGGGCAGCCGCCCACGGCAATCTTGAACTTGTGGGGCAGCGTCACGCCGTGATAGCCGATGTAGAAGCGCTCATGCAGCTTCTCGGACAGCTCAAAGGAATCCAACAGGCCGTACTGGCAGGTGGTACCCTTGCAGGAGACCACCGGGCGAACGAGAGAACCGGTGCCGCCGGTCTGCAGGCCGTGCTCCTGAAGGAAGTCGATCAGCGCGGGGATGTCGTCATACTTCACGCCCTGAATCTCCAGCGTCAGGCGGGTGGTCATGGTCACCGCGCCGCTGCCGAAGCGCTCGGCGGCCTCCGCGATGATGCGATGCTCCTCGGAGGAAATCTTGCCGTTGCGAGTGATGACGCGCACGTTGAACACGTCGGGATAGCGCTTGTCCTGCAGGCAGCCGAGGCCCTTCACGCGCTTGATCTCCGCCGGGGACAGCTTGCCGCCCTCGGAGGCAACTCTCACATTGTTGAAGAATGCGCCGCCCTCCAGCACGCGGGTGTTGGTATAGCCGAAGGACTTCAGCCTGTTCTGCAGGAAATAGCCGCGCTTGCCGCGGGCACACACCAGCAGCAGCTTGTCATCCGGAGCGAGCCCCTCGATGGGGCCGTTCACCTGCGCCAGGTTGACCCACATCGCGCCGGGGATCTTCGCCTCGGGCTGCACGTCGATCACCTTGTAGCCCTTGGCCGCGCCGGCGGCATACTCTGCGGGCGTGAAGCTCTCCAGCGCACCGGCGAGCTTGTTCTCCAGAATGTAGCACGCCTGAACGAAGGGATGGATGGCCGTGGAGAACGGCGGAGCGTAGGCGAAATCGAGAGTGTCGAAATCCTCCACCTTCGCATTCATGGCGATGCCGGTGACGGCGATGTCCACCATCTTGTCTACCGCGCCCGCGCCGAGCACCTGAATGCCCAGCAGGCGATGGCTTTCGCGATCGGCGATCAGCTTGGTCACAAAGGTGGATGCGCCGGGATAGTAGTGGGCCTTGTCGTCGGTGACGCACAGCGCGGTGACGGGATCAAAGCCCGCATCCTTGGCCTGCGCCTCGGTCAGTCCCGTGCGGCCGGCGTTCAGATCGTCAGCCAGGCGCACCACGCCGGTGCCCAGACAGCCGCGATAGGCCGCGTCGCCGCCGGTCAGATTCACGGCCAGACAGCGGCCGGTGATGTTGGCGGTGGAGCCCATGGCGGACCACTGGGGCTTGCCGGTGACGCGGTTGAATACCTGCGCGCAGTCGCCCACGGCGTACACGTCGGGCAGATTCGTGCGCTGATGATCATCCACGACGATGGTTCCCTTGAACATCTCAATGCCGGAATCCGCCAGGAAGGCGGTGGCCGGACGCACACCGATGGCCAGAACCACCGCGTCGCCCTGCACCGGGCCGACGCTGGTGCGCACGCCCGTGGCGCGTTCCGTGCCGGTGATCTCCTCCAGCGCCGCGCCGGTCATCACGCGAAGACCCTTCGCCTGCAGCCTGCGGCGGATGTAGTCGGCCATCTCGGGATCGAAGAGGTTCGGCATCACCTGATCGGCCAGATCGGCGACGGTGACCTTCAGCCCCTGGGCCATCAGGTTCTCGGCGATCTCCAGGCCGATGAAGCCACCGCCCACCACCACTGCACTGCGGCAGTTGTTGGCCTCGACGTAGGCGCGCAGGCCGATGGCGTCGTCGGGGGTGCGCATGGTGAACACGCCGGGAAGGCCGGTGCCGGGTACGTTGGGCACGAAGGGGGCTGCGCCGGTGGCGATGACCAGATTATCATAATCGACAGCGAACTCCTCGCCGGTGGACGCATTGCGGAAGACCACCTTTTTCGCTGCAGCGTCCACGGAGATTGCTTCCATGCCGGTTTTCACATTCACTCCGGTGAGCGCGGTGAATTTTTCGGGCGTATTGACAATCAGCTCCTCGCGGGACCCGATCGCGCCGCCCACATAGTAGGGCAGTCCGCAGCCTGCGTAAGAGATGTCAGTGGAACGGGTATAAACGGTCACCTGCGCCTGTCTGTCCTGCCTCTTGAGCTTGGCTGCAGTCTTGGTGCCGGCAGCCACGCCTCCGATGATGATGGTGTTCATATGATTCTCTCCTTCTGCCCTGTGCGGGGCAACAATATCCTAAAACTATTTTATCACCGGGCTATAGCAGAATCAACCCTGTATATGAATGGGAATATATGACATCGACAAGAATCCGGTCCGGCGTTCGAGACAATGAAGTATCTGCTGAATGCCTTTGGCATGGAGTGTGAAAAGGCGGTCAGTCAGCGTGAAGGGGCAGGCGGCGGGCGGATTTGACCGCCGGTCACTCCGAAAGTCCGGAATCCCTCCCGGATTGCCCTTTGAGACAGCGCTGGAAGTATGATTTGACAGACGATCGTTTGTGAAAACACCTGGATAGGATGAACAAGCAGTGAAAGCTTCGCTGGAAAATGTAGAAATATTCCAGCAGATTCTTTCCAAAATCTTTTCCCGATTGATGTTTAGCAGTGTTGACAAGGGGAGATCGTATGAGTATAATATGAAATCAAAATTGAAAATGAATTTCAAAATGGAGGATAAAATGAAGAAGATTATCGCGTTGATGGCGGTTTGTCTGGCCGCGATGCTGGGCGGCTTTGCGATGGCGGAGGAACTGCAGATTGTAACGACCAGCTTTCCCTGCTACGACTTTGCGCGCCAGGTGGCGGGAGAGAATGCGCAGGTGACGATGCTGATCCGCCCGGGCACGGAGGTGCACTCCTATGAACCCACGCCGTCGGATATTCTGACCATCGGCGGCGCGGATCTCTTCATTTATATCGGCGGCGAGAGCGACGTGTGGGCGGATGACATCCTGGACTCCTTTGGCGGCGATGCGCCGCAGTGCGTCCGGCTGATGGAGTCGGTCGAGGCGCTGGAGGAGGAGCACGCAGAGGCGGAGGCTCACGACCACGGGGAACTGGAGCTGGATGAACACATCTGGACGTCGCCGAAGAATGCCGTGCAGATGGTGCGCGCAGTGGAGAGCGCGCTGTGTGCGGCAATGCCGGAAGCGGCGGAGGAATTCCATGCCAACGCAGAGGTTTACGCCGGGGAAATCGAGCAGATCGATCAGGCACTCGAGCAGATCGCGGCCAACGGCGCGCGGCGCGAGCTGGTGTTTGCCGACCGTTTTCCGTTTCTCTATATGGCGCACGATTACGGCCTGAGCTATTGCGCGGCGTTTTCTTCCTGTACGACGGACACCGAGCCCAGCGCGCAGACGATGGTGAAGCTGATCGAGACCATCCAGAAGGACGGCATTCCGGTGGTCTATACGATCGAACTGAGCACAGGCGCCATTGCGCGGACGCTGGCGGAGGAGACGGGCGTGGAAGTGCTCGAGCTTCATTCGGTGCAGACGGTGCGCCAGTCGGAGTTTGACGCGGGCGAGACGTATGTTTCGCTGATGTGGAAGAATCTGGCGGCGATTGAGAAGGGACTGAACTGAGCATGCGCGGGGAGTACAGCACGCGGCAGAAGCGCGAGCTGCTGCGTTTCCTGAAGGATCACAATCTGGAAAATTTTTCGGTGGATGAGGTGACCTTCCGCCTGCAGGACGAGGGGACGCAGATCGGCCGCTCGACGGTGTATCGCTATCTGGAATCTCTGGCTGAACAGGGCACGGTGCGCAAGTATCAGAACGCCCAGGGAATGACCCAATACCAGCACATCGAGGACGAGGCGCGCTGTGCAAACCACTTTCACATGATGTGCAAGCGGTGCGGCGCGCTGCTGCATGTGGACTGCGGGCTGATGCAGTCGCTGACGGCGCACATCGCCGAGGAGCATGGATTCGCTCTGGATCCCCGGGAGACGGTGCTGGTGGGCGTCTGCGCCCGCTGCAGCGGAATGAAGAAAGAGGAGGAGACGTGCGATGGCACTGATCACACTGAAGGATGTCACCATTGCCTTTGAGGGTGTGGTTGCCGTCGAAAACGTTCGTCTGAGTATCGAAAAGGGCGATTACCTCGTGATCGTCGGTGAGAACGGCTCGGGCAAGAGCACGCTGATTCGCGCGATACTGGGCCTCGTGCGCCCGCAGAAGGGGCGCGTGATCTACGGAAACGGTCTGAAGCAGAACCAGATCGGCTATCTTCCGCAGCAGACCGTGGCGCAGCGGGATTTTCCGGCATCCGTCGAGGAGGTCGTGCTGTCCGGCTGCATCAACCGCATGGGCCGGCGGCTATTCTTCGGCGCACAGCAGCGCAGGCTCGCAGAGGAGAAGATGCGCCTGCTGGATGTGGAGCGGCTGCGCAGGCAGTCCTATCGAACGCTGTCCGGCGGCCAGCAGCAGCGCGTGCTGCTGGCGAGAGCGCTCTGTGCCACGGATTCCATCCTCCTGCTGGACGAGCCGGTGACGGGCCTCGATCCGGAGGCGACGGAGGAGCTGTACGGCATCATCCGCACGCTGAACCGGGAACACGGCGTGGCGATTGTGATGGTCTCCCACGATCTGCACGGCTCCATGCGCGACGCCGGGAGAGTGCTGGTGATGGATCATGGCGTGGATTTCCTCGGAAGCGTTGAAGCGTACTGCGAACGGTTTGAAAGGCAGGTGAGCCGCTGATGGCACAGGCACTCGAATCGCTGTTTCGAAAGCATGGCGGTCGCAGGCGCACGGCGCTGGTCTGCGGCGGGGCGCTTCTGATTCTCCTGGTGCTGGCGCTGTGCAATCTGCCCGCAATCGGCGGGGCGCTGGTCGAGATGGGCGCATATCTTCAGTACAAATTCATCCAGCGCGCACTGTTTGTCGGCACGCTGGTGGCACTGTGCGCGGCGCTGCTGGGCGTGATTCTGGTGCTCAAGCGGTATTCCATGATCGGCGACGGCCTGTCCCACGTGGGCTTCGGCGCGCTGACCATCGCGGTGTCGCTGGGCGTGGTCACGGCGGAATCGCTGCCGGGCGCGCTGCCGGAAGGGGTGCGAAGCGGAATTGCCGGGCTTTGCGGCGCAATCTCCGCCTCGCCGCTGCTGTTCACGCTGATTGTGGTCGTCGTGTGCGCCACGCTGCTTCTGCGCATCAGCCGCAACAGCAACCTGCGGGGAGATTCCGCCATAGCGCTGATTTCCACCAGCGCGCTGGCCATCGGCGTGATCGTGACCTCGACCACCAGCGGAATGAACATCGACGTGTACAATTATATGTTCGGCAGCATTCTGGCCATGAGCGATGCGGACGTGTACACTTCGCTGGCGCTGTCCGCGGTGGTACTGGCGCTGTTTATCGCGTTTTATCCGAAGATCTTCGCCGTGACGTTCGATGAATCCTTTGCGAAGGCGACGGGGATGAACACCTCCCTTTACAACCTGATGATCGCCGTGCTGACGGCGGTGACCATCGTGGTGGGCATGCGGATTATGGGCACCATGCTGATCTCCAGTTTGATCATCTTTCCGGCGCTGACCTCCATGCGGGTGTTCTCCCGCTTCCGCGCGGTGGTGATCTCGTCGGCGGTCGTGTCGGTGGTCTGCTTTGCGGCGGGCATCATGCTTTCCTGCCTGTTCTCGCTCCCGGCGGGCGCGGGCATCGTGGCGGTCAATCTGGTGGCATTTCTCATTTTCAGCCTGGTCGGCGCGCTGAGGGCATAGCGCCAGGTCCCAAATTCTGCTGGAAATTAACAGGAACTTTCCTTGCGTTCCGGGGTAGGGCATGCTATAATAACCGAGTAAAGCAGAAGCGACCACTTCTCACCTTGCGTCGAAAGTTGCAACGGTCTCAAATGAGTTTGACTCCTTCAAGGGGTTTATGTGGAGTGGCGCGCATGCGCTACTCTTTTTTCATTCGAGCGAGTTGTTTTAGGAGGTGCATCGGTATTAACGATCTCATGATTAACGAGGAGATCCGCGATCGTGAAGTGCGAGTCGTAGATCAGAACGGCGAACAGCTGGGTGTCATGCCCATCCGGCAGGCCCTGGAGACGGCTGAGGAAATGCAGCTTGACCTGGTCAAGATTGCTCCGCAGGCGCGTCCGCCGGTATGCAAGATCATGGACTACGGGAAGTACCGCTTTGAGCAGTCCAAGAAAGAGCGCGAATTCCGCAAAAATCAGAAGGTCATTACCGTAAAAGAGGTGCGCCTGTCTGCCACCATTGAGGA
>JBJEUD010000211.1:0-6925 GCA_051883655.1 Candidatus Faecivicinus sp. | reverse complement strand
CATTGGGATTACTTCTTGTAGAACGGGCCGTAGTTGGCGCAGGCGCGATAGTCGGCGCCCTCCTTGTCCATGCCGAAGGCGTTCCAGCAGGCGGGACGGAAGATCTTCTCCGCCGGCACGTTGTGCATCGCCACGGGGATGCGCAGCATGGAGCACAGGGTGATCAGATCCGCGCCGATGTGGCCGTAGCTGATCGCGCCGTGGTTGGCGCCCCAGTTGTTCATCACGTCGTAGGCGGTCTTGAAGGGGCTGCCCTCCTTGCCGTCGCAGCGCGGCGCGAACCAGGTGCAGGGCCAGGTGTAGTCGGTGCGCTTCCACAGCTTGTCGGTCACCTCGTCGGGCAGGTTCACCGTCCAGCCCTCGGCGATCTGCAGCATCGGGCCCAGGCCGTCCACCAGATTCAGGCGGATCATGGTCACGGGCATCTCGCAGTCGGTCACGAAGCGGGAGGAGAATCCGCCGCCGCGGAAGTAGCCCAGATCGGCGTAGTTCCAGGTGGTGTGGGCCATGATCTCCTTCTGATCGGCCTCGGTCACCTCGTACCAGGGCTTCATCAAGCGGCTGCCGTCGGCGTCCTTCGCCTGGCCGTTGGCGTCCAGGCAGCACGCGCCAGAGTTGATCAGGTGGATGAAGCCGCCGTTCTCCTTGGCGACGCCCTCGACCTCATAGCCGGTGCAGCGCTTCACGGCCTCGGGGCTCCAGAAGGTGCGCACGTCGGCGAACATCTGGGCGCGGTTGGTCAGCAGCTTCATGAACATCATGCCCAGGCCGTTGAGCACGTCGTTCTCGGTGGCCAGGATGTAGGGCTCGCGGGCGCCGTTGTGGTCGAAGGAGGTGTTCAGCATGGCCTCGGGGAAGTCGCAGTTCGGATAGAAGTCCGTCCACTGGCGCTGGCCCTGGAAGCCCGCCGCCAGCGCGTTGTGGCCGACGGCCTCCTCCTCGTTGCCCTCGGGCAGGTTGGGATTGCCGTTCATCAGGTCCTTGATGATCAGGTACATCTTCAGGGTGAACTCCCAGTCCTGATCCTTCTGCTCGCGGGTTCTCTGGAGCTCCTCGGGGTTCTTGTCGAAGCCCTCGATCACGTTCTGATCCGCCCAGGCCTTGAGCTTCTCATACTCCTTCTGATCGTAGATGCCCAGCGTCATGCGGCGGATGACCTCGACCTCGTCGACGGACTCGACGCGCATGCCCAGGTACTCCTCGATGAACTTGGAATCGATGATGGAGCCGCCGATGCCCATGGTGACGGAGCCGATCTGCAGATAGGACTTTCCGCGCATGGTGGCCGCGGCGACGGCCGCGCGGCCGAACCGCAGCAGCTTCTCCTTGACGTCCTCGGGGATGGAGGTGTCGTCCGCGTCCTGCACCTCGTGGCCGTAGATGCCGAAGGCCGGCAGGCCCTTCTGGGCATGGGTGGCCAGAACGCTGGCCAGATAGACCGCGCCGGGGCGCTCGGTGCCGTTAAAGCCCCACACGCCCTTGATGGTGTTGCGGTCCATATCCATGGTCTCGGAGCCGTAGCACCAGCAGGGGGTGACGGTCAGGGTGATGGCCACGCCCTCGTGGCGGAACTTCTCCTCGCAGGCGGCGGCCTCAGCCACGCGGCCGATGGTGGTGTCCGCGATGACGACCTTCACCGGCTCGCCGTTGGAATAGCGCAGATTCTCCTCGAACAGCTTCTTTGCGGACAGCGCCATGTTCATGGTCTGGTCCTCGAGGCTCTCGCGCACCTTCAGAACTCCGCGGCGTCCGTCGATGGTGGGGCGAATGCCGATCACGGGATAGGAACCGATCAATCTGCTTGCAGCCATAGTATTTTTTCCTCCTTTATCCTGTCAGGCACAGGTTTACTATTTAATCATAATATAACATTGATTTCCGCCCGTGTATTGTGTTATAATGGCAAAAAATAAAACAATCGTATCCTCTGCGAAGGGAGGCCTGCCGATGCACTATCTTCAATACAACGAGCCCATTCTCCACCGCACGGGCGCGCTGCCGCTGGCCCACTACTATGTGGACGAGCACCATCCGCGCTACCACATGCGCATGCACTGGCACCGGGAGACGGAGCTTCTGTGGATGCGCCGGGGCGAGCTGCACCTCTACGTGGACAACGATCTGATCGAGGTCCGGGAGGGCGACCTGGTGGTGCTGGGCGACGGCGTGCTCCACGGCGGCGAGGCTGAAGACGGCGTATATGAGTGCATCGTGCTGGACCCCTACGCGCTGCTGATGCACATCGAGCCCTGCAAGGCCGCGCTGAAGTCCGTGGTGGGCCGGACGATGTTCCTGAAAAATCGTGTGATTTCCGCTGAACCGGAGTTCCTCGGCGCCCTTCAGCGGCTGTATGCCGCAGTGGGCGCCAGCGGCAATGGCAGCGTGCTGAACATCATCGGCGCGCTGTATGAGGTCTTCGGCGGGCTGGCCGGCCACACCGACGCCGTCATCTCCATCGACGCCTCGCGCGCGGGCGTCAAGGCCGAGCAGCTCAAGCCCGCGCTGGAGTATATCGAGAACAACTACGGCGCGCACATCTCGCTGGAGACCCTCGCGCGGCAGTCGGGGATGTCGCCCAAGTACTTCTGCAAGTGCTTCCGCGCGATCATTCACCGCTCCCCCATCGACTACCTCAACCACTATCGCGTGGAATGCGCCAGCTTTCTGCTCACCACCACCGACATGTCCGTGGCCGAGATCGCCCAGCGCTGCGGCTACAACGACTCCAGCTTCTTCATCAAGCAGTTCAAGCGCTACAAGGGCGCCACGCCCCATCAGTACCGCGCCAATCCCCAGGGATGACAAAACCCCGGCGCCGCCTTCCGGCAGCGTCGGGGCCGATTTTTTATTCTTCCACCCGCAGCAGCTCAAAATCGCCGCTTTGCAGGCAGTCCGCCAGCTCCCGGGAGGTGCGGATGTCCCGGGACGTGACGATGCCGCCGCGGGCCAGATCCTCGGGGCGATGGAAATCGCTTCCGGAGGTGCACACCAGCCGGGGCGTCTGCGCCGCCTGCGCCAGCGTCAGGTCGTTGTGGCTGTCGTGGCGGGGATTGCCGTTGTACACCTCCACGCCGTCCAGATATTCGTGATCCACCGGCGTGCACATGGAGCGGTTGGGATGCGCCTGCACCAGCAGCGCGCCGTAGCGGCGGCACAATGCATGCAGACCCGGCAGATCCAGCTCGTGCAGCTGCGGATTCTCCAGCACAAAATCCGGCTCCACGCCGAAGATCAGATAGTCGTTCTCCGAGCCCGGAATGCGGGCCTCCAGGCCGAACAGCACGTTGAGGCCCAGCCGGTCGCCGGCCGCCTTCGCCTGCTCGTAGCCGCCAAGCCACGCCCGCGTCTTTTCAAGCGGCGCGCCGGAAAACCGGTCGAGGTTGTAGGTGTTGTAGTGGTCCGTGATCACCATGGCATCATAGCCCGCCGCGCAGTACATCGCCACGCCCTCCGCCGCATCCACGCGGCCGCAGGCGCTGCTGTGAGAGGTATGCGCATGAAGTTCAATTTTCAATGGATTTCGCCTCCTGCATCTTTTGCGCGCTTGATGATCGCATCGTGCTGAAGTATGTAGCCGCCGAGCAGATAGAAGAAGAAGTTCACCTGCCTGGGATTGATGAACAGCACGCTCTCCGTCAGCGAGACGGTCAGCAGCATCGCCACCGCGACCGGAATCAGAAACATTCCCGGCGCCGCGGGGTCCTTCGGCGCCAGCCACATGCGCAGCGCCGGACAGAACAGCGCGCACAGCAGCCCCGCGATGCAGATCACCATCGGCAGGCCGGACGTCGCAAGGCACTCCAGCAGGCTGTTGTGCAGCGAGCTGTATTTTCCCACGCTGGAATGCTCCTCCGCGATCTTCTCGATCCGCTCCAGGCCCATGCCCAGGATCATCTTTTCAGGGTGATCGCGCAGATACTGAATCGATCCCGACCAAATCTCGCCGCGCCCCGTTCCGCCGACGTCGAACTGCCCCACCGCGTCGGCGCGGCTGACCACCTCGCCGGTCGCCTTGTCGGCCGCAATGCCGATGTCCATCCGATAGATCCATTCCGTGCCGTTCAGGACCGCGAAGAAGGCCAGAATCGCCGCCGCGAGCCCCGCCGCAAGCCGCGCGCACAGGCGGCGCAGCTCCGGTCTCAGCCAGACCGCCCGGAACGCCACCAGGGCCAGCGCTGCGCTCAGCGCAATGATCGACGTTCTCGACTGCGTGTGCGCCAGCACCATCACATTCACCAGCAGATCAAACGCAAAAAAAGCCTTGCAGAGCCGGTTTGGATGATTCATGATGGCGTAGATCGAGAACAATATGATCAGCGCGGCGCACTCGGACACGCCGTTGGTATTCATAAAGATTACAATGCGGTCGGACACGGCGCCGGCGCTCTGGATTCCGATCGCGCCGTTGATCAGCGGCAGATGCATCACGCGGCCGGTAAACACGCTGGCCAGCGCGAGCAGTTCAAAGGGCAGATATGCGCACGCAAACGTCTCTCCCAGGAGCATGAATTCCCTGCGGATCTCCCGCTTGCCGGCCGGATGCTGCGGAAACATCACGAATATTGAAAAAACATAGGACATGCAGACAATGAAGATCTGCTCGCTTTCCAAGCCGCTCTTCATGCTGGCGGCCGTCATGGTGACAAAGAAAACCGCCCACGAGGCCAGGGCCCAGCGAAACGCGGCACTCTGCCGCAGTTCCCGGTTTCTCAGGTTCGGATAGGCCATGCCCGCGCTCCAGAGCAGCAGCGGACCGCCGAGCAGCATGCAGCCCGCCGTATGGCTGATATACATGCCAAAGCTCATCGCGAGCATCAGCAGCAGCAGAAGTACGTTTCGTTCAGACAGTCCGCGCAGCCGCGCCATCAGGTTCTTCATCATCGCCATTCCCTCTTTCTCCCCGTAATTATATCAAAAGACGGGAACAGCGTCAACCGGGATCAGACCAGCTGCTGCTCGTTGATGATCAGCTTGAACTGGAGCCTGAGCGTCTCGGCGGCCTTGCGGCAGAGCACCATCCGGCTCAGGAAGATCTCGAAGTAGTCCATCACGGAGCCGTAGTGGGTGTCGACCGTCAGCTTCAGCTTGATGATGGTGTGGTCCTCGTTGATCTTCAGCGCGGACTTCTTCACGGAGTAGTTCACCCGGTCGTGGATGTCGAAGGCGGACCGGTCCTCATTGCGCACGCGGCTGCGGCGCACGTCGGACTTGTCCGCCAGAATCAGCGCCGCGGAGATGGGGTTCACCGGCACGCCGGTGCCCTCGTCGTGGTTGCCGATGGCGGTGGCCACGGTGGCCACGTCGGCGGGATCCATGCCCATGTCCGTCAGCAGCTTGAAGGCCATGATCGCGCCGCTCTGGGAGTGGGCGATGCGGTTGATCAGATTGCCGATATCGTGCAGATAGCCGGCGATCTTTGCCAGCTCCACGTCGTGCTCGGGATAGCCCAGCGTCTGCAGAATATATGCCGCCATCTCGGCCACATGGCACACGTGGGCAAAGGAGTGCTCTGTGAACCCCAGCGCCTGCAGCGATTCATCCGCCTTGGTGATATAGGCGCGAATGGCCTCGTTTTCCTTGAGCTGTTCAAAGGTAATCATTTCCAAATCATCTCTTTTCTCTTGAATTTTCCGTCAGGGACTTGCAATGCCGGGCGGTATCCTGTACAATAGATCAATCACAGAATTGCCGGGGGAAATTTTCATGCAAGCACTTTCCAATTTTGAGGGCCAGCTGCTGCTGTTCATCCAGGAGCACATTCGCTGCTCCGCGCTGAACGGAGCGATGACCTTCATCACCCATCTGGGCGATACGGGCATCTTCTGGATCGCGCTGACCGTCGTTCTGCTGCTCTTCAGGCGCACGCGCCGCTGCGGCGTGGCCTGCGCCGCGGCGCTCGTGCTGAATCTGCTGGTCACCAACGCGGCCCTCAAGAATATAATACAGCGAATCCGTCCCTATGACGTCATGGATTCGTTAAAAATTCTCGTCGCGCCGGAGCACGATTTCTCGTTCCCGTCGGGCCACACGGCCTGTTCCTTCGCGGCGGCCTGGGCGCTCTTTTGCACCGCGCCGCGGAAGTACGCCGTGCCGGCGCTGATCCTGGCCGCGCTGATCGGCCTGTCGCGGCTGTATGTGGGCGTGCACTATCCCACCGACGTGCTCGGCGGGCTGATCGTGGGCGTCGCCGCGGCGGAGCTGGCCGTCCGCGCGCTGCGCAGATTCGCGCCGAAGGCGCTGGCCTAGGCCCATCACCCTTCAGGAGGATACAGAAGTTGTCAAGACGGAAACACATCTATCGCGGGCTGCTCCGGGGCGAAGAGGTCGTCTGGACCGGCGCTCCCGCAGAGAACAAGGTCTATGGAAGAATCGACCGGGCGCTGCTGCCGCTGTCCGCACTGGCGCTGGCCTTCAGCACGTTTTACGCCATGTCGCTGGGCTTCGCCGTGGCGCGCCAGGGCTTCCACGCCCGCCATTTTGCGGCGGCGCTGATCCTGATCGCCGTGGGCGGGCTCAGCGTGTACGGCTACTTCTTCCGCTTCATCCCCAAGCGCCGCGCCAAGGCGGAGCTGACCTACGGCGTGACCAGCCTTGGCCGCGTGCTGATCTGCGACCATCTGCTGCAGAAGACCTACGTCTACGCCCCCGGCGACCTGAAGCAGGCGCGCATCACCGAGCTGGACGCCCGCGGCGTGGGCACGATCTATCTGGAGCCGAAGCGCCTGCGCAATCTGATGGACAACGCCGGCCTCGACCTGCTGATTTCCTCCGACGGCCGCCGCATCGCGCTGTTCGACGTGCCGGACTGCGAGAAGGTCTTCCGGATGATCCGTCCCAAGCGCTCCGCTGCGCGCGCGTGAATGCCTGCAGCCCTTCCCCATCCATGAACAAGCGCCCGAACGCGGGCGCTTCTGCGTGTCAAAAA
>JBJEUD010000210.1:0-6944 GCA_051883655.1 Candidatus Faecivicinus sp. | reverse complement strand
CGATGACGGTCGCATCCTCCACATCGCTCAACAGGCGCTTCACCAGATTGCTGCCGATAAATCCCGCAGCTCCGGTGACCAGTATCGTCTTGCCATTCAAGTCAATCTTGCTCATGTTCTCATTCCTTCGTTTGCTTTCTCTGTGCGCAATGCACTGCATTCGGCTTCGGCTCAAAATCCGCAGCACATCTCCCCGTCGCCGCACAGCGGGCCGGATCGGCCGAATATTGACTCGGCCCCAGAACGACAAAGGCCGCATCGCTGCAAGCGCATTTCGCGTCAACTTTGCGGTCGGATGTCTTCAATTTTCTCCCGCGGCGAACCGCTTCACTGTTCCGGCAGGCCTTCCGCGCGGCTGCCGCAGCATCGGCCCATTCTGTGCTCATTCCGCCGGGCGGGACGGCCTGCCCAGCAGCTCGATTCCCAGAAAGACCTTCACCGGCTGGCCCATGAACTCCGTCCGCACCTCGGCGATCCGCTTGTGCAGGTTCACCTTTGCGATCTGACCTTCACAGTTCAGCAGCGCGCCGCTGACGATGCGGACCCGGCTGCCTTCCACCACTTCCACCTGCGAGAGCCGGACCACGTGCCCGTCGTCCCCGAAGCCCTGAATGAAATCGATCTCCGCCTGGCTGAGCGGCACAAACTCGCTTGTCCCCGCGCTCAGCAGGCGCGCAAATCTCGGCATCTCCTTCAGCATGCGATACAGCCGCCGGGCGTCCTGCGTCACCACAAATACATAGCCCGGGAACAGCTTTTCCTCCACCAGCTTCCAGCTTCCCTGATACTTCACCGTCCGCTCGCGCATCGGAATGAAGCACTGCTCCACCAGGCCCGGCCGGGCGTCTCCCCACGTCTCGATCAGCGCGCGGACCGCCCGCTCCTGACCGCTCATCGTCTGGATCACATACCACATGGCCGGCGCTCCCCTCCGAATCGTTCCTGGCCGCCTTCAGGCATAGCTCCGCCCTGCCGCAGGGCGGAGCCCCGCGGCTTCCGGGCCGTCTGTGTTCCCGCGCCCTGAACCGCGTGCCAATGCTTCACGGTCTCGGACGCCGTGCCTGTTCGGATTCTCCCAACCGCATGCCGGCAAGTCCGCGCGCGTCTATTCGCCGTTCATGCCGATCACAGCGCCGAAGGTCTTGAAGATGATCTTCCAGTCGGTGCGGAAGCTGCGCTCCCGGATATACTTGAGATCCAGCTCGATCCACTCGTCAAAGCTGAGGCTGTTGCGCCGGGGCTGAATCTGCCAGTAGCAGGTGAGCCCGGGCTGCACCAGCAGCCGCTGCCGCTGGTATTCGCTGTATTCCGCCACTTCCCGCGGCAGCGCCGGCCGGGGGCCGACAATGCTCATGTCCCCAATTAAAATATTAATAAGCTGCGGAAGTTCATCCAAAGAAGTCTTGCGGATGAATTTTCCCACGCGGGTGATGCGGGGATCCTCTTTCATCTTGAATGCGGGGCCGTCCATCTCGTTTTTGTCCAGCAGCAAATGCAGCTTTGCCTCGGCGTTGGGCACCATGGAGCGAAACTTCATAAAGCGGAAGATCTTTCCGTCCCGGCCCACTCGATCCTGCACGAAAATGGGGCTCGCGCCCGGGCTGTCGATCACGATCGCCAGGGCAATCAGCAGCATCACCGGGCTGAGCGCGATCAATGACAGCAGCGAAAGCGCGATGTCCTGCGCTCTGCGCACGCGCCAGTATCTGCTCCGCGCGTTGACGACGGCCTCCCGGTCCAGCATTTCCTCCTGCAGCGCGCTCCCGCGCTCGACCGAGCTCTCACGCAATTCCATTTCTTCTACCCCTTTGTACTTGCGTTTTCATTTCAAGCGCGTCCGGGCGTTCCGCCCTGGCGTTTGAGCCTTCCGTCTCCCGTACCACAGGAATTTTCATCTCCGGCCGGATCCGGGATGGGCGTGAGCGCGCGCATCCCCGTGCTGCCACTCGAGAAAGGCGAAAATGATGCCCTCCTCACGAAAATTTTCAGATTTCCGAGCCAGAAGGGCTTCATCTGCGTTCACTTGCTTCTTATTGATATATCCATGAAATTCCAGCATTTGCAGCAGTTCATTCAGCGCTTGCTCCCAACAATTTTCTGTTGAATGAACTCGCCTCTATTATACGTGTAATGCATGTGAATGTCAACGGCCAATGTCTTTTCCTTAACGGAATGTTTTCATTATGTTTTGATGAAACGCATGTATTCTTGATCAAAACAGGAGGTTGGTCTGTGAATTGGCTTAAGCTGTCGCCAAAGCGCCGGACATACAAAAAAGGATGGCCGCGCCCCTCCGATTCCGGATCTCATCGTTTCTGCGGGCGGCGCCCTTGAGCCGGTTCAGAACGGGCCTCCAAAGCCAAAATAAGGGCGAACGCCGTGCCGGATTCTGCCGCAGCACAGCGTTCGCCCTTCCCTCTCCCGCCAGAGGGGTGCAGATTCTGCAAAAAAGCCGTTTCCGGGAAAACGCCTCCGCATTTGCGGCCGCTGAATCTGCAAAAAAAGAACTCAGATATCGTATCGATATCTGAGTTCTGAATGGCACCTCCATGGGGACTCGAACCCCAGTTTTCGCCGTGAGAGGGCGACGTCTTAACCGCTTGACCATGGAGGCATGGCTGCCGAACTAGGATTCGAACCTAGACAATACGAGTCAGAGTCGTAGGTGCTACCATTACACAATTCGGCAATGTCAACCGAACACGATCGTGCCCGACCGACAGGTGTTATTATACGCGAATATGCCCCGAATGTCAACCCCTTTTTCCAAAGTTTTTTCCTTTTAACTTTTTGTGCACTCATTACAGTTTATCTTTAAGTTATAGTTAAGTCCGCCGTTTTACTTGATTTTACTTGAAATCCCCGCCAATTCGCTGTATGCTTATTATAGAGCGAATGCCGGGCATTCGCAAGTTGTTAAGTGAGGGAATGGAACATGAAAGCAGTCAATATCAAATTGAGCCTTGCAGAAAACGTCAAGTCCTTTGTCAACATCGCCAACCGCTATCCCTACGACATCGATCTGCGCGTTGGAAGGCACGTGGTCGATGGAAAGTCGATCCTCGGCATCTTCAGCCTCGACCTCTCCAAGCCCATCACGCTGGAGGTCTACTCCGACCACTGCGAGGATCTGATGGAGGAGCTCAAGCCCTTCATCATCGGCTGAGACAGCCGTTTTGCGACCCTTCTGCAGCCGGCAACGGCGCCGACTCGCGGTTTGAATCCGCCCCTTACGCACGTTTTTGAGGCCAATCTTCTACATACGAATCCCCGCCGCGATGCCGGCGGGGATGTTTGTTTTCGCCGCCTGCGCAAGAAAAAAGCCCCGGGCCTCCCTATTGGAGGTCCGGGGCGCGCTTTTTTTAGTTTTCGAGAATTTCAAGGGTGACGTCGACGGTGATCTCCTGGAAGCCGTTGCCCGCAACGAGCTCGCCGGAAGAGGACGAGGAGGAGGAACTGCCGCCGTTGCCGTAGCCATAGCCGAAGCCGTAGCCGAAGATGCTGTTCGAGCTGGGCGCCTGATAGATGCCCGCCTCAGCGTAGCGGATGACGGTGACGGAGATGGTGTCGCCGGCCTCGTGCTGGTCGAGGATGGTGGTCAGGTCGAGCATGCAGGTCACGCGCTCGCCGTCCACGGCGTAGATGAAGTCGTACTGCTGCAGGCCGGCCTTCTCAGCCGCGCCGCCCTCGTTGACGCTCATGATGGCGACAGAGGCCGGAGGATAGTTGGTCAGAGGCTCGTCGGGGCCGGACATATCCATGACGGTCACGCCCAGGCCGGGGCGCAGGACCTTGCCGTTTTCGATCAGCTGGGTGGCGATGTCATAGGCGGTGTCCACGGGGATTGCGAAGCCCAGGCCCTCGAAGCTCACGGTGGAGTAGGCGCTGCCGGAGTACTTCAGCGTATTGATGCCCACCAGCTCGCCCTTATAGTTGAACAGGCCGCCGCCGGAGTTGCCGCTGTTGATGGCTGCGTCGTGCTGGATGTAGCTGATGCGCCGGGAGGTGTTCGACGCGCTGACGCTGGTGCGCTCCAGTGCGGAGACCACGCCCTGCGTCACGGTATTCGCCAGAACCTCGCCGCCGGGATTGCCGATGGCCACCACCGTGGAGCCCACCTTCAGGGCGTCCACAGAGCCGATCGTCACCGGTACCAGCGCATCCGCGCCGTCGTCCACCTTCAATACGGCCAGGTCGGTGGAGGAGTCCGCGCCCACCAGCCACGCGTCGACCTTCTCGCCGGAGGGCAGCAGGATCTGATAGGACATGCCGTCCTCGATGACGTGGTTGTTCGTCAGGACGTAGCCGCCCTCGGCGATCACAACGCCGGAGCCCTGGGCGATCAGCTCGTCCTCCACCTCGCCGGTGTTGCGGTTCCAGGACTGCTCATTCGTCAGAACGCCGACCACGGAGTTCGCGTTCTTTTCGGTGACATAAATTGCGGGGCTGGGATCCGATGCAGGCTCGCTCGCCGCCGTCGCCTCCGCCAGCGCGGGCACGCTGCTGCTCACCAGGCCCGATACCGTGCCGCCGTACAGCGCCATCATACAAATCAGCGCGACCGCCAGAACCGCGGTCAATCCGTTTCCACGATTTTTCCTTCCATTGCGTTTCATATTCATACCTTCCTTTCATTCCGAAAGTTCAATTTCTTTTGTTCCCTTCGAACAATGCCTATTATATCCCGAACGTCAGGGAAAGTCAATGAACAAACCCTCCATAATTTATGAACGATCTGAAAACAGCGGGCAGGGCCCGCAGCCAATTGCTGCCGCGTTTGTATTGACGGATTTCGTGCCGCCGTGGTGGCGGCGCGAAATCCTGTGTTGGTTCGCATTGCCAATTTATTGCAGATTTGACGACCTTGTCGGGCGGGCAGGGCCCGCGGCCAACTGCTGCCGCGTTTGTATTGACGGATTTCGTGCCGCCGTGGTGGCGGCGCGAAATCCTGTGTTGGTTCGCATTGCCAATTTATTGCAGATTTGACGACCTTGTCGGCCATATACGCCAGCCGACAAGGTCTGCGCTTTTTGCGGGGGGCTGTGCGTTGGATGCGGCGGGGCTGGGCGGCGCGGCGTCAAAGAAAATTGCGCGGGGACGGGCGGGGATAACACAAACAGACTTGTATCTGAAGATTCGGCACTGTAAAATGAAGGCACCCGCAACCGGGCAAAATACCGAGGAGGAAACATCCATGAACAGAGCAATCAAGATTCTGACCCTGGCGCTCATCCTTGCTCTCGCGCTGACCTGCACCGCGGCGTTTGCCGAGGAGGAGCGCGCTGCGGAGTACCTGTCCGAGTACTACAACATTCCCGCCTTCGAGGAAACCGTCTCTCTGGAGGCCTTCAACGACGCGCTGTCCGCGCTGGGCCAGGAGCCCGTCGCAGCCGAGGCGCTGACCGTTGAGGACGCCGTGGTCGCCGCCATCAGGCTGGCCGACATGGAGGCTCTGGCGCTGACCTACATCAACGACGACGCGCCCGACAAGGCCGCCAACGTGCTGGCCGAGGAAGGCGTCGAGGTCGACGAGGCCTACGCGCCCTACGTGGCCTGCGCGCTGGACCTCGATCTGATCGACGACGAGGATCTCTCCGCCGACGCGCTCTCCGGCGAGACCGCCGCCGAGCTGCTCTACGGCGCCGCCGAGATCGCCGGCATGGGCCGCCACTACATCGGCCGCGTCAGCGACGACGACATCCTGACCACCCTGAAGTCCACCCTGGATTCCTTCATCATCTTCGATGAGGAGCAGCTGACCAACCTCGGCACCGAGATCGTGCTGCGCGGCGCCACCACCGGCTACAATCTGAAGTATTCCGGCTACGACGCCCGCTTCCTCGAGGAGTACACCCTCAAGTATGGCCACAGCGACATCACCCATGCGCTGCAGCTGATCGCGCTGCTGGACAGCGAGGGCTATGACGCCTACATCCAGATCGAGCCCAAGGTGTCCGTCTACGAGTACATGATCGAGTGGGGCGAGCCCGGCGAGCCCACGCCCACCTACGCCGTCAAGCAGGTGACCGAGGACCGCTATCTGTGCTATGCTGTCGAATACGACATGCTCCTCGAGTTCGAAACCATCGAGGAGAAGGAGTCCTTCCACAACCTCATCGAAACCTACTCCAAGAAGTACGACGACTCCTTCGACGCCGACGGCAACCTCGTCGAGAAGCTGCTCACCGGCGCCTGGTGGCAGCCCCTCTACTCCTCCACCACCGAGATGCAGAACGAGGAATTTGAGCTCCTCTACGACAACGTCATCTATGACGCCTCCGGCTCCTATTCCATCCATCCCTTCTCCCTGCCCGACGCCACCCAGGCCATCGCCGACGTCGTTGCCGAGGTCGCGCCCGAGCTGTCCGTCAGCCTGGTCGAGATCCACGTCAACCCCGCCTTCTACCGCTACATCACCGGCGAATCCCACCAATGAAAACTGAGTTTTCATGCAACTGCTGCCGCCTTTAGGTGACGAATCCCGGATTTCCGTGGTGGAAATCCGGGATTCTTTGTTGGTTCTGAATATGCTTGCACACAACAAATTTGACGACCTTGCCGGGCGGGCAGGGCCCGCAGCCAACTGCTGCCGCGCTTTTGGGGGACGGATTTCGTGCCGCCGTGGTGGCGGCGCGAAATCCTGTGTTGGTTCGCATTGCCAATTTATTACAGATTTGACGACCTTGCCGGCCACTGATTCAAGCCGGCAAGGTCTGCGTTTTTTACCGGGCTGTGTTCCACAAAAGCATCCCCTTTGTGGCTTTCCGACCACCGGAAAGCCGCAAAAGATCGCCGCTCCCACTCCGGACCCATTCAAGGTCAACGCGAAATCGGGGCGCCTTTCGCCCCGATTTCGCCCACGACAGATGCCCAAAAACACCTTCGCGGCCTGCATGCAGGCCGCAATCGGTTTTTCTGGGAGGGGTGCGGGGAGGGCTTCTTTT
>JBJEUD010000209.1:0-39322 GCA_051883655.1 Candidatus Faecivicinus sp. | reverse complement strand
GCACCCCGCCAGAGGGGATGATCCCCTCTGGACTCCTTCTCCTGCTGCCGCGTTTTTGGCTGGGGGTTACAGCTCCAATGTGCCCTCATAGACCAGCTCGGCATTGCCGTGGAGGGTGACGCCCTCATCCGAATAGTTCACCGTCAGCACGCCGCCCTTGACGTGGACGTTTACGTCCACGTTCTTCGCGCACAGTCCGTTCTCCACGGCGGCGATCACAGCGGCGCATGCGCCGGTGCCGCAGGCCATGGTTTCGCCGCTGCCGCGCTCGAAGCAGCGCATGCGCAGCGTGGTGGGATTCACCACGCGGACGAACTCCGTGTTCACGCGCTGCGGGAAGATCTCCGCGTTCTCAAACTGCGGGCCGAGGGTCTTCAGATCCAGCGTATCCACCTTGTCGGTGAACACCACGCAGTGGGGCGTGCCGACGCCCACGCAGGTGATGCTGTAGGTCTGCCCGCCGATCTCGGCGGGATAGTTCACGGCGCGCTCCACGGGCAGCGTGCAGGGCAGCTCCTTCGCGTTGAGATTGGCCTTGCCGATGCCCACCGAGACGCTGCTGACCTTGCCGTAGCGGGTGTACAGCTTCAGGTGCTTGACGCCGCTGGCGGTTTCGATGTCCAGCTCGTCCTTTTTGGCCTTGCCGGAGTCGTAGAGGTACTTGCCCACGCAGCGGATGCCGTTGCCGCCCATGCGGCCCTCGCTTCCGTCGCGGTTGTACAGGCGCATCTTCGCGTCGGCGATTTCGGAGCCCTCGATCAGGATGATGCCGTCGGCGGCCACGCCGTAGTAGCTGCGGCAGAGGCTGACGCAAAGGGACTCGGGGTAGGTGATGGCGCGGTCGAAGTTGTCGATGATGATGTAGTCGTTGCCGCAGCCCTGCATCTTGAAGAAGTGCAGCTTCTGGCGCTCGGAGCGCATGTGGTTGATGTCCACCAGCTCGGTGTTGAACTGGCTGTAGCGGCTGGCGAGCACGTCGGCCAGGGCGTTGGCGGTGTCCAGCGAGGTCAGGCAGGCGATGCCCAGCAGCAGCGCGCGGCGGTGCAGCGCAATGTATTCGTTCATCGTGTCGTCGCGCAGCGCGCCGGTGTAGACGATGTACTGGATCGCGCCGCTCTCCAGCAGCGCGTCGATGGCGGCGCGGTTGCCGATGTCGGCCACGGTGGTCACCGGGATGCCCAGCGTGGCGATGCTCTCGGCGGTCTCGGCAGTGGCGTAGAGGCGGCACTTCAGGTCGTGGAGCTTCCGGGCCAGGCCCAGCACCTCGTAGAAGTCGTACTTGTCCACGCTCAGCAGCACGCCGATCTCGTCGCCGGCGTGGGGCAGGCGGATGCCGGAGGAGATCATGCCCTTGTAGAGCGCCTCGCTCAGGTCCTTGCCGATGCCCAGCACCTCGCCGGTGGACTTCATCTCGGGGCTCAGGTAGCTGTTGGCGTCGGTGAGCTTTTCGAAGGAGAACACCGGCACCTTCACGGCGCAGTAGGGCGGCGTGTGGCACAGGCCGGTGCCGTAGCCCAGGTCCTTCAGCTTCTGGCCGATCATCACGCGGCTGGCCAGGTCGACCATGGGCACGTCGGTGACCTTGCTGATGTAGGGGATGGTGCGCGACGCGCGGGGATTGACCTCGATGACGTACAGCTCGCCGTGGTGAATCAGGTACTGGATGTTCACCAGGCCCTTGGTGCCCAGGGCGAGGGCCAGCTTGGTGGAGCTCTCGACGATGGTTTCGATCATGCGGTCGTTGATGTTGTAGGGCGGATAGACGGCGATGGAGTCGCCGGAGTGCACGCCGGCGCGCTCGACGTGCTCCATGATGCCGGGGATCAGCACGTCCGTGCCGTCGG
Organism: Candidatus Faecivicinus sp.; assembly: GCA_051883655.1. Lineage (GTDB taxonomy): Bacteria > Bacillota > Clostridia > Christensenellales > Aristaeellaceae > Faecivicinus. Next base: position 37,478 of record JBJEUD010000209.1, on the reverse strand, counting down.
AGATCACGTCCACCTCCAGCTCCACGCCGGGCATGTACTTGTCCACCAATACGGGGTTGTCGATGCCGCCGGCCAGGATGCGGGCCATGTAGCGCTGAACGTCCTCCGGCGCGTGGGCGATGGTCATGTTCTGGCCGCCGATGACGTAGCTGGGGCGCAGCAGCACCGGATAGCCCAGCGTTTCCGCGGCGGTGAGCGCCTCGTCCATGGTCTTCACGCCCATGCCCTTCGGGCGGCGGATGGAGAACTGCTCCAGCAGCGCGTCGAACCGCTCGCGGTCCTCGGCGATATCGATGCCCTCGGCGGAGGTGCCCAGAATGGTCACGCCGGCGCGGTCCAGCGCCTGAGTCAGCTTGATGGCGGTCTGTCCGCCGAAGGCCACCACCACGCCCACGGGCTTCTCCACCTCGATGATGCGCATCACGTCCTCCTCGGTCAGCGGCTCGAAGTACAGGCGGTCGGCGGTGTCGTAGTCGGTGGAGACGGTTTCGGGGTTGTTGTTGACGATGGCCACGTCGTAGCCCAGCTTTTTGAGCGTCCACACGCAGTGCACCGACGAATAGTCGAACTCGATGCCCTGGCCGATGCGGATGGGGCCGGAGCCCAGCACGATGATCACCGGCTTGCCGCTGCGGGGGAACGACCGGGATTCGCACTCGGAATCGAAGGTGGAGTAGAAGTAGGGGGTTTCCGCGTCGAACTCCGCGCCGCAGGTGTCCACCATCTTGAAGGCGGAGGAGCGCTTCGGAAGCTCCGTGCGGCCGGAGAGCCGGGCGAGGGCCTTGTCGGGATAGCCCAGCTTCTTGCCGAGGAGGTAGTCCTCGTCGGAGAGTCCGCGGGCGATTCTCTGCTCGAACTGCGCCAGCTTCTGGATCTTGCTCAGGAACCAGCGGTCGATCTTCGTGATTTCGTGGACCAGATCCACGGTCATGCCGGACTTCAGCGCCTCGAAGATGGTGAACAGCCGTAGATCGTCCACGTTCTTCAGCCGCTGCTCCACCGGGAGATCGCCGGTGTAGGGCAGGTTCAGCGTGTCCAGCTTGATCTCCGCGCCGCGCACGGCCTTCATCAGCGCCATCTCGAAGCTGGGCGCGATGGACATCACCTCGCCGGTGGCCTTCATCTGGGTGCCCAGCTTGCGGCTGGCGCCGGCGAATTTGTCGAAGGGCCACTTGGGCAGCTTCACCACGACGTAATCGACGGTGGGCTCGAAGCAGGCACAGGTCTTGCCGGTGATTTCGTTCCTGATCTCGTCCAGCGTGTAGCCCAGGGCGATCTGGGTGGTGACCTTCGCGATGGGATAGCCGGTGGCCTTGCTGGCCAGCGCGGACGAGCGGGAGACGCGGGGATTGACCTCGATGACGGCGTATTCAAAGCTGTCGGGATTCAGCGCAAACTGGCAGTTGCAGCCGCCCACGATGCCCAGCGCGGTGATGATGTTCAAGGCGGCGCTGCGCAGCATCTGGTATTCCTTGTCCGAGAGGGTCAGCGCGGGCGCGACGACGATGGAGTCGCCGGTATGCACGCCCACGGGATCGAAGTTCTCCATGGAGCAGACGGCGATGACGTTGCCCGCGGAATCGCGCATGACCTCGAACTCGATCTCCTTCCAGCCCGCGATGTACTTTTCGATCAGAACCTGGGTGATGGGGGACATGTCCAGGCCGGTGCGGGCCACCTCGCGCAGCTCGGCGGCGCTGTACGCCACGCCGCCGCCCGCGCCGCCCAGCGTGAACGCGGGGCGCACGATGACCGGATAGCCGATGCACGCGGCAATGGCCAGCGCGGAATCCACGTCGTTGGCGATCTCGGAGGGAATGGTGGGCTCGCCGATGGCGGTCATGGTGTCCTTGAACATCTGACGGTCCTCGGCCTTGTCGATGGCGTCGGCATTGGTGCCGATCAGCCTGACGTTGTGGGACTGGAGGAAGCCCTCCTTGTTCAGCTGCATGGCGATGGTCAGACCGGTCTGTCCGCCCAGGCCCGCCAGCATGCTGTCCGGCTTTTCGCGCTCGATGATGCGCTTCACCGTCTCGGCGGTCAGCGGCTCCAGATAGATCTCGTCGGCCAGCGCCTTGTCGGTCATGATCGTGGCGGGGTTGGAGTTCACCAGCACCACGTTCACGCCCGCGGCCTTCAGCACGCGGCAGGCCTGCGCGCCGGCATAGTCGAACTCGGCGGCCTGGCCGATCACGATCGGGCCGGAGCCGATCATCAGCACCTTCTTGATATCGCGATTCAGCGGCATCAGCGATCGCCTCCCATCATGGACATGAACCGGTCGAACAGGAACGAGGTGTCCCGGGGACCGGAGTGGGCCTCGGGGTGGAACTGCACGGTGAAGGCATTCAGCTCGGGATAGTCGATGCCCTCGCAGGTGCCGTCGTTGGCGTTGGCGAAGCTGACCACGCCCTGAGTGACGGAATCGGTCGCCACCGCATAGCCGTGGTTCTGGCTGGTGATGAACGTGCGGGTGCCGTTCAGCTCGCGCACGGGCTGGTTTGCGCCGCGGTGGCCGTACTTCATCTTCTCGGTGCGCGCTCCGGTGGCCAGCGCGGTGAGCTGATGTCCCAGGCAGATGCCGAATATCGGCACGCGGCCCAGCAGCTTCTGAATCTGCTGGATGCAGTAGACGTTCTCCGCCGGGTCGCCGGGGCCGTTGGAGAGCATCACGCCGTCGGGCTTCAGCGCGAGGATCTCCTCGGCGCTGGTCTTCGCCGGAACGGCGGTCACGGCGCAGCCGCGCCGCTGAAGCTCGCGGGCGATGTAGCGCTTCGCGCCGTAGTCCACCAGCACCACGTGATGGGTGAACTCGCCCATGGACGGGTAGACGGACTTCGACGCGCGGGTGACCTCGTCCACCACGCCGGAAACCGAATAGGTCTGAATGGGCGTCAGGTCGGCGGGCACTTCGGAGCAGATCATCGCGCCCATCACGCCCTGTTCGCGCACCTTCCGGGTGATGGCGCGGGTGTCCACGCCGCAGATGCCGGGAATGCCGCGATCCTTCAGGAACTTGTCCACATCGTACTGCGAACGGAAATTCGAGGGCGCGTCGCACCATTCGCGAACCACATAGCCGCGCACATGGGATTTGCCTTCGAAATCCTCCTCGATGATGCCGTAGTTGCCGATGAGGGGAAAGGTCTGCAGGACGATCTGTCCCGCATAGCTGGGATCGGTCAGCGTCTCGATATAGCCCACCATGCCGGTGGTGAAAACCAGCTCGCCGATGGACGAAACGGGCGCGCCAAAGGAAACGCCCTCATAAACCGTGCCGTCGGAGAGAACCAGATAAGCATTGCCCATACAAGCATTCCTTCTTTTGCAAAAAATCAGGTCCGAAAGACCCAGGTCAGAACAGCCGCCGCAAAAAACCGCACGTACCCCCAAACACAGGGTAGATTTTGAGGCGCCGTCCGCCTCAAAATCGTGGCGCACACCCGGCCCGCAGCAGAAGCACACCGCCAGGACTTTGCGCCGCCACCACGGCGGCACAAAGTCCGTCACCTAAACGCGGCAGCAACTGGATGCAAACTCAGTTTGCAGGGCGGCAGCAATAACGGCTTTGATCGTGTGCATGCGGTTTTCGGCCTCGTCGAAGACGATGCTGCGGTCGCTTTTGAAGACTTCGTCGGTGACCTCCATCTCGGACAGGCCGAAGCGCGCGGAGATGTCCTGGCCGATGGTGGTGTTCAGATCGTGGAAGGCCGGCAGGCAGTGCATAAACACGCAGTTTTCCGCCGCGGCGTTCATCAGCTGCATATTCACCTGGTAGGGCGTCAGGTCGTTGATGCGCTCCTCCCAGACCTCCGCCGGTTCGCCCATGGAGACCCACACGTCGGTGTAGATCACGTTCGCGCCCTGCACGGCCTCGGCGGGATTCTCGCAGAAGGAGATGGACGCGCCCGTCTCGCGGGCAATGGCGCGGCACTCGTCGATCAGCGCCTCGCTCGGGAAGTACTTCGACGGCGCGCAGGCCACGAAGTCGAGTCCCATCTTCGCGCAGCCCACCATCAGCGAATTGCCCATGTTGTAGCGCGCGTCGCCCATGTACACCAGCTTGATGCCCTTCAGATGCCCGAAGTGCTCGCGGATGGTCAGGAAGTCCGCCAGAATCTGGGTCGGGTGAAATTCATTGGTCAGACCATTCCACACCGGCACGCCGGAGTATTTCGCCAGCGCCTCCACGATCTCCTGGCCGTAGCCGCGGTACTCGATGCCGTCGTACATCCGGCCCAGCACCCGCGCCGTGTCCGCGATGGACTCCTTCTTGCCGATCTGCGAGCCGGTCGGATCCAGATAGGTCACGCCCATGCCCAGATCGTAGGCGGCCACCTCAAAGCTGCAGCGCGTGCGCGTGCTCGTCTTTTCAAAGATCAGCGCGATGTTCTTGCCGCGCAGCATGTCGTGGGGGATGCCGGCCTTCTTTTTGGCCTTCAGCTCCGCCGCCAGATCCAGCAGCGCGCCGATTTCTTCGGGTGTATAATCCAGCAGCTTCAAAAAACTTCTGCCCTTGAAATTCATGATTCCCTACCTCCGTTGCAATTCATAGATATAATTATAACCATATTTCATCAAATATGCAATAAACTGAATGTAAAAACCTGCGTAAAACCGAAAATTTCTGAATATAATACGGAAATCATGAATTATAATACAGAATTATAGCGAGCGAAAATGAAAATCTATGCAGATAAAAGCGAAATATTTACATAAAAATGCATTGACAAGCGGGGCGAAGCGTGGTATCCTTGTTCACATCACCAATTCATTGTTGATGAAATTCGTTTTTGAAGAGGGATGCGTATCATGAAGAAGATTTTTGCTGTGTTGCTGGCTATGGCGCTGATGTGCACGGGCGCTGCGTTCGCCGAGACGATCAAGATGGGTTCCAGCATCGACTTTGCCCCCTATGAGTACTATGACGACGAGACCGGCGACATCGTCGGCATCGACGTCGAGATCGCCCAGGCCGTGGCCGACAAGCTGGGCTACGAGCTGGAGATCGAGGATATGCAGTTCGATTCCATCATCGCGGCCGTCGTCTCCGGCAAGGTGGACTTCGGCATGTCCGGCTTCACCGTCACCGAGGAGCGCAAGCAGTCCGTCGACTTCTCCACCACCTACACCACGGCCAAGCAGTCCGTCATCGTGCCCGACGGCAGCGCCATCACCTCCGTCGACGACCTGTTCAATGCCGACAACGAGTTCAAAATCGGCGTGCAGATCGGCACCACCGGTGACCTCTATATCACCGACGATATCGACGCCAACGGCCTCAAGCACTCCGTCGAGCGCTTCAACAAGGCCCCCGACGCCGTCGTCGCCCTGAAGTCCGGCAAGGTCGACTGCGTCATCATCGACGACCAGGTCGCCATCAGCTTCGTCGCCGCCAACGAGGGCCTCTCCATCCTCGATACCGCCTATGCCCTCGAGGACTACGCCATCTGCTTCGCCAAGGAATCCCCCCTCTACGATTCCTTCAACGCCGCCCTCGAAGAGCTCCTCGCCGACGGCACCGTCCAAACCATCATCGACAAGTACATCACCGCGGAGTAACGCGGGGAACGTGGGGAACACGGGGGTTTTGCGGGGAGGGCCTCTTTTTAGAGAAAAAGAGACCCTCCCCGCGCCCCTCCCAGAAAAACCGATTGCGGCCTGCATGCAGGCCGCGATGTTTTTTTGGAGGGGTGGATCGTTTGAAGGATTTCCGTGGTGGAAATCCTTCAAAGGGGGAGGGGAGTTCGGGGTGGGATGCTGGTGGGGGTGTTGGGGCGGCTTGGCCTGAAGAGAACTTTCGTTGAGGCTGTTCCCCCAAAACGCGAAATCGAGCCGCCGTTCGGCTCGATTTCGCCCGTAAGAGGAACAAAGCGCTTCTTCAAGCAAAATCCTTATCGATTGGTTTCTTTGGAGGGGCGCGGGGGAGGGATTTCTTTTTCCAAAGAAATCCCTCCCCCGCAAAAACTCCCGTGATTCTCCCGTGACTCTCCCGTGTCTCTTATCCGTTCTTCTCCACGCTCAGCTCGGCCTTTTCGCCGTTGATGTTCCAGGACTTGGCGTAGGCGGAGGCGGGGGCGGGGGCGGCGGTGATGGAGGTGGCGAGGACGGCGTCGGCGATGGCATCGGCGCTCTTCGCGATGACGGGGGCGAGGGTATCGGTGGTGGCGTAGGTGACGGAGATGCGGTCGACGACGTCGAAGCCGGCCTCCTTGCGCATGGTTTGCAGCTTGGAGATGACCTCGCGGACGAAGCCCTTTTCGATGAGCTCGGGGGTGAGGTTGGTGTCGATGACGACGGTCATATCGCGCTCGGACTCGGCGACGAAGCCGGGCTTCTGGGCGGGGGAGATGAGGCAGTCGTCGCGGGACAGCTCGACGGTGGTGCCGTCGATGTCGAACTTCACGGTTTCGCCGCGGTCGAAGGCGTCGACGAACTCGTTGCCGTCGACCTCCTTGAGGTGCGCGCCGATCTTGCCCAGGAGCTTGCCGTAGCGCGGGCCGAGGGTGCGCATCTGGGGCTTGATCTGATAGGTGGTAAAGGCGCGGGCGTCGGAGATGAATTTGACCTCTTCGACGTTGAGCTCGCTCTTGATGAGCCCGGCGCACTCGTCGGAGAGCGTCGCGCCCTTGACATAGAGCGTGCTCAGGGCCTGGCGGACCTTGATGTTCGCGGTGCTGCGGCAGGCGCGGCCCAGCTGAACGGCGGCCATGACCTCCTCCATCTGGGCTTCCAGATCGGCGTCGATCAGGGTCTCGTCATAGCCGGGGAAATCGCACAGGTGGACGGATTCCGGCGCGCCGGGAACGTTGGCGGCCACCAGATTCCGGTACATGCTCTCGGTCATGAACGGGATGTAGGGTGCGGCGATCTTGGACAGCGTGACCAGCACGGTGTACAGCGTCTCATAGGCGGCCTTCTTGTCGCCGGTCCAGTCCTTGCCCCAGAAGCGCTGCTTGCTCAGGCGGACGTACCAGTTGGACAGCTCGTCCACGAAGCTCTGGATGGCGCGGGCGGTCTCGGTGATCTTGTACTCGGACAGCCCCTCGTCCACAAACCTGACCAGCGAGTTCAGCTTGGAGAGCGCCCACTTGTCCATCAGCGTGAAGTCGGCGGGATCGGCTTTGTGTTCGGCGGGCTTGTAGTCGTCGATGGCGGCGTACATGGTGAAGAAGGCGTAGGTGTTCCACAGCGTGCCCATGAACTTGCTCTGCAGCTCGCTGACCAGCTCGCCGGAGAAGCGGGTGGGCAGCCACGGGGAGCCGGAGGCGTAGAAGTACCAGCGCACGGCGTCCGCGCCCTGCTTGTCCAGAACCTCCCACGGATCCACCACGTTGCCGATGTGCTTGCTCATCTTGCGGCCCTCGGCGTCCTGAACGTGGCCCATGACCAGGCAGTTCTTGTAGGGGCTCTGGCCGAAGACCAGCGTGCCGATGGCGATCAGCGAGTAGAACCAGCCGCGGGTCTGGTCGATGGCCTCGGAGATGAAGTCCGCGGGGAAGCGCTGCTCGAAGATCTCCTTGTTCTCAAAGGGATAGTGCCACTGGGCGAAGGGCATGGAGCCGGAATCGTACCAGCAGTCGATGACCTCCGGCGTGCGGTGCATCTTTTTGCCGCACTTCGGGCAGGTGATGGTGACGGCGTCGATATAGGGGCGGTGCAGCTCGATGTTGGGGTCGACATTGTCGCCCAGCTCGATCAGCTCCTGGCGGGAGCCGATCACGTGCTGATGGCCGCATTCGCAGACCCACACCGGCAGCGGCGTGCCCCAGTAGCGCTCGCGGGACAGCGCCCAGTCGATGACGTTGTCCAGGAAGTTGCCGAAGCGGCCGTCCTTGATGTTCTCGGGCATCCAGTTGATGGTCTGGTTGTTGGCCATCAGAGAATCGTGCAGCGCGGTCATCTTGATGAACCAGCCGCCGCGGGCGTAGTAGATCAGCGGCGTGTCGCAGCGCCAGCAGAAGGGATAGTCGTGCTCGAACACCGGCGCGGAGACCAGCTTGCCTTCCTCGTCCAGCTGTTTGAGGATGATGGGATCGGCCTTCTTCACGAAGGTGCCGGCCCAGGGGGTCTCGGGGCTCATCTCGCCCTTGGGGGTGACCAGCTGGAGCATGGGGATGTCGTAGGCGCGGCCCACGCGGGCGTCGTCCTCGCCGAACGCGGGGGCGATGTGCACGATGCCGGTACCGTCGGACATGGTGACGTAGCCGTCGGCGATGACCTGCCAGGCGTTGGCAGCGTTGGGCACGTTGCCCAGCGCGGCGCGCTGGAAGTCGAACAGCGGCTCATACCTCATGCCCACCAGATCGCGGCCGGGGAAGGTGGTCTTATTGGCGACCTCGGCGCCCTCGCCCAGCACCTTTTCGATCAGGGCGTCGCCCATGATGACGGTGCGGCCCTCGAAGTCGAACCTCGCGTAGGTCTCGTCGGGGTTGACGCAGAGGGCGACGTTGCTGGGCAGCGTCCAGGGGGTGGTGGTCCAGGCGTAGAAGAAGGTGTTTTCCTCGCCCACGACCTTGAAGCGCACCACGGCGGAGCGCTCCTTCACGGTCTTGTAGCCCTGGGAGACCTCGTGGCTGGACAGCGCGGTGCCGCAGCGGGGGCAGTAGGGCACGATCTTGTGGCCCTTGTAGAGCAGGCCCTTCTTGCTGATCTCCTTCAGGGACCACCATTCGGATTCGATGTAGTTGTCCTCATAGGTGACGTAGGGGTTCTCCATGTCGCACCAGAAGCCCACGCGGTCGGACATCTCCTCCCACATGCCCTTGTACTTCCAGACGGATTCCTTGCACTTCTTGATGAACGGCTCCAGGCCATAGGCCTCGATCTGCTCCTTGCCGTCCAGGCCGAGCAGCTTTTCGACCTCCAGCTCCACGGGCAGGCCGTGGGTGTCCCAGCCGGCCTTGCGCAGCACGTTCTTGCCCTTCATGGTCTGATAGCGCGGGATCAGGTCCTTGATGGCGCGGGTCTCGATGTGGCCGATGTGGGGCTTGCCGTTGGCGGTCGGCGGGCCGTCGAAGAAGGTGAACGTGTCCTGGCCCTTGCGCAGGTCCACGGACTTTTTGAAGATGTTGTTGTCCTTCCAGAACTTCAGAACTTCCTTTTCGCGGGCGAGGAAGTCCATCGAGGTGGAAACTTTCTCAAACATTCCAGATTCCTCCAAAGTCGTCGTCGGGGTAAAAAAGAATCCTCGTTCCCATGGCAATGGGACGAAGATCTTCGCGGTACCACCCAAATTGACATATATTCGGATATATGCCCACTTGTCTCGCTGTAACGGGCGATCCCGGCGAAGCCTACTGATCGGATGACGTTCGGTTCGCTGCTCAGAGGCGATTCCCCGCGGATGCTTCCGTCCGGACTTGCACCATACTCCGGCTCGCTGCGCTTCGGCGTTTCCCGGGCATTCCTCGTCAAGGCAGATGATTGCTCCATTATTATAGCCGCTTTCGGCCGCGTTGTAAAGGACTGCATGGGATTTTAACGTTCGCGGCCGAAAAAGGAGGAGAACCGGCGGTTCTCCTCCTCGGTCTGTGGAAAAGGGAAAGGATCAGCCCTGCAGGCCTCCGATGGCGATGGCGGTGACCCGCTCGTCCGCGTCCACGGTCAGCTCGTAGGTCACGCCGTTGAGCACCTCGAACTCCACGGTGCGCACGCCGTTTTCGTAGGTGCTGTCCTTGGAGGGAGTGCCCAGGGTGGCGGCAGCCTCGCTCAGCGTGGTCACGCCGGGCTGGATGCCGTCGGCGCAGAGCAGAGGGCCGTTCTGGCGGACGGAGGCTTTGATCCGGTTGATGGCGCACTCGGCCAGCGTGCATTCCTCGCCGCCGTAGTTGAACGCACCCACGTAAATCAGGCCGACGCCGTTGTACATGTACATGCGGTCTCCGCTAACCAGGTGGAAGCCGCTGCCTTCCACGGCGGTGTCCGCCGGATGATCGGCGGGCAGCACCCAGCCGTTGTCCAGCAGATCCTGCACGGTCGCGCCCTTCTGATAGAGCTTGCCGTCCAGAATGTAGGAATCGAAGGGCAGGCTGGCCGGATCGGGCAGGTTCTCCTCCTGAACGCCGGTCTTGGAGGTGTCCACAACGCCGTAGTCGGTGACCAGATCGTTGTCCATGGTCAGCCGGGTCAGCTTCGCGTTTTCGCTGGCGCTTTCAAAGTACAGGTGCCAGCTGTAGTGGTTGCCGAAGGTGAAATAGGTGAGGTAATCTCTTTCGAAGGTGTAGCCGTATTCGTCCGGGCCCCAGGCGTCCACGACGTCCTTCATCGTGGTCTCGCCCAGCACCAGGCCGCCGACGGACTGGCCGGCATGCTTGTCGCTGTTCAGATTGACGCCGGTGGCCCAGAAGGGATCCTCGGTGGTAGTGACGTAGTCCACGCGCACGGAGAAGGCGTTGCGGCCGTCGTCCACGGGCACGTCGTAGTAATACTTGCCCTCGGTCAGGCCGGTGACATCGGGAACGCTCACGCCCATTGCGGTCAGATCGGCCACGGAAATGGGGAAGGTGTAGGTCTTGCCGCCCACGGTCAGGCTGGTGTCATACAGATTGATGGCGCTCGCCTCTTCGGCGGAAGCGGCGCAGGCGAACGTGCCGATCGCGAGCAGGACGACCAGCAGAAGGGAAAGGATGCGGTTCTTCATGTGAAAGGACTCCCTCTTCTCAAAATTTCGATTCATTATAACACGGTTTAACAAAAGTGGCAATATGGTAAAACAGAATTCTGCGGCAAAAAACGCGCCTCCGACACGCTGATGAAGGCGGTTTGGGCAGAAAAAACGCCGCCCGAAGCATTTCGGACGGCTGTCTGCCGGTCAGCGGCGGCGCAGCAGGGCGGAGAAGCCCCGCTTTGCGCTCTGCTGGGTGCTCTGCGCTTCCTTCAGCGCGCGGGCGTACTTGGCGTTGTCGGGCTGCTGGTGGGCGGCGACGCTTAAATAGATCAGCGCCTTCTGCACGTCGCAGGTCTTCATCAGCACCGCGCCGAACAGGTAGTTCCACTCCGCACAGCGGGTGGCGATGCTCATCAGCATGCGCCGGGCTGCGGGATACTGGCCGACGCTGATCAGCTCCTCGATGCGGGCGAGCTGCGTCTGATCGCTCTCGTCGGACGCGCCGCGGCGGGAATCCTGCAGGCAGGCGCTGTAAGCCGCGTTGATCTCGGCCATCTTTTCGTTGGCCCAGTCGCGCTCGGGTCCTTCCATGAAGCGGTCCGGGTGCCAGCGGCGGGCCAGCGCGCGGTACCGCGACCGGATTTCGTCGCGCGTCGCCGTGGGCGGAACGTTCAAAACCTCGTAGGCGTTCAAAGGTTTCACCTCTGTCTTAAAATACGAAAAGGAGCAGGATAATATGCAGATTATAGCATTCGCCGTGCAGACTTGTCAAGTTTTTGCGCGAAAATGTTCTTCATCGGCCGCAAACCTGTATTTTTCCCCCGGCGCGAGCGGGAGACGGAGGGAATCCCTCTTTTTACATATTGCGGAAATATTTCAAATATTGCATGAAACAGACAAAATGATAAACTATCCGCCGATGCCTTTACTATCGACAGAAAAGCGGGTAAAATAGAATCCCATGGCATGATTTTGTCATATTTTGTCGCACGAAGGAAGTGATGGACATGCAGAGCCGCAAGCCGGCGCGAAACCGCAGAAGGCGTGTCGGATTCCGCAGGATCCTGTCCGTCATGATGTCGATTCTGATTCCCCCGCTGGGAATCTTCCTGGTGTGGCGCACGCGGTGGTCCAACAGCGCGCGCTATTGCCTGACCGGCCTGGCCGTGATCTGCATGGTGCTGATCGTGGCGCTGCTGCCCTCCCCGGACGCCCGGGTGAACGGGGGCATTGAGCTGGTGGGCCGGGAGCCCTCGGCCGAGATCTACGGCCCCGAGCTGCCGACCGCCACGGTGACGGGCTATGTCGCGCCGGTGAGCCAGTCGGTCTTCGCGCAGGACGAGGACCAGAGCGTCGAGTATGTCTACGCGATGATCAACGGCACCTATTATCACACCTCCGAGTGCCGCTACGCCTATGAGAGCGCGCAGAAGCTGACCGTGTATGAGGCGTATTACCTGGGCTACAAGCGCTGCACGGAATGCGTACCGCCGGAATATGTGCCCGGAACCCTGAACTGAACAGACATTCCGCACAGAGGAGAGACGACAGCGATCGCCTTCTCCTCTGCTGTTTTTGGACGCGCTGCGCGGACGGATGCAAACCGCAGGGTTGCATTCGTCCGCGGAAAAGCGCGCGCCGGGTGGTGTACCTGCCGCATTCAATGTGTCATAATGGATTCGGTGGAGCGATAAATGAAGGATCGGAGATGACGCTGGATGAGTCTGGGAAGGAATATACAGTATTTGAGAAAGCAGAAGGGAATCACGCAGGAGCAGTTCGCGGAGAGAATGGCCGTTTCCCGGCAGACGGTTTCGCGATGGGAGCGGGACGAGGTGACGCCGGAGCTTTCCAAGCTGCAGGAGATGTGCGAGCTGTTCGTCTGCAAGCTGGACGCGCTGGTGCGGGAGGAGATGTCGGCGCAGCGGGAGATCTATTCCGAAATTTCGATCCGGCGGGTGCCCGCGTTCCGGATGGCGCGCTATGTGATCATTTCGCCGAACCCGGAGGACGACGCCGGCGCCTATATGCAGAACTGGGCGCGGAACAGCGGGCTGCTGTCGGTCTGCCCGGAGGTGAAGATGATCGGATGGGACTTCCCCTTCGTGACGCAGGAGCAGCAGAGCCGGTTTGGACTCAGGGGCTATGTCGCCGCGTGTGTCCTCCCCGAAGGCTTCACCGCGGGATGTCCGGGCGTGGAGTACTGCGAAAATCGGGAGGCCGATTACGCGGTCATCACCATCACGGAGCCCTTCGAGCAGCCCTTCGAACGGATTCCGAATGCATACAGGCGCATCATGGAATATCTGGAGGCGAACAACTTCAGGGAAAAGCCGCAGGAGAATGCCGTCAGCTGCTTTGAGCACGTATACCGGCGGGGGGAGGCCACCTTCATGGACGTCTATATTCACGTGGACAGCGTGACGAGGGCCGATTCGTTTTCGCAGTTCAATGCGTAGAGCCCGCGCAAAAGGCGCCCGCGATCCCATGGGATCGCGGGCGCCTGCGGTTTTATTTCAGGAACAGCTCGATGACCGGCACCGGCGTATTGGGCTTGACCGGGGGCAGATACAGCACCAGCAGGTCGTCGCTCTCCGGGAGCGCCTCGCCGAAGTGCTCCAGCTTGCCGTCGGTAAAGCGCAGCTCGCTTCCGTCGTGCAGGAACTGGGCATAGTCCACCTTGCCGCCCAGGCCGGGCAGCTGCAGGTGGGCGAAGGGATAGGCGAACAGGTGCACGTACAGCCGCTTGCCGTCCTCGCTCTGGGTGAAGCGGCAGTCGGCGGGGGCCTTGAACTCGGGCTCGGCCTGGGTGCAGCCGTAGATGGAGCGGCTGTTGTACTTCATCCAGTCGGCATAGACCTTCAGCGCCTTCTCGGCGCGATCGTCGAGATAGCCGCGGGAGGTGGGGCCCACGTTCATCAGCAGGTTGCCGCCGATGGACACGGTGTTCACCAGCATGCGGATGAGCATCTCGGGGCTCTTCCAGGTCTGCTCATCGCGGAAATAGCCCCAGGAGCCGGAGAAGGTCTGGCAGGCCTCCCAGGTCACCAGCTCGCCGGTCTCCTTGTGGCGGACCCACTCGATGGGCTGGAACTGCTCGGGCGTCCAGAGATCCTGCTCGATCTCGGTGCGGTTGTCGATGATGATGCCGGGCTGGAGCCGGCGGGCGAGGGCGATGAGCTCCTCGGCCTCCCAGTCGTCCTTGCCCTTGCCCTTCATCCAGGCCTTGTCGCCGGTCTCGGTGCGGCCCGAATAGGAGAAGTCGAACCAGAGCACGTCGATCTTGCCGTAGTTGGTCAGAAGCTCGGTCACCTGGTCGCGCATGTACTGGGCGTACTTGTGCATATCGCGGCCCTTGCTCTGCTCATAGGCATCGGGATCGTCCCGGCGGGGGTGGAGCATGTCGATGGGGAACTCCGGGTGGTGCCAGTCGATCAGCGAATAATAGAAGCCGACGTGCAGCCCCTCGGCGCGGAAGGCGTCCACGTATTCGCGCACCAGATCGCGCCCCGCGGGGGTGTTGGTGCACTTGTAGTCGGTGTACTGCGTGTCCCACATGCAGAAGCCCTCGTGGTGCTTCGTGGTGAGCACGGCGTACTTCATGCCGGCGGCCTTGGCCTGGCGCGCCCAATCGCGGGCGTCGAAGAGATCGGGGTTGAAGTACTTGAAGTACTTGTCGTAGTGCTCTTCGGGAATCTCCTCGTAGTTCTTCACCCATTCGTGGCGGGCGGGCATGGAATACAGTCCCCAATGAATGAACATGCCAAAGCGATCGTGGGTGAACCATGCGGTATCTCCGGGCGTTTTGCGAGTGACATAGCTGCTCATGGGTTGAAGTGCCTCCTTGATCAATCGGTGGAGCCTTAGCAATGGGTGCGGATCTGGGCGATGTAGCTGCCGTCGATCACGTCGTAGCGATCCTCCGGGGGATAGAGCGCGCCGCCGTAGAAGATGTCGCGGTTGTTGGCGGTGGAGGGGTCGATGCGGGACATGAAGCGGGCCACGTGGATCTGGTCGCAGCCGGTAAACTCGATGATCTTGTCGATGTTCTTGAGGTTCACGCCGGCGCCCGGCAGGATCTGGATGCGGCCCTCGGCGAAATCGATCATCTCCCTGATGACGTCGATGCCGTAGAACACGTCCGGCGCCAGGCCGCTGGTCAGCACGCGGTCGACGCCCAGCTCGATCAGCTGGCCCAGCATTTGCCTCCAGTCGGAGGCCACGTCGATGGCGCGGTGGAAGACCTTGGTTTTGTCGCCGGCCAGCGCGATGATCTGCCTGCAGCGCTCCACGTCCAGCGTGCCGTCTTCCTTCAGGAAGCCGAACACGAGGCCATCGGAGCCGTTGACCAGCAGTTGCTCCGCGTCCGCCATGGCGGTGCGGAATTCGGCGTCGGTATAGCAGAAACCGCCCTGGCGGGGGCGCACCATGGTCATGACCGGGATGGAAACCATCTGCTTGGCCACGATCAGCTCGCCGATGGACGGCGTGAGTCCGCCGTGGAAGAGACAGGAATTCAGCTCGACGCGGTCTGCGCCGCCCTGGACTGCCTGCAGCACGTCCTCAACGCTGCCGCAGCAGACTTCCAGCAGGAATTTCTTCATGGGTTATACCCTCCTTGGTCCGCATAGATTTTCTACTTATTTATATTTTTACAGCAACCATGCTGCGAGGATCAGAGCCAGCATTGCCGCGGCGGTGACCAGCTTGACGGCGGCCATGTGCCCGGCCAGAAATTCGGAGACCTCCATCTGGGATCTTCCGCGCAGAATCAGCCCGCTGAGCAGCGCCGACGGCGCGAGAAAGGCCAGGCAGTACAGCACCAGATTGAGCATCGGCGCGCTCTCCCCCGACTGGAGTGCGGCCAGCAGCCGCATCAGATACAGCTGTCCCGCGCACAGAAATTCGCCCAGCGCGACGATGAAGCCCAGCGCGACCGTCGCGGGCGCGAGTACCCGCCGCCGGGTCAGCGCGCGGATGGCGCGATGCAGCCCGCGACGCATCCGGGAGGGCAGCTGGTTGCGGATCCTGCCGTAGTTCTCCCGGCGCGCCTGCACCGCGTCCCACAGGTTGACCACCGCCAGCGCGCCGCCGATGACAGTCAGCAGTCCCCGCGCCAGCGGCTGCAGCCAGTGGGGGCTGAACTGCTGGAGAACGCCCAGCAGCGCGAAGCCGATGAGCAGATAGCAGATAAATTTCGACGCCAGAAAGCACACCACATAGCCGCCCGCATGTCCGCGCACCTCCAGCACGATGGACAGAAACAGCAGCAGCATCGACAGCGCGCAGGTGTTCAGTCCGCCCACCAGTCCGGCACCGAGCGTGCCCAGTAACGTGAGCGCGGCGGGGGCGGTTTCCTCCGCTTCGGCCTCGGCAGGGAGCTGTACGCCGCCGGCGGCCCAGCCCAGCCGGACCATCTCCGCCAGCGACGCTTCGATGGCGTCCGCTCCGGAGAGGTAGCGGTCCGCGAAGAAGGCGATGGGCGTCACGCGGCGCTCGTCCGGCACCCCATAGGCCTGAAACAGCGCGTCGGCCAGTGCGGAATGGGCGCTGGCGTCGATGCGCTCCACGGTCACGGCGGATTCAATGGCATAGCTGCCGCGCTGGAGGGTCACCGTCTCCGGCAGGGATTCCAGCACCGCCTCCGCGCGGGCGCAGCTTTCGCAGGCCGGAACGTACAGATAGACGATGGCGCTGTCGGTGGAGCCGCCCCATTCGAGGGCGCGCTCGGGCAGCCGGGATTCCAGCTCGTCCGCCCCCTGATAGGCCACGCCGTCCACCACCGTCAGCGGCAGAGCGGCCGATTCCAGTCCCAGCGCCTCCAGGGTGGCGCTGAGCTGCGCCTTGCCGCTTTCGCGCACGGCGTTGTAGGCGGAGTAATCGCAGTCCGCCAGATCCAGCCCGGTCAGACTGCGGAAAATTTCGGCAAAGTCCTCCTCGGGGGTACAGGACTCACAGTAGTTTTCATAAAAATAGAGTACGGTGTGCCTGTCCTCGGCCAGCGCTCCCGGGAGAACCAGGAGGCACAGCAGGAGGAGCAGCGCCGCACGGACTGCGCGCCGGCTCATGACGATTCCTCCCCGACGCACAAAAAGGCGACCGCAGGATCGGAGAAGTACCGCCGCTGAAGCGCGGTCAGCTTCTCCAGGGGGACGCGCTCGCCCACCGGACAGCGCTCCATGAGCTCCATCACGGCGCGCTTGTGCACGGCGGCGCGGTGGATGTGGCACGGCTCCGGGTCGTTGAAATACAGTTCGCTCAGCTCCAGCACGACGGGCTCGGGCAGCTGCAGCGTCTGAAGGGGCAGCGCCCGCAGCGCCTTGCCGTCGGCGCCGAAGAGAGTCAGCCGGTAGACGGCCTTCTGCTTTGCTTTCTTGCCAAACATCGGTTGCTCCTTTGAGGTTCACTCGCCCAGCGCGCTGCCGATCAGCGTGTGGACGGCCTCGCGCATGGCGATCACCGCCGCGCCCAGCGCGCAGGAATCCTCGAAGTGCTCGCCCAGGGTGAAGGAATCCACGGGCAGCAGCTCCGGCGTTTGCATCAGCGTTTCGGGCACGTCGCCGCCGAGAATGATGAGGTGGGGATCCAGCAGCCCCTGAATCAGGCGCACCAGCATTCCGAGGGAGTCGGAAAAGTCCTTGAGCAGCATTCTCGCCCAGGGGAGCTCCATGCTGTACGCGGTCAGAATGTCCTGCAGGGAGCGCACGGTGGCGTCCACCTTCTGCGCCCGGGACACCATGCTCTTCTCCATCAGGTGACGGTCCAGCCCGTCGCCCGGTGTCAGCTGCAGGTTTTCAATCTCGCCGGCGCCGCTGCTCTTGCCGCGCACGATGGCGCTGTTGGAGGTGTTCGCGAAGCCGATGCCTGCGCGGCCGATGTACAGATAGGCCACGTCCAGGTCGTCGGGCAGCGCGCGGTAGACCCGCTCCCAGGTGAGGCAGGATTTCACGTCGTTTTCGATGCGCGCGGGTAGGCCGAAGGCGCGCTCGAAGGCGCGGCTTAAGCGCACGTCCGTCCAGTTCAGCGCTTCGGAGCGGACAACGGTGCCCCGGGAGGGCTCCACGCGCCCGGACACGCCGATGCCCACGGCCTTCAGGCGCGCGGCGTCGGGCAGCAGCGCGGGGGGAATCTGCCCGGACAGCGCCCGGGCGGCCCGGGCCAGCTCCTCCGGCGTGGCCGTGCCCTCGGGCAGCGGCGCGCTGGAGGTGAAGCAGGCGCGGTTGTCGAAGTTGAGCAGGCACATCCGCATCTTATAGGTCTCGATGTGAAATCCCAGGGTGTAGATGCCGTCCGGCCGGGTGTTCAGATTGACGGCGCGGCGGCCTCGGCCGGCGGTGGCGGAGACGCTGGCCTCGTCCACCAGGCCGAGGGAGAGCAGCGCGCCGACGATTCGGGTGACGCTGGTGGGACTCATCTCGGTGATGCGCGCGAGATCCGTGCGCGAAAGGGGCTGGAAGTGCTCCAGAACGGACAGCACGCTCTGGATGTTGTGCTGTTTGATATAGGCTTGATCCAGGTTGGAGGGAAATCTCATAATACGATCCTTCCGCATGGCAGATGTTGGGCTGGTTCCGCTTCAATTATAGCACAGCACCTATGAAAAAGCAATATTTACTTTCATCCGGAAAATAAAATGCACCAATGCGATGGGAAATAAAAAATACAGACGGCGAAAATGGGAATAATTTGGTGATGCAATTGTTAAATAAAGCCTTGTGTAAATTTTTGGTATTGCCAAATGTGTTATCTGCGTGTATAATAATTTCCAGAGGAAAATATATTCAGCAAATGGAGGCGGAAGGTATGGGTGGCAGTCAGAAGAACACCCGCATGCCGGCGGGCATGATGGTGAAGCCGAGCGTCGGAAAGAGAATCAAGAAAAGTCTTCCCTACTATGTATTGATTCTCCCGCCGCTGATCTACCTGCTGGTGTTCAGGTATTACCCGATGCTGGGCATCCAGATCGCGTTCAAGGACTTCAAGGTTCGCGGCGGCATCTGGGGAAGCCCCTGGGTGGGATTGAAGCATTTCCAGATCTTCTTCAGCTCGGCAACGGCGGGCACGATCATCAAGAACACGTTCATCCTGAGCGTGTACAGCCTGATCGCGAACTTCCCGATCCCGATCATTCTGGCGATCTGCCTGAACGAGTGCCGGTCCACGAAGTTCAAGAAGTTCACCCAGATGATCACCTACATGCCCTACTTCATCTCCACGGTGGTTCTGGTCTCGATGATCATCCAGTTCACGGACATCTCCTCCGGATTCATCAACCAGATTCTCGTCCAGCTGGGCGGACAGCCGGTGAACTTCATGGGCGAGGTTTCGTACTTCCGCTCGCTGTACGTCTGGACGGGCGTGTGGCAGACGATGGGCTACAACGCAATCGTCTATCTGGCCGCGCTCACCGGCGTGCCGATGGAACTGTATGAGGCCGCGAAGGTGGACGGCGCCAGCAAGCTGCGCCGCATCATCAGCATCGATATCCCCTATATCGCCCCCACGATCATCACGCTGTTCATCCTGAACACGGGCAGCATTCTCTCCATTGGCTTTGAGAAGATCTACCTGATGCAGAACAGCATCAACACGCCGGTGTCCGAGGTCATTTCGACCTACGTGTACAAGCTGGGTCTGGTCAACTTCAACTACAGCTTCTCTACGGCGGTCGGCCTGTTCAACTCCCTTGTGAACCTGTTCATGCTGGTGCTGGTGAATACCATTTCCAAGCGGTTCAGCAAGGTCAGCGTACTGTAAAGGAGGGATGGTCATGTCGACGCAGAACAATGCCGCGGCAAACAAGCTGCACATCAACCAGCACAAGACGCGCGTCCATCAGCGTTGGGACGATACGCTGTTCGACATTTGCGCCACACTGCTGCTCCTGCTGGCCATCGGCGTGGTGGCCTACCCGCTGATTTACGTGGTCAGCGCATCCTTCTCCTCCACCGACGCGGTCATGGCGGGCAGGGTCTGGCTGCTGCCTGTGGAGCCCTCACTGAAGGCCTATGAGGCGGTCTTCACCTACGATTCCATCATGACCGGCTATGTGAACTCCGCGATTTACACGGTGCTGGGCACCGGTGTGAATCTGGTGCTCACCACGCTGTGCGCCTTCTGCCTGTCCCGCAAGGACTTCTACGGCCGCGGCGTCGTCAGCGGACTGGTGCTGTTCACCATGCTGTTCAACGCGGGCCTGATCCCGAACTACCTGCTGATCAACGGCCTGGGCTGGCTGGACACCATCTGGGCGCTGATCATCCCCAACGCCATGAACGCCTGGTACGTCATCCTGATGCGCTCCTACTTCGAGAATTCCATCCCCGAGGAACTGTTCGAGGCCAGCGGCATGGACGGCTGCTCCGTCTTCCGCCAGCTGGTGTCCATCGCCATTCCGCTGTCCGGCCCGATCATCGCGGTGGTCGCGCTGTACTGCGCGGTCGGCATCTGGAACAGCTACTTCGACGCCTTCATCTATCTGTCGGACAAGAACAAGTTCCCGTTGCAGGTGGTGCTGCGCAACATCCTGATTCTGAACCAGATGGATATGAGCACCGTGGCCGACCTGCGCGACATGGCCTCCCGCCAGGGCATGAGCAATCTGCTGAAGTACGCCATCATCGTGGTGTCCAGCGCGCCGCTGCTGGTGCTGTATCCGTTCGTGCAGAAGTACTTCGTCAAGGGCATCATGGTCGGCTCGGTCAAGGGCTGATCGCAGTATTCAACATGCGCGGCATGTGGAATAGAATAAACGAGGAGGAACACAAAATGAGAAAGACCTTTCTGAAGAAGCTGCTCAGCCTTTCGCTGGCGCTGATGCTGCTGCTGAGCTGCGCGAGCGTCGCGCTGGCCTGGGAACCCCAGTGGGAGCATGACGAGGATCTCTCCGATTACAAGCTCTGCGAGAACTTCGGCGACATCACCCTGAAGATCGCCGTCACGGACCACGCGTCCATCTCCAGCTGGGAGGACAACGAATTCGTGAAGTGGCTCGAGGAAGTCACCAACGTGGATCTCACCTTCGAGCTGATCCCCTATGAGGGCCGCGCCGAAAAGCTCGGTCTGATCCTGAACTCCGGCAACTATCCCGACGTCTTCCTCAGCTGCGGCATGACCGACGCCATGATCAGCCGCTTCGGCGTGGACGAGGGCATGTTCCTGCCCCTGAACGACCTGATCGCCGAGCACGGCACCTTCACCAAGAAGATGTTCGAGGAGTTCCCCGGCACCGAGGGCCTCATCACCCAGCTGGACGGCAACATCTATTCCCTGCCCGTGGTCAACGAGTGCTTCCACTGCACCGCGCCCCGCAAGTTCTGGATCAACCAGGCCTGGCTGGACAACCTGGGCCTCGAAATGCCCACCACCCTGGACGAGCTGTATGACGTGCTGGTGGCCTTCCGCGATCAGGACGCCAACGGCAACGGCGATCCCACCGACGAAATCCCGCTGGCCGGCGACTACAAGGACGGCTGGTACACCAACGTCGAGAACCCCATCATGAACGCCTTCTGCTACTACACCCTGGATCTGGACACCACCGTCACCACCGACAGCTCTGCCTTCGGCATGTACATGGACGGCGACACCGTGTCCACTCCCTTCGCGCTGGATTCCTTCAAGCAGGGCGTTGAGTACGTCCGCAAGCTGGTCGACGAGGGCCTGATCTACGTCGGCTCCTTCACCCAGGATCTGGCGGCCCTGACCCAGATCGCGGAGAGCGACCGCCTCGGCGCCTGCTCCGGCGGCTACATCCTGTTCTGCAACCTGGGCAGCGATATCTATCGCAACTATCGCCCCGTGCTGCCCGTGGCCGGCCCCGACGGCTACACCAACGCCATCTCCTATCCCTATGACAGCGTTGGCGGCAACGGCTACACCATCTCCGCGGACTGCGAGCATCCCGTGGAGGCCTTCAAGCTGGGCGACCTGCTGTACTCCTACGCGGCCACCATGCGCGGCTACTACGGCGTGTACGGCGAGCAGTGGACCGACGCGGATCCCGACGCCGTCGGCATCAACGGCGAGCCCGCCCTGTTCAAGCTGCTGACTCCCTGGCAGGAGAGCGAGCCCCAGAGCTACAGCGTGCTGCAGATGACCATCTCCTATCGCGACGCGAAGTTCCGCCTGGGCGAGCCTTCCGATCCCAACGTCGACCTCTACAGCGCCGACGGCCTGGAGACCCTGCTGTATCAGGTCACTCAGGACTACAAGCCCTACACCAAGGACGAGCAGGCCATGCCCAACCTGAAGTTCACCGATGAGGAGAACGAGACCATGTCCGTGCTCAAGGCGAACCTGAGCACCACCATCAAGGAGGGCATGATCGCCTTCTTCAACGGCACCAAGTCCGTTGAGACCGATTACGATGCATTCCTGGCGGACCTCGAGGCGCAGGGCCTGTCCCAGCTGGTCGAGATCTATCAGAATGCGTACGATGCGCAGTACAAATAAGCACAGGTTTTAGAATTTGGGGCGTTGGCGTGAAAACCAGCGCCCCATTTTTGGGAGGATTACCATGAGCCAAAATGGGAAAGCCGCGGCGACTGCCGCGGAGCGCGAGGATCTGCTGTACCTCCTGGGCGCGCTGCCCGAGGCGGACCGGATTGCCCTGGATGAGGAGACGCTGCTTCAGGTCGTTCGCCACGCGCGGCATGTGCGCGCTGCGGTGGCCTGGGGAGAGACCATCCCGGAGGCGGTGTTCAAGGCGTTCGTGCTGTTTCCGCGGGTGAACAACGAGAACTTCGAGTTCTATCAGGGCCCGATCTGGGCCGAGCTTTCGGAGCGAATCTCCGGGAAGACGATGGAGCAGGCCGTCCGGGAGGTCAACTGCTGGTGCTATGAGAAGGCGACCTATCAGTCCACCGATGGCCGCACGGCCAGCGCGCTGACCACCGTGCGCCGCACCTACGGCCGCTGCGGCGAGGAGTCCACGCTGCTGGTGTCCGCGCTGCGCTCCGTGGGGATTCCCGCCCGGCAGGTGTACGTGCCCCGCTGGGCGCACTGCGACGACAATCACGCCTGGGTCGAGGCCTGGGTGGATGGCGACTGGCGCTATCTCGGCGCGTGCGAGCCGGAGCCGGTGCTGAACTCCGGCTGGTTCACCGCCGCCGCCTCGAAGGCCATGCTGGTGCACACCCGCGCCTACGGCGTGGCGCCCGTGGGCGAGCGCGTGGAGAATGTCATCGGCAATGCGTATATCATCAACCGCACCGCCGCCTACGCCAGGACCGCGCTGCTGACCGTTCGCGTGACGGAGAACGGCGCGCCCCGCTCCGGCCTGAAGGTGCGCTTCGAGCTGGCGAACATGGGGGAATTCTATCCCATCAACGAGCAGATCACCGACGAAAACGGCGAGGCGACGCTGCTGACCGGACTGGGCACGCTCCACCTGCATGTGCACGATGGCGAGCGGTTCCTGTGCCGCATGGTGGACGTGGCCGCGCAGACCCGCTGCGAGCTGGACTTCGGCGATGCGGCCGCCGCCCTGGAGGCGCCCACCGCCTTCGATCAGCGCCCGCCGGCCGAGACGAAGATCCAGCCCGCCGACTTCACCCCGGAGGTGGCCGCCGCCCATGAGGCGCGGCTTCGCCGGTGCGAGTCCATTCGCGAGGCCTACAAGGCGACCTTCCGCGCGGACAATGAATTTCTGAAGAGCGCCTGCGGCAACCACGCCGCCATCCAGTCCTTTCTGGAGCTGCCCGGGTATGCCGACGAGGACAAGCGGGCGCTGCTGAGCACCCTCCGGGAGAAGGATTTCGGCGACGCGACGGCCGGGATGCTGGAGGATGCCCTCGCCGGCGCGCTGCCGTTCAAGGCGCAGTATCCGCATCCGATCTGGGTGGAAAGCGTGCTGTGTCCCCGCGTGCAAAACGAGATGCTGGTTCCCCTGCGCGCGGAAGCGCAGGCGTGGTTCGGCGCGGATCGCCCTGCGGATGCCCGCGCGCTCTGGTCGGCGCTGGAAGAAAGGCTGACGCTGTGCGAGATGGAGCCGGAGAGCCTCACGCCCGATCTGCGCGCGGTGCTTCGCAGCGGACGCTGCAGCGCTGCGGTGCGGGATGTGCTGTTCGTGGCCTGTGCCCGCGCGCTGGGCATCGCCGCGCGGCTCAATCCGGCCACGGGGGAGAAGGAGTTCTATGACGGCGCGGAGTACCGGGCCATGTTCCCGGCGCGCCAGGCGGATGCGAAGCTGGTGCTGGTGAACCGCTCGGGCCGCGAGCTGCAGTACGGCACGCACTTCACAGTGGGCGTGCTGGAGAACGGTGCGTACCGCACGCTGCATCTGTATGGCGAGACGCTTCGGGACGAACTGGAGATTCCGGTGTTCGCCGGGCGCTATCGCGTGATGACCTGCGCCCGACAGATCGACGGCGCGGTGGACGGGTGGATGTTCCCTGCGGAGGTCGCTGCCGGCGGATCGGCCCGCGTGGAGGTGGAGCTGCGCGCGGATCGCACGCCGGAGAAGCTGCTCTATGCGGAGCTGCCGCCCCTGCATGCCCATCGTGAAGATGGAACCGAAGCGGTGTTTCCGGAGGCGGTTGCGGGCGCCAGCGCCATCCTGGCCTTCACCGCGCCCGGACAGGAGCCCACCGAGCACTTCTTCAACGAGCTGCTGGAGGTCCAGGCGGAACTGGAGGCGCGCGGCGTTGCGGTGAAGATCTTTGTCGATTCGCAGTCGGGCGCGGAGAACGAAAAGCTGAAGATTGTCGTCAAATCTCTGAAAAATGTGGAATTGCTGCTTGCGCCGCACAGGCCGGATGTGTTAGAATGGCACCGTTTGATGCGCGCGGGTGATCTGCGGCGGCCCTTCACGGTGGCCGTCGGCGCAGATGGCGCGGGCCTGTTCGCCTTTGCCAACTACAATGTGGGCTCCGTGCTCTCGCTGCTGCAGGTGATCGAAGCGCAAAAATAGCTACAGGAGACAGAAATTATGGACAATCGCGAATGGTTCAAAAATGCCGGGTACGGCATGATGGTGCACTGGGGGCTCTATTCCCTGCTGGGCGGCCAGTATCAGGACCGCAAGGTGGGGCTGTACAGCGAATGGGCGCAGTCCTACTTCCGCATTCCCAACGCGGAGTATGAGAAGCTGGCGTCGGCCTTCAACCCCGTGTTCTTCGACGCGGACGCATGGGTGCGGCTGGCGAAGGAATGCGGCATGAAGTATGTGGTGGTCACCAGCAAGCACCACGATGGTTTTGCGATGTATCATTCCAGGGTGGACCGCTACAATGTGGTGGACGCGACGCCCTTTGGACGCGATGTCGTCGGCGAGATTGCCGAGGCCTGCGCGAAGCACGGCCTGAAGCTGGGACTGTACTACTCCCAGGATCTGGACTGGCACGAGCGCCACGGCGGCGGCTACCGGTCCAATCATCTGGAAAATTCCGGAACCACCTGGGACAACAGCTGGGACTTCCCGAATGAGGCGGAGAAGGACTTCTCCATCTGCTTCGAGAACAAGATCATGCCCCAGGTGGAGGAGATCCTCACCGGCTACGGCGAGCTGTGCCTGATCTGGTTCGATGTGCCCCTGACCATCAGCGACGCCCAGAGCCGCCGGATCTATGATGCGGTGAAGCGCTATCAGCCGAACTGCCTGATCAACTCCCGCCTGGGCAACGGCGCCTACGACTACGTGTCCTTTGGCGACAACGAGATCCCCGAGACCATTCCCGCGGAGATGGGCGCGGTCGACGCCAACAGCATCGACGGCTTCAAGCCCTCGCCCTACGGCCTCTATGAGACCGCGGCGACGCTCAATGACACCTGGGGCTTTTCGGCCTATGATCAGAACTGGAAGTCCGCCGATCAGGTGTATGGAATCCGCAGGCACCTGAAGGACCTCGGCATCAACTACCTGCTGAACGTGGGCCCCGACGGACTGGGCCGCATTCCCGCCCCGAGCATCGACGTGCTGCGCGAGGTCGCCAGGCGCATGGGCGACTGATCCGCCGCCAAATTCAGAAATGAAAACTGCCCGCAGAACACCGGATTGGACGGTGCTCTGCGGGCAAATTTTTCGGGCCGCCCTTGGGCGGATGAATGGAGAAAAGCGCCCGGCGGGCGGTTTTTTGTCAGAGCTGCCCGCTCTGAATGCGGCGCAGCCGCTTCATCGTGCTGTTTTCGTCGCGGCCGAAGGCGTCGTGCAGGCGGGAGTATTCCCGGTACAGTGCGTCGTAGACCGGCAGGTTTTCCGGGATGGGGGCGTAGGAGCGATCGTTGACGCCGCCCATCTCCCGGGCAGCGTCGGCGATGCTGTCGTATCCGCCGCCGTCTTTTCCGGCGGCCACAGCGCCGAACATCGCGCTGCCGAGGGCGGCCGCCTGGGTGGAGCGGGCCACGTGAATCTGCCGGTGGAGTACATCGGCGAGAATCTGCATCATCAGCGGGTTTTTTAGCGCAATGCCGCCGCAGGCGTACAGGCTGCCAATGGCGATGCCGCTCTCCTCAAAGGTTTCTACGATCTTGCGCGCGCCGAACGCCACCGCCTCGATCAGCGCCCGGTAGATCTCCTCCGGGCGGGTGGACAGCGTCATGCCCACCAGGAGCCCCGAGAGATCCGAGTCGACCAGCACCGAGCGGTTGCCGTTCCACCAGTCCAGCGCCAGAAGACCGCTCTCGCCGGGCCTGAGCGCAGCGGCCTTTTCCGTCAGCAGGGCGTGCAGCGAGCAGTTCCGCGCCTCGGCCTCCCGCTCGTAGCACGCCGGCAGAAAGTTTTCAAGGATCCATTGAAAGTGATCGCCGCAGCAGTTCTGTCCGGCCTCGTAGCCCACGAGCCCGGGAATCACGCCGTCCTCCACCGCGCCGCACAGTCCGGGAACGAGCCGCTCCTCCGCGCCCAGCATGATGTGACAGGCCGATGTGCCCAGAATCATCAGCATGTCGCCGGGGGCCGGCAGTCCCACAGAGGGCATGGCGACGTGGGCGTCGATGTTGGCGACCGCCACGGCAACGCCTTCGGGAAGTCCCGTCAGCGCCGCGCCGCGGCGATCGAGCGCGCCCGCCCGTGCGCCGGGCGGCAGCAGCCGGCGGCCGAGCTTTTCGTCGGCCACGTCTGCCAGCCGGGGATCCAGCGCGCGGAGATAGTCCTGCGAGGGATAGCCGTCCCGCTTGTGCCAGAAGGCCTTGTAGCCGGCGATGCTGGCGGAGCGGGCGTCCGCACCGGTCAGCTGGAGCACGATCCAGTCGCCCGCCTCGATGAAGCGGTCGGCGGCGGCATAGAGCTCCGGCGATTCATCCAGAATCTGCCAGAGCTTGGGGAACATCCATTCCGGAGAGACCTTTCCGCCGTATCGATTCAGAAACTGCTCGCCCCGCGCCTTGGCCACAGTCTCCATGCGCGTGGCGTAGGGCTGGGCGGCGTGGTGCTTCCACAGCTTGACCCATGCGTGGGGATTGGACTGCCAGCGGGGCTGAAGGCACAGGGGCTCGCCGTCGGAGTCGACGGGCAGAAAGGTGTCCGCGGTGAAGTCCACGCCGAGACCCACCACGTCCGAAGGGCGGACGTTCGAGCGGCGCAGCGCCTCACGCACGGTGAACTGCAGGCACTCCAGATAGTCGCCGGGATGCTGCAGCGCCCAGCCGGCGCGGAGGGGCGTGCCGTCCGGCAGAGACTGCGTCATGACGCCGTGGGGATAGTCCATGACCGCGCTGGCCAGCTCGCGGCCGGTGCCGATCTCCGCCACCAGCGCACGGGCGGAAAGCGTGCCGAAATCGACGCCGATTGCATATTTTGACATGGGAACCTCCTCGTATTTCAGCGCAGCAGGGCGCTGAGCGCAACCAGTATGTGACACAGATAGTAGGTGGGAAGGATCAGCGGACCGGCGCGGCGGTTACCGACAAAGTCGGATTCGCCGATCATCGTGTCCGAGAACAGCAGCAACGCGATGCCCACGGCGTAGAGCACGTCCCCGGTCATCAGCGCGCAGGTGAAGCTGGCCAGACTGATCAGCGTGTACAGCACCACCGGCAGCTTCATCAGCTTCGGCACCATCGGGAGCACCCGCATCAGCAGATAGGCGATCATCGCGGCGGACAGCACTCCGCCCGCGACCAGCGATCCGGCCAGCGCACGCGGGCGGCCCATCGCCCGGATCCGCAGGATCGCCTGGACGATGAACAGCGCGTGTCCCACCAGAAAGAACGCGATGCCCGCGATGTAGAGCTTCTGGTGATGGCCCTTGTGGGACATGAACCAGTCGCCCACCGCGGAGACCGCCAGCGCCGCCGCCAGCACCGGCGCGTTCTTTGCGGAGATCACCGCGCAGGAGAGCGTGGTCAGCGCACTGAAGATGTATTTTCGGGTGATCAGCTGCAGCGCAGCGAAGAGCGTGGGAATCAGGATCAGCAAACTCATAATCGGCCTCCTCCTTCGGCGGAGTCATTTTCTGGGGAGCCATGGAAAGGATTTCCGCTTCCAGTATAATCGGGTTTCCGCGAAAAATCAACCGGGAATGGCGGTGAAGATGCGTTTTCCAGCGAGAATGCCTGTTCAGACGCGCACCGAAGAAAACGAAGCGCCCGGAAACGTCGTTTCCGGGCGCCTGCGCTTTCAAAGCGCATATTCGTATACCCCAAAGCGCATTCCGAAGGATGCGGTGTACGCGCCGACATGCCGGAAGCCCGAGGAGAGATACAGCCGCTCGGCGGGCAGATTGCCCTCCAACACGTCCAGCCGCACCGCCTTGCGGCCTTCCGAACGCGCGCGGGATATCGCATGCGCCACCAGCGCCCGGGCGCAGCCGCGCCGGGAAAAGCGGGGATGCACGCACAGCAGGTGCAACACCGCGATCTTGGACGGCGCGAAGTCCGGCGGGCAGGCGCGGGCCATCTCGCCCTGATCCTGATCGAGCACCATCGCGCCCGCAATTTCTTCGCCGGCGAACAGCAGAAACAGCTCGCCGCGGCGGACCGCTTCGGCGAGCGCGCAGTCGGTCGGGTGGACATCCCGCTCCCAGCAGGGAAAGTAGGGATCCTCCGCCATGTCCTCGATGATCGCATGGTAAAAGGCCAGCACGCGCGGCAGCTCCGCTGGCGCGGCGGGACGAATGTCAGCCATCGAACGCCTCCTCAAACCGTGAAGTGGACGAAGTCCGCCGACCGTGAACGGCGGGGACGGAAGGGCCGTTTTAGACCTTCAGAATATGAAACGCCGCGGCGCGCCCCAGGCGGTTCATCACCGCCAGGCCCAGTCCGCGCGCCTCCACCGCCTCGGAGAACAGCACGTCCGCGCCCAGCGCATCCGCATCGCGCAGCAGGGCGAAGATGCGGTGCGCCATTTCGGCCTCGTCGCCGCCCAGCGATTCCGCGCGCCGGCTGCCGTAGGCAGCGAGATGGCCGCCCAGCGCGAGGATCAGCGGGTGATGGCCGTCGGCCAGCGCGCAGTCGTACATTTCGGAGATGGCTTCCGCCACGTTCGCCGGGTCGCCCTCCACGATGGTCAGCTCGCCCCTGGGCGCGTAGTGGCGGTACTTCATGCCCGGCGAGCGGGGCTGCTCGCCCTCCTGCAGCGGGCGCATCACGGCGGGATCCACCTCGCTGCCGCCCGCCACCTCCGCGATCATCTCCGCGGTGATTCCGCCCGGGCGCAGGATGCGCGGCACATCGCAGGTCATGTCCACCACTGTGGATTCCAGGCCCACCGCGCAGTCGCCGCCGTCCAGAATCAGCGGGATCCGCCCCTTCATATCCTCGAACACGTGGGCCGCCGACGTGGGACTGGGCCGCCCCGACCGGTTCGCGCTGGGCGCGGCAATGGGCACGCCCGCCGCCGAAATCAGCGCCCGCGCCACCGGGTGCGAGGGCAGGCGCACAGACACCGTGTCCAGCCCCGCGCTCAGATTCGCGGGAACGAGCTTCGCCCGGGGAAAGATCATCGTCAGCGGGCCGGGCCAGAAGGCGTCCATCATCCGCCGGGCGACCGGCCCCGGCTCGCAGTCGATCAGCGGGCGCAGCTGGGAGACGTCGGAGATGTGGGCGATCAGCGGGTTGTCCCCGGGCCGGTTCTTCGCCGCGAAAATCCGGGCCACCGCCTCGGGATCCAGCGCGTTCGCGCCCAGTCCGTAAACCGTCTCCGTGGGAAACGCCACCAGCTGACCCGCGCGGATCAGCGCCGCAGCCTCCCGGATGGCGTCGTCCGAGGGCATCAAAACTTCCGTAAACATAAAAAGCTCCTTAATCTGCCAGAAGCAGAGACTCAAACAGCGGTATGAGATCGCCGATGCCGCAATCCTGCCCGAGCCGACGATCGGTCAGAATGCCGCCCAAAAAATCATAATCCCGAATGAGATCGGCCGGAACGGCGGGACGCTTCAGGCGCGCATCCAGCGCGGACAGCGCAAGATCGCGGTTCAGGGCAGAAGACCGCATCGTAAGGCTTTCGCACGTCAGTCCGCCGCGAATCGCCCGCACGCAGGAAGCGAACCGGTGCGGCCTGTGCCCGGATTCCTCCGGATGAACGAAGGCTTCGAAGGAATAGCCTTCGGAAGCAACGCCGGCCGCCAGCGGGAGCGCACTCACCGCGCAGCGCTCATCGCCGGAAAGATGAACACCGGTTTCATTTTTCAGCAGCTGATACGGATATACCAGCAAATCGCCCATGCGAATGCAGAGCCCCCGCTTTCCATCGCTGAAGCCGACCGGCGCAGAGCGCCAGTGCAGTTCTCCGGCCAGGCGGAGATACATCTGCTCAAGCCTTTCCGAAAGATCGTTTTCCGAATGAAACAGCAAAAGCGCGCCGAGGCGATCCTCCTCCGACTTCGGCAGGAGCAGAACCCGAACCCGCCGGGTCAGGTCGTCCAAACGATCCGAATCCGCAGAACCGAGGGCGTCCCGGTATTCTCCCGCCAGCGCGGCGAGTGAACCCAGGTCGGCCAGCTCGTCGCACAGCTCGAGCGGCTTCCCGTCCGTAATCCACTGGTTCAAGCGCACTTCGGCGTCTTCCAGACGCCGAAGGAAACGGCGATGAACAGCACAGACCGGCAAAGCAAATCCCTCCCGCAGAAACGAAACGACGGAGTCGAGCGGCGACCAACGCCGCGCGGACTCCGTCCGATGAGAACGCGGCAGCAGGAGAGGCTCAAGGGAGATCATCTCCCTTGCGGGGTCCAGGGGCGGAGCCCCTGGGGCTATTCTTCCTGCGCCATCAGCGCCGTCTGCTCCGCCAGCGTCAGCGCGTCGATGATCTCGTCCAGCTCGCCCTCCATGATCTCGTCGATCTTGTACAGCGTCAGGCCAATGCGGTGATCCGTCACGCGCCCCTGCGGGAAATTGTAGGTGCGGATGCGCTCGGAGCGGTCGCCGGTGCCCACCTGCAGGCGGCGGCGGTTGGCGTATTCGCTGTCCTGCTGCTCCCGCTGCAGCTCATACAGCCGGGACTTCAGCACGCGCATC
Source organism: Candidatus Faecivicinus sp. (assembly GCA_051883655.1). Lineage (GTDB taxonomy): Bacteria > Bacillota > Clostridia > Christensenellales > Aristaeellaceae > Faecivicinus. Next base: position 6,472 of record JBJEUD010000209.1, on the reverse strand, counting down.
GCCTTCTCGCGGTTCTGAATCTGGCTGCGCTGATCCTGGCTGGTCACCACCAGTCCCGTGGGGATGTGCGTGATGCGCACGGCGGAATCGGTGCGGTTGACGTGCTGTCCGCCCGCGCCGGACGCACGATAGGTGTCGATGCGCAGATCGTTGGCGTTGATCTCCACCTCCACGTCCTCCGCCTCGGGCAGCACGGCCACGGTGGCGGTGGAGGTGTGAATGCGGCCGGAGGATTCCGTGACCGGCACGCGCTGCACGCGGTGCACGCCGGATTCGAACTTCAGGCGCTGGAATACGTTGCGCCCCTGGATGAGCATCGTGCTCTCCTTGACGCCGCCCAGCTCCGTGGAGCCGTCCTCGATCAGTTCGCACTTCCAGCCGCGCTTGTCGGCATAGTGGGCGTACATGCGCAGCAGCTGCGCGCCGAACAAACCGGCCTCGTCGCCGCCCGCGCCGGCCCGAACCTCCAGCACGGCGTTTTTGTAGTCGTCGGGATCCTTGGGCAAGAGGGCGATGCGCGCCTCGCGGGTCCTCTCCTCCAGCTGCGCCTCCAGCTGAGGCAGCTCCTCCTGCGCCAGCTCGGCCATGTCGGGATCCTCCAGCATCTCCCGCGCGCCGTCGATCTCCTCGAGCAGCCTGCGGTAGGCCACGGCGAGATCGTTCAGCTCGCTCAGCTCGCTGTGTTCGCGCATGAGGCGGGTGAATGTGGGGGTGTCGGCGATGATCTCGGGCAGCGTGATGCGGATGGAGAGCTCCTCAAACCGCGCCTCGATGCTCTCCAGCTGGCGTGCGATGCGCTCCTGTTCGTTAAAGGTGTTGCCCTGCAAAATTAAACACTCCTTGCCCAGACGATGCGCGGGATGCCGTTCAGGTCGTTCTGAACGCCTGCCTCCGCGCATTCGATGTTTTCAGTCACGAGCGCCAGCACCGGCTCGGCCTGGCCGATGCCGACCTCCAGGAAGATATATCCGCCCGGATTGAGGTGGGCGGCCGCGTTGGACGCGATGCGCCGGTAGACGTCCAGTCCGTCCGACCCGCCGTCCAGCGCCAGCGCCGGCTCGCGGCGCACCTCGCGCTGCAGACTGGTCAGATCCCCGTGGGGGATGTAGGGCGGGTTGGAGGCGATCAGATCGAAGCGGTCCCTGCCCACGGCCTTGAACAGGTCGCCATGGCGGATGTCGACGTCCACGTTGAGCTCATGGGCGTTTTTGCGCACGACCTCCAGCGCCTCGCGGCTCAGGTCGGTCAGCGTGACGTTCGCCGAGGGGATCAGCGTCTTCACGGAAAGGCCGATGGCGCCGGAGCCTGCGCACAGGTCCAGCACGTCCGGCTCGTGCAGCTCGTGCAGCGCCACGATCACCGATTCCACCAGGGTTTCGGTGTCCTGGCGGGGGATCAGCACGCGGCTGTCCACATAGAACTTCAGGCCCATGAAGTAGGCGCTTTTGAGGATATACTGAACAGGCTCGCCCTGGGCGCGCAGCTGCAGGCGCTCCTCGAGCTGATCGAGCGCCTCGGCGCTGATGGCGCGCTCCGATTCGAAGTGCAGCTCGGAGCGCGTCAATGCCAGCGTGTCCTCGGCAATCCAGCGCGAGTCAACCGCCGGATCGGGACAGCCGGAATCGGCCAGCACCTCGCGCGCATGGCGAAGCCATTCACCGATGGTCATGAATGATACCCCTTTTCAGACTCAGTCCTCTCGGGACAGATCGTTTTCGTAGGCCGCACGGAACGCGCAGAGCGCGACCTCGATCATCTGGTTGTGCGGCTCGATGGTAAACAGATGCTGGAGCTCCATCAGCGGCTGGCGAACGGTGGCGAGCACACCGTTGGGATTGGCGCGCTCCAGCGGGAGAATGATTTCATTGACGACGGCCGCGATGGCGAGAATCGCGCCGATGCGGTAGGCCAGCTGCAGCAGCAGGACATCGGTACGGACGCAGGCGAATGCGATGATGGACAGCAGAACCACCACCACCAGAAATGCGCCGTCGCTCCGGTCGGTCAGGCGGGGCGAGAGCACGACCTCCTCATGGGTCAGCCCGGCGCCGTAGGCCTCGTAGGCGTTGATTACCTTTCCGGCCGCGCCGCGATACATGCACAGTCGGTTGACGATGCGCAGCCGGCAGATCATGTAGACGCTCAGCAGGGTGCCCAGCACGCGAAACATGCAGCACACCGCGTTGACGGCGAAGCGGGGAAGGCCCGGCAGCGCCAGCAGGGCGGCCTCCACCAGCTTGGGAAGGCCCAGCATCATGACCGGCAGGATTACCGCGATCGCCAGCGCGCTGAGACAGGCGACGACCGACTGCGGACTCGTCCGGAACAGCCGCGCAAATTCCTGCGTGAAGGCGCTGCCGCGGACGGCCTCGCGGGGCTCCATCCTCGCGGATTCATTCAGGCCGGAGAAGAAGCCGGTGATTGCGGCGAACAGCCGGACGACGCCCCGCACCAGCGGAATGCGCCCGAGGATGCTGCGAAGGAGGCGGCGCTCCCGGTGAACGCGGACGGTGATGTCCCTGCGCCGGTTGCGCACGGCGCAGGCGGTCGAGCGGCCGACCTCAAATCGCACGCCCTCGGCCACGGGGGTGGCGAGCACGGCGACGTCTTTTTCGTGGTTGTTTTCCATGGGGACGCTCCGTTTCATGGTATTGCAGCCTGTGGAAAAAAGCAGACCGGCGCGTAATTCGCCGATCTGCTGAAGTGCTCGTTACGCGTTATAAACGGCAAAAGCACCGGCAGAGCGCAAAACTCCGCCGATGCTTGCAGATTGCTACATGCCGTAACGCTTCTTGAAGCGGTCCACACGTCCGCCCGTGTCCACCAGCTTCTGCTTGCCCGTATAGAAAGGATGGCACTTGGAGCAAATATCCACGCGCATCTCCTTCTTCACCGAGCCGGTCTCAAAGGTCTCGCCGCAGACGCAGCGAACGATAGACTTGCCGTAATTCGGATGGATCTTTTCCTTCATGGTTTTCACCTCACTCTAATCGGACTGTCGGACCTCCGGCGGGTGCGGCATCCGATTAATCACACAACAGGAATTATAGCATAGTCCACGGGTTTCTTCAAGTGGTTTTGTCTTTTTTTACAAAGAATCGCCCGAATGCGCGATTTTATGCCTATATAATAGGATAAAACCGGGACGTGAGTCATTCAAATTCTGAAATAACGCAGAATTTACATGAATTCGAACGCAAAACAGTTGACAAAATACCGGCGGGGTGGTACATTATTCTCGAAAGTTAGCACTCGACATCATCGAGTGCTAACACCGAAAGGATCGACGAACGGAGGTGTTTCGCAGATGCGCTTGGATGAACGCAAATTTCTCATCCTGCAGGCCATTATTGACGATTACATCACCACGGCGATGCCGGTCGGTTCCCGCACGATTTCCCGCAAGTCGGGCGTGGGTTTTTCCCCGGCGACGATTCGAAACGAGATGAGCGACCTTGAGGAGCTGGGCTATCTGGATCAGCCGCATACGTCTGCGGGCCGAGTGCCTTCGGTGAAGGCCTACCGGCTGTACGTGGATCATCTGATGAAAGAGGCCCGACTCACCAACGACGAGCGCGAGCAGATGCACGAGCACCTCAACCAGCGCTCCGCCCAGGTGGAAAGCGTGATCCGCAGCGCGGCCAACGTGCTCTCGGACGCCACGCACTACACCTCGGTGATCGTCGCCCCCAAGCTGGGCACGCTGCGCATCAAACACGTGCAGCTGGTGCCGGTGGCGGAGAAGACGGCGCTGATGATCATCGTCACCAACGCGGGCATCGTCAAGGATGCGGTCATCCGCATTCCCGAGGGGCTCGACGCCGACCACCTCTACGCCATCTCCCGCATGCTGACGCAGAAGCTGGCCGACAAGCCGCTGGAAGCCGTGCGGCAGTCGTTTTCCGAAATGCTGCGCGACGCGGAAATCAACCGCAAATTGCTGGGGGAGACGCTGAACGTGCTCGAGCACAAGCTCGAGGAGGAGGATTCCACGGACGTCATCATCGGCGGCGGTTCCAACCTGCTGAGCTATCCGGAATACAGCGATGTGGAGAAGGCCCGAAACTTCCTCGCCGTGCTGGAGTCCAAGGATACGCTGCGCAAGGTGGTGGGCCGCGACGGCGGCATGGAAGTGACCATCCGGATCGGACCGGAGAACGGCGTGCCGGAACTGAGCGATTGCTCCATCGTCACCGCGCGCTATCGCGTGGGCGACAATTCCAGCGGTACGCTGGGCATCATCGGCCCCACCCGCATGAACTACAACCGGGTGATTTCGGTGCTGGATTTCATGGGGCGCGCGCTGAGCGAAGTGCTCTCCGACCGGAAATGAAAGGAAAGTGAACCATGAAAAAGGATAAGGAAAAGAACAGGACTCAGCCCGAGCAGCCTGAGCAAACCGAACAGGCACAGCCTGAGCCCGCCGGGGATCCGCAGGCCGAGCCGCAGGCGGAACCCGTGACCGAGGAGCAGCCCAGGGAGGCGGGCGTGGACGAATGGCGCGAGGCACTGGAGCTGGCCGTCAAGCAGCGCGACGATTATCTGGACTCCCTTCGCCGCACGCAGGCCGACTTCCAGAACTTCAAGCGCCGCAACCAGACCTCCCGCGCCGACGGCTATGCGGACGGCAGCTGCGACGTCATCGAGGCGATGCTGCCGGTGATCGACAACCTGGAGCGCGCGCTCGGCGCCGCCCAGCCGGAGGATCCGCTGACCAGCGGCGTTCAGATGACGCTGAACATGATGCTCGAGGGCCTCAAGCGCTTCGGCTTCGAGGAGGTTCCCGCCCTGGGCGAGGATTTCGACCCCGAGAAGCACAACGCCGTCATGCGCGAGCAGAGCGACGAGCCCGGCAAGGTGCTGGAGGTCTTCCAGAAGGGCTACAAGGTCAAGGACAAGATCATCCGCTATGCGATGGTCAAGGTCTCGGCTGAGTGATCGGCACGCTCCCGATTCGCTTCTGCGAAAAAGAGCTTTATATAAACATCCACAAAGTCAACCGCGAATTCATTCGATTCATATGGAGGGAATATTATGAGCAAGATTATCGGTATCGATCTGGGCACCACCAACTCCTGCGTCGCCGTTATGGAAGGCGGCGAGCCGGTTGTTATCGCAAACGCTGAAGGCAGCAGAACCACCCCGTCCGTCGTCGCGTTCTCCAAGAACGGCGAGCGCCTGGTCGGCCAGGTTGCCAAGCATCAGGCGGTCGCCAACCCCGACCGCACCATCATCTCCATCAAGCGCGAGATGGGCACCAACCACAAGGTCACCATCGACGGCCACGACTACACCCCGCCGGAGATCAGCGCCATGATCCTTCAGAAGCTGAAGACCGACGCGGAATCCTATCTGGGCGAGACCGTCAGCGAGGCGGTCATCACCGTTCCCGCCTACTTCTCCGACGCGCAGCGTCAGGCCACCAAGGACGCCGGCCGCATCGCCGGTCTGGACGTCAAGCGCATCATCAACGAGCCCACCGCGGCCGCGCTGGCCTACGGCCTGGACAAGGGCGACGCCCACAAGATTCTGGTCTACGACCTGGGCGGCGGCACCTTCGACGTCTCCCTGATGGAGGTCGGCGACGGCATCTTCGAGGTGCTGGCCACCGCCGGCAACAACCGCCTGGGCGGCGACGACTTCGATCAGCGCATCATCGACTATATCGCCACCGAGTTCAAGAAGGACAACGGCATCGACCTGCGCCAGGACCGCATGACCCTGCAGCGCCTGAAGGAGGCCGCCGAGAAGGCCAAGATCGAGCTGTCCGGCCTGATGAGCGTCAACATCAACCTGCCCTTCATCACCGCCGACGCCACCGGCCCGAAGCATCTGGACATGACCCTCACCCGCGCGAAGTTCAACGAGCTGACCGCCGATCTGGTCGAGAAGACCATTGGCCCGATGAACCAGGCCATGCGCGACGCCGGCGTCACCGCCAAGGACATCGACAAGGTCATCCTGGTCGGCGGCTCCACCCGCATCCCGGCGGTTCAGGAAGCCGTGCAGCGCGTCACCGGCAAGGAGCCCTTCAAGGGCGTCAACCCCGACGAGTGCGTGGCCGTGGGCGCTTCCATTCAGGGCGGCGTGCTGGGCGGCGACGTCAAGGACATCGTTCTGCTGGACGTCACCCCGCTGTCTCTGGGCATTGAAACCCTGGGCGGCGTGTTCACCAAGCTGATCGAGCGCAATACCACCATCCCCGTCAAGAAGGAGCAGGTGTTCTCCACCGCGGCCGACGGCCAGACCAGCGTCGATGTGCACGTCCTGCAGGGCGAGCGCGAGATGGCTGCCTACAACAAGACCCTGGGCCGCTTCCAGCTGACCGGTATCGCGCCCGCGCCCCGCGGCGTGCCGCAGATTCAGGTCACCTTCGATATCGACGCCAACGGCATCGTGCACGTCTCCGCCAAGGACCTGGGCACCGGCAAGGAGCAGTCCATCGCCATCACCGCTTCCTCCAACATGACCG
>JBJEUD010000208.1:0-7203 GCA_051883655.1 Candidatus Faecivicinus sp. | reverse complement strand
CCCTTGCCGTCGATGGGCTGGCCCAGCGCGTCCACGACGCGGCCGATCAGCGCATCGCCGACGGGAACGGAGACGACCTCGCCGGTACGCTGCACCGTGCTGCCCTCCTTGATGCCCTCGTCGTCACCCAGCATGACCACCGCAACGGACTCCTCCTCCAGGTTCAGCGCCATGCCGTAGACGCCGGTGGAAAAGCGCACGAGCTCGTTGGACATGCACATATCCAGACCGGACACGCGCGCAATGCCGTCGCCCACGAGCAGCACCGTGCCGACGTCGCTCTGGTTGATCTTATTGTCATAATCCCGGATCTTCTGCTTGATGATCTTCGAGATTTCTTCGGGTCTTAACTGCATTGATCTGTCCTCTTTTCCTAAAAGCTCCCGGTCAGGCTGCGCCGGAGCTGTTCAAGCCGCGTCTGAATGGTGTTGTCCAGGCGGTGCCCATCCAATTTCACGCGAACGCCGCCCAGCAGCTTCGGATCCACCGATTCGAACATGCGGATCTTCTTGCCGGAAATGGATTCCAGCTTTTTTCGAAGTGCCTCCGCCTGCTCCCGGGAAAGCGGCGCCGCTGTGGCAACATAGGCCTCGCCGATGCCAAAGTCCTCATTGTAGCGGCGGCGGTAGTATTGTGCGCACTCCGCGAATGCGGAAATGGCGCCGCGCTCGCAGAGTATCTTCATGAAATTGAGTATATAGGGATGCACTTTTCCTCGGAGCACATCCTCCAGCACGGAGAAGCGCTCCTCCAGCGGGATGCCATAAGTGCCCAGCAGGCGAAGAAAGTCCGGCTCCTTCCTGAAGCATTCCACCAGCGCATCCAGCTGCTCGCAGAGCTCTTCGCGGAGGTTGTCTTCTGCAGCCAGCTCATACAGGCCCGCGCCGTATTCCCTTGCCAGCTCCGTCACTTCACATCACCCGCATTCCGAATGAAATCGTCAATCAGCGTCTGGTGATCCTTCCCGTTGATCTCGCGTTCGACCATCTTTTCGGCAATATCCACCGCCATGCCGGACAATTCGCCCTGCAGCTCGGCGAACGCCTTTCGCTTCTCCTGCTCGATCTCGCTCTGCGCCTTCTGCTTCATGCGCGCCGCCTGGGAGTTGGCCTCGTTCACGATCTGATCGCTCTTGCGCCGGGCGGAATCCATGGCCGTGCGGACAATTCCGTCGGCTTCAGCGCGCGCACCGGACATCCTGCGGGTGTATTCCGCCTTGAGCGCCTCGGCATCGCTGCGGTCCTTGTCCGCCGCGCCATAGATATCGTCAATCTCCTTCTGACGGGCCTCCAGCACGGACATCACCGGCTTGAACAGAAACTTCTTGATCAGTGCGCACAAAATCAGCAGGTTGCAGATTGAAAAGACGATCGTCCACGGCGTGATCGAAATAAACTCCTGTACCGTGTTCACGTTTCTTCCTCCCCTGCGTGCTCAATCAACCCAGCTTGCCAATGAACGGATTGGCAAACAGGAGCAGCAGTGCGACGATGAAGCCGTAAATACCCGTCGTCTCCGCAACAGCGCAGCCCATCAGCATCGTGGAGGTAACCTGTCCCTTGCACTCCGGCTGGCGTCCGATTGCCTCGCAGGCCTTGCCAACCGCGTAACCTTCACCGATACCAGGACCGATACCGGCGATCATCGCCAAACCCGCGCCAATCGCAGAGCAACCCATTACAATTGCCTTTTCCAACATTGTTGTTTCCTCCTGACAATAGTTCGTTGTAGTGTATATGTCAATCCTCCGCACCTGCCGCACCGATGTACATCATCGTCAGCATGCAGAAGATGAACGCCTGAAGGCAACTCGAGAATACGTCAAAATAAGCCGAAAGAATTGCTGGAATGCCCACCTGAAGAATGGGAATCTGTCCCAGAAGCTCTCCCAGCACGCCCGGAAGCCTACCGAACACCGCATTGGACAGCACCGCCAGCGCTGCATACACCAGCGCCATGATGACCGATCCGGAGGCGATGTTTCCGAAATGACGGAAGGCCATGGAAATCGGCGTGGCAATTTCGCTGATGATATTCATCGGCGTCATGACAGCGATGGGCTCGGTATAGCCTTTCAGATAGCCCAGGACGCCGTGATACTTGAATTTCGTGTAGGTAATCAGCACGAATACCACCAGCGCCCAGCCCAGCAGCGTGGAAAGGTCCGACGTGGGCGCATACGCGCCGACCATTCCGGAAAGCGAACACAGCGCCGAAAGGGACATGATCGCCGCAATGAACGGTCCATAGCCCGCAAACTTCGGGCCCATGTTTTCCTTCACCATACCGTTGATCTTTTTCACGATGAACTCCGCGACGATCTGCCGCTTCGTTCGCGCATGCACCTGCATGCCGCGTGTCAAGAAGATGCACAATCCCACGATGACGGCCATGACAATCCACATGTTCACGATGGTTTCCGTCAGTACCGGCCCGCCCAGCTCTGGAATCTCAATGAGAACCCGGGCGCCCGTTACCTCAACATTCATTCTTTCTCACTTCCTTTGGAAGATACATGGTTTTTGATGCTCATGATCGCGATGGAGATCCTCGGAAACAGCAGCGGCAGCAGCGACGCCAGCGGATCCAGCTTCAGCACCGCAATCGCCAGCACTGCCAGACCAAACACGCACAGCATGCGCATGCTGTAAGACAGCTGCACTCTGGAGCGCGCGTTTTTGGACTGCGTCTCGTCCTCGCTCTGTATGCCGTTTACCGCATGCTGCACCGTCATGCCCAGCGCAAAAAAGTTCAGCACCGCAACCACGCCCGCATACAGTCCGCCCAGCAGCACACTCCCATTCAGCCGCCCTGCCAGTGCATAGATGACATACATCACAGCCACAAGAATCGCCGTACCCACAGCGATATTCCGCGTTTCCTTCACAACCGCTTCCTGCGGTTTCATGGCGCAAACACCTCGCTTTGCTCTCTATTATACCAAGAAACTATAAATTATTTATAAACTTTTGTGTAAAATTTGATCCGCACATTCTCTTTTCGCCTGACGATCAGCCCTCCTCATGCGATTGACAGTCGCTGGAAAACAGGTTTGCATCCTATTTTATCACTTTTCTTCCGGATATCAACGGACAAAACATCCAAACTGCCCAATACAGTCTTTCCTTTCTTCGCCCTTCAAATACGCACAAGACCGGGATCATCACCGCAATCCCGGTCTTTTCATCGCATCAGAATTCGTCCGGCGCGGCCGCGTACAGCGGGAGCGGGAACCAGCCCTTCGGCGTCTCGGGCCTGCCCTCATAGAGGAAGGGATACATGAACAGGCGCGTCGACTCCAGGCGGCTCATGCAGAGTGCATCTTCACCGCCGTCCTCCACGTGGATCTCGCCGCCGCGCACCGACACCGTGAACCGATCGCCTTCGATCTCGAAGCTCATGCTGCCGTCCTCCAGTTCTGCGTACCCCGCCTTGGCGCGCAGCATCGCCGCCAGCACGCGCCGGGGATTCAGCACGCACGACTGGACTTTCTCCTGCATGGAAATATTCTCCGCGTAGCTCCCCAGATGCGCGAGCATTTCGCGCTCCCATTCCGGGAACATCAGCCTTACGCGGTCCACGCCGAACTTCGCCATCCACGCCTTGATCGCCGCATCGAAGGCCTCAGGACTGACCGTGCAGTTCTCCACGATGAAGTTCTTTTCACTGTTGCAGATAAAATAGCCGGCAAATTCGCCGCGCCGCAGGATGGCCCAGGGCCGGTTCAGATACGTGCGGCAGCAGTCGACGAACATCTCCGGCGTCCTGCGAAAGCGCACCGGCTGCCGCTCGAACAGCGCGCGGGCCGGCTCCGCCCAGGGGCTGTTTTCATCAATCTCCTCGAAGGTCACGTCCTCGGCATCGACGTTCTTCAGCGCGTGGCGCACGTTGCGCGTCTCCACATCGATAAAATATGCCACGCCGCCCTTGGCATAGCCGAAGTATTCATAGCGCTGGCGCTGGCCGTTCAGCAGCGCGATGTCCACATTCTCCGCGATCATGCCGTCCAGGCACCGCTTCATGAGCTTCTTCATGTGCCCTTCGCCGCGCGCCTGAGGATGCACGCTGACCGATCCGATGAACCCGATCTTCAGCGTCTCGCCGCCGGCATACAGCTCGTTGGGCATCACGGCGATCAGGCCACGGATTCCCTTCTCGTCGTCCACTGCGAGGTTGTGCATGTCAGCGCTGTTCACATGGGAACCATACACCTTTGGAATGGACGCCTCGAAGCTGATGTCCGTTCCGTTATCCGTGAACACCATGTCCGCAAACTCGATATAGGCTTTCCTCTCCTCAGGCTTCGCTGTTCTGTATGTGATCATAGAACCCTCCTGCGTTTTTCTCTTATTATATCAAGCTGCGCTCTCAAAAACAAGGTGGCGCACGCTAAATTTCCCGCCAGACCTTTTGGGCAACCTCCGGGTGCATTCCCGCCGGAAAATCGTGCAGAATGGTTTCTTTCCTGCCTGTCTGCAAACAGAAAAAACCGGCGGCGCATCCGCACCGCCGGTTGTGACAGAATTACTTTGCGAAATAATCCACTGCTGCTTCAAACATGCGATTGTCGTAGTTGCCCTTCACGTTGACATACAGCGGACGACGATAGCCCACGCGCTCGCTGTGGCCCATCTTGCCGAACACGCGGCCATCCGGAGAGGTGATGCCCTCAATGGCGTCGATGGAGCCGTTGGGGTTGAACTTGAGGTCCATCGTGGGAACGCCGTCGTTGTCGCAATACTGGGTCGCAATCTGGCCGTTCTCCGCCAGCTTCTCAAGCAGCTCGGGCGTCGCGATGAACTTGCCCTCACCATGGGAGATCGGGCAGGTGAACACATCGCCGGGCTGCGCATACATCAGCCAGGGCGACTTGTTGGACGCCACGCGGGTGCGCACCAGGCGAGACTGATGACGGCCGATATCGTTGAACGTCAGCGTCGCCTCGCAGTCCTCCGCCGCGCGAATCTCGCCGTAGGGCACCAGGCCCAGCTTGATCAGCGCCTGGAAGCCGTTGCAGATGCCGCCGATCAGGCCGTCACGCTTTCCGAGCAGCTCATGCACGCGATCCGCGATCATGGGATTGCGGAAGAACGCAGTGATGAACTTGCCGGAGCCATCCGGCTCATCGCCGCCGGAGAAGCCGCCGGGGATGAAGATGATCTGGGACTGGGCAATCCGATCCGCAAACGCCTTTGCAGACTCCGCGACCGCCGCTGCCGACAGGTTGCGGATCACCATGATCTCCGGCTCGGCGCCTGCCGCCAGGAAGGCGCGCTCGGTATCAAACTCGCAGTTTGTGCCCGGGAACACGGGAATCAAAACCCTGGGCCTGGCCACCTTGACGGCTGGCTTCGGACGCTTCTGCGCCGCAAAGGAGTAGGTCCGGACCGGAGGATACTGCTTACCGACTTCGGTCGGGAAGATCTTCTCCAGCTTTCCCTGCCAGAGCTGCTCCAGCTCGTCCATGGATACGGACTCGCCGCCAAAGGCAAACGCGTGCTCGGAAGTCACTTCGCCGACCACATTTTCAGCGTCGGACGCAAATTCAACCAGGAATGCGCCGTATTTCGCGGCAAATACATCGCCTGCGTCCGCATTGAACCGGAAGCCGAAGCCATTGCCCACCGCCATCTTGAAAGCCGCCGCAGCCATTCCGCCCGCGCCGATCGCATAGGCAGAAATCGCCTTGCCGCTGCGCAGCAGCTGCGTCACGTGGGCAAACACCGCCTTCTGGCTTTCCGGATCCGGAAGGCCGTTTTCGCGATAGGCAGGCGCAATCACTCCGACCTTGGTCTGTGCATTTTTGAACTCATTCGAACGCACATTTTCCGCGTCACAGACGCCGACCGCAAAAGAGACCAGAGTCGGCGGAACGTGGATGTTCTCAAAGGTGCCGGACATGGAGTCCTTGCCGCCGATGGCCGCGGCCTTGAAGTCAATCTGTGCCTCCAGCGCACCCAGCAGCGCAGCCATCGGCTTGCCCCAGGTTTCCGGTGCCTGCGTCATGCGCTCAAAGTACTCCTGGAAGGTCAGGTGCACGTTCTCTGTGCCCGCACCGGCTGCAACCAGCTTCGCGATGGAGTGCACCACGGCCAGATACGCGCCGCGGTAGGGGCTCTGCTCGCTGACATAGGGATCGAAGCCATAGGCCATCACGGAAGCGGTATCGCTTTCCTTTCCCTGGATAGAGATGCGCGAAGCCATCGCCTGCACGGGCGTCAGCTGCCGCTCTCCGCCGAAGGGCATCAGCAGGCTGGCCGCGCCATTGGTGGAGTCAAACCGCTCCGCCAATCCTCGCTGCGAGCACTGATTCAGATCGGAGACGATTTCGCGCATCCTCTCTGCAAAACCGACCGTCGTCTGTTCAGCGGCCGACCGCTGTTCGGCCACCCTGACCTTCGCGGACTTCGGCGCGCCGTTGGAGTTCAAGAAGTCGCGGGCAATATCCACGATGGTCCGTCCGTTCCAGTGCATCACCAGCCGGGGCTGTTCAGTCACCTTTGCCACCGCGGTGCACTCGATGTTCTCGCTCTCCGCCAGCGCCTCAAACTCGGCCACATCTTCCGGAGCCAGCACGACCGCCATGCGCTCCTGGGATTCGGAGATGGCCAGTTCAGTGCCATCCAGTCCGTCATACTTGCGCGGCACCTTGTTCAGATCGATCTCCAGACCGTCGGCCAGCTCGCCGATGGCGACGGAGACGCCGCCGGCGCCGAAGTCATTGCAGCGCTTGATCATCCTCGCTGCGCGCTCGTTGCGGAACAGGCGCTGGAGTTTGCGCTCCTCGGGCGCATTGCCCTTCTGAACCTCAGCGCCGCAGGTGGTCAGGGATTCTGCAGTGTGGGACTTGCTCGAACCCGTCGCACCGCCGCAGCCGTCGCGGCCCGTGCGCCCGCCGAGCAGCAGCACCACATCGCCGGGAGCAGGCGTCTCGCGGCGAACGTTCTTCTGCGGCGCTGCGCCGATGACCGCACCGATCTCCATGCGCTTTGCAGCATAGCCGGGATGATAGATCTCCTCGACCAGGCCGGTGGCCAGGCCGATCTGGTTGCCGTAAGAGCTGTAGCCGGCAGCTGCAGTCGTCACCAGCCGGCGCTGCGGCAGCTTGTTGGGCAGCGTCTTCTCAATGGGCTGGGTGGGGTCGGCCGCGCCGGTCACGCGCATCGCCTGATAGACATAGCTGCGGCCGGACAGCGGATCGCG
>JBJEUD010000207.1:4462-7228 GCA_051883655.1 Candidatus Faecivicinus sp. | reverse complement strand
GGTTCTCCTGTGCCTTGAGCTCGATCAGCAGAGACAGAATCTGCTTCTGCACGGTGACGTCCAGCGCACTGGTGGCTTCATCACAGATCAGAATGGCTGGATTGACCGCAAGGGACCGCGCAATGGCTGCGCGCTGGCATTGTCCGCCGCTGACCTGATGGGGATAGCGCTTCGCAAACTCTGCGTCCAGTCCACAGCGCGCCAGCAGCGCCTCCACCCGCGCACGTGTTTCCCTGCGGGATATGCCCTGGTTTCGCAGGCTCTCGCCGATGCCGTCGCCCAACGTCCGCCGGGGGTCGAAGGACTCCGTCGGCATCTGAAACACCATCTGAATACTGCGGTAAATCTCCCGCAGCTTCTTTCCCTTTGCATGGGTTATATCGCGGTTCATGAGTCGGATCGTGCCCTCGGTGGGCTCGGTCAGTCGGGCGATCATCCTTGCGATGGTGCTCTTGCCAGAGCCGGATTCACCCACGATGCCAAGACATTCGCCCCTTTCCAATCGGAAGCTCACATCGTTCACAGCGACAAATTCATTCTTGTGGGTGCGAAAGACCTTCTTCAGGCCCTCCACCTCGAGCAGCGTTTCGCCCAAAGCCCTCACCTCCACTCATGCGCGCTTCAGATGAAGCACGGAATCCATCAGCTGCTGTGTGTATTCGCCCTCGGGCGCATCCAGCACGCGGTCGCGTTCGCCATAATCCATCATTTTTCCGTCCTTGAGCACCAGAATCCGATCCGCCATCCTCCGCACGACGCCGATGTTGTGGGTCACGAGAATGATGGCCGTGCCGTATTCCCGGCGCATGAGCATCAGCTCCTCCACCACCTGCTTCTGCACGGTGACGTCCAGCGCGCTGGTGGGCTCGTCCGCCAGCAGCAGCTTCGGTCGAAGCAGCATTGCCATGCAAATGCCCACGCGCTGGTTCATGCCGCCGGACAGCTCAAAGGGGTAGCTGTTCAGAATGCGCTGAACATCCTCCAGGCCAATCTTGCGCATGATTTCCGCTGCAGCGGCATCACTCTGCCTGCGGGGTACACGCCGATGGGCGCACATGGCTTCATGAATCTGCGCGCCCACCGTGCGCACCGGACACAGGGCTGCCTTGCAATCCTGAAATACCATGCTGATTTCCCGGCCGCGCAGACTGCACAGCTGCTTTTCCGACATGTCTGTCAGGTTTTCTCCGCGATAGAGAATGTCACCTCGCGTCACCATGCCGGCACTTCCCAGAAGTCCCATGGCGGCACGGATGAGGGTGCTCTTGCCGGAGCCGGATTCACCCACGACGCCCAGGATTTCCCCCTCATTCAGATCAAAACTGACGTCCGTCACAACGGGCGTGCCGTTGTAACAAACGGTGACATTCTCAACGCGAAGCAAAGGAGCCATCGTATTCCTCCGGATTTATTCGATGTTCAGGTCGGCAGTGATTTCATAGTAATCGCAGGGATGGGCCTCGAGGCCGGTGACGTTGGCCGCAGTTACGATGCCCATGTTCAGATGGGACACGAAGAAGAACGCGTCGTCATCCAGGATCGCCTGCTGGAGCTGCACGGCAAGCTCGGCGCGCACCTCGGGATCGAAGCTCTGATGCAGCTCCTCCACGAGGGCGGTCACGGTGGGATTTTCGTACTTGCCGTAGTTCTTGGAGCCCACGACGGTGCTGGTGAAGAAGTACTCCGGATCGCCGGTGGGTGCGGTGGTGGTGGAGCTGACATAGACGTCAAACTCGCCGTTGCCTGCGTAGGTGCGGTGATCGGTGGTGTCGTTGACCTCCACGTCGATGCCGATCGCCTTCAGCGTCGCCTGAGCGTACTCCGCCAGCTTCGGCTGCTCCAGACGGGTGGGATAGGTCAGCCAGGTGATCGTCAGCTTCTGTCCATCCTTGTCTGCATAACCGTCGCCATCGGTATCCGTCCAGCCGGACTCCGCCAGCAGTGCCTTCGCGCCCTCGGGATCATAGCCCACCTGGGTCACGGCTTCGTTGCCGTAGGAGAAGCTGCTGGGGAAGGCAGCAACGGCGGGAATGCCGCGGCCCTGCATGATGACGTTGCAGAAGCCCTCCTTGTCGATGCCCATCTCGATGGCGCGTCGGATGTTCTGATCCTGCATCAGCTCGGATTCAAAGTTGAACTGGCCGAAGAAGCAGCGGCTGGTCGCAACGGAATGGATGGTATAGTTCGGGTTCTCAAACAGCGCGTAGTTGTCGTACTGAAGTCCATAGGAGCCCTGAATGTCGCCGGTCTGCAGCGCAGCGGTCAGTGCGCTGGCGTCCTCGAAGGACTTCACGATGACGTTCTCCACCGGAACCTCACCGCCCCAGTAGTGCTCGTTGCGCACCAGCGTAATCTCCGTGGGAGAGACGGCGGTGGCCACATAGGGGCCGGTTCCGGCGACGTTGGCGTTTCCGCCCTCGCCCTGAATGCCGTACTCCATGTCGATGATCGCACCGTAGGGATCGCCCAGATAGTTGATGATGGCCGGGCAGGGCTCGGTGGTGTGGATGGTCAGGGTCAGGCCATCAGCCTCGATGGATTCGATCATCAGATCGTAGGGTGCGCGGTCATGCACCTCGACCAGATGCTCCAGGCACTCCTTGACGGCTTGCGCATCCATCACGCGGCCGGAGGAGAACTGCACGCCCTCGCGCAGCTGAATCTGCACCGTGGTCTCGTCGAGGAACGCATACTCGGTGGCCAGCCAGGGCTCGACCTCCATGTTGTCGTTGTACTTGAACAGCGTCTCGCCCACGCCGTAGCGCA
>JBJEUD010000207.1:0-4362 GCA_051883655.1 Candidatus Faecivicinus sp. | reverse complement strand
GCTGCCCGACAGACGCGCCGCCATCAGATAGGAGGAACTCTTCTGCTGAAGCGTCAGCCCCCGGGCAAGGCGTGCAAACTTCGGCCATCCAATGAAGGCAAGCGCCAGAATCGCATTCTGGATGCCGCCTCCCAATACGCCGGCAACCGCCAGCGCAAACACAAGGCTGGGAAACGCCAGAAACAGATCGGAGATGCGCATCAGCGTCGTATCAAGCTTTCCGCCGTACCATCCGCATGCGATGCCCACGGCAGAGCCGAACGCCGTCACCACTGCAACGAGCACCAGCGTGGCATAGATGCTCGTCCGGCTGCCCACCAGCACGCGCGAGAACATGTCCCGTCCGTAGCGATCCGTGCCCATCAGGTGCGCGCTGCTTGGCGCCTGCTGTGCAATGGACAGATCCTGCGCATAGGGATCGTAGGGACAGAGCTGCTCGGAAAAGATCGCAACCAGCAGAAGCAACGCGGCCAACGCTGCAAACACCGTCAGTTTTGCGCGAATGTGATTCTTTTTCACCCGCTGCACGCGGAGGGTGGTCGGTTTTGCACCCATCATTCGCTTGCACCTCCCAGCCGAACCCGCGGATCCAGACAGTGGTGAATGATGTCGGTCAGAAGATTGACCGCCACATAGATGATCGCCATCCACGCCACATATGCCTGGATAATGGGATAATCGCGCATGGTGATGGCGTCCACCGCCAGCTTGCCCACGCCGTCCCACATGAAGATGGTCTCCACGATGGCTGTGCCGCCCAGCAGCGAGCCAATGGACAGCGCCAATAGCGTGATGATCGTCAGCATGGAGGACTTCATCACGTTCTTCCAGATGATCACATGACCGCGCACGCCCCGCGACCGGGCTCCGGCAACATAGTCCTTGTTCAGCTCCTCCAGCACCGTAGCGCGCACCTGACGGGTATACTTTGAAGCCATGGAAACCGTCAAGGTCAGGGTTGGCAGCACCAGGCTCTGCAGCAGATTCTTTGTGGTGATCACGGGGAGCCATCCGAGCCGGATTGAAAAGAAGTACATCAGCACCAGCGCCGCGAAGAAGTTCGGCATGGAATTTCCGATAAAGCTCAGAACGCGAATGACATAATCAATGAAGCGATTGTGCCGGATTGCAGAAAGCACGCCCAGCGGCAGTGCCACCGCCACCGTCAGCAATATGGAAGAGGCCGTCAGCAGAATCGTCGCAGGAAGCTTGGAGACGAAGGTTGTATATACATCCCGCTTTGACACATAGCTGGTTCCCATATCGCCGGTGATCATGCCTGCGAACCACTTTCCGTATTGAACGAGAAACGGCTGGTCGAGACCATATTCCGCCTTTGTTGCGTCGATGATTTCCTGAGATACGTTCGCGCCCGCACGGTCATACATATACGTTACCGCGTCGCCGCCTGCCAGACGCATCATACCGAAGGATAGAAAAGTGATTCCAATCAGAATCGGAATCAGTTGCAAAAGGCGTTTCAATATATATTTGAGCATGCGCTTTCACTTCCTGAAGAGATCTGCGGTCATACATGGAGCCTGCGTTATCAAATCACGATGGAAAAATTATAAATCCTCCTATGTGCCTCCGCAAGCCCCGGTAGGGGATAGAAATTTCTCTCTCCGTATCCCCCGTGGGGGCTTGTGGAGCGGGTTTTGAACTGCTAAAATTTTCGAAGAGGTGATTTGATCATGGCATCCTGCCTGAAATCCGAGATCTCGGCATACTGGACGGGGAGAACCGATTCCTTTGCGCAGCTGCGAAGAGATGAATTTGACAGCGCCAAGCGCGCCCAATGGGAAGCGGAGCTTCTGCACCTCCTGCCCCGGCGCGACGGCCTGCACATTCTGGATGTAGGCACGGGTACGGGGTTCTTCGCGCTGATCCTTGCGGCCATGGGGCACGAGGTCACGGGAATTGATCTGACCGAATCCATGATCCTTCGCGCGCGGGAGGAGAGCGTTCGGCGGAATCTGCCGGCAACCTTTCTGGTGATGGATGCTGAAAACCCGGCTTTTCCCGACGAAGCCTTCGATGCGGTGGTTACGCGCAACCTGACCTGGAGTCTGCCGCATCTGGAAGCGGCCTATCGCCAGTGGCATCGCATGCTGAAGCCCGGCGGTGTGCTGATCAACTTCGACGCGGACTATTGCCGCGAACAGACTGCGCAAGCGCTCCCCGCATGCCATGCGCACAATGCAATCACCGCAGATCAGGCGGCAGAATACGAACACCTGAAATCGGAACTGCGTCCGACGCAGCATCCTCGCCCGGAATGGGACTGCACGCTGCTGAAACAGATCGGTTTTTCGGAAATCCGTGTGGACAACGCCTTGTCCGAGCGGCTCTATGCCCAAGCCGACGCCTTTTACAATCCAACGCCTATGTTTGCGCTCAGCGCTGTGAAATAACCCGGACGATTCCAAGACAGGAGAACAACGACATGCTGAAAGAGGAGAACCAAACCTACTGGACAAATCGCGCCCCGGGCTATTCCGAGGTCAACCAGGTGGAATTGAATACGCCGCAGCGGGAAATCTGGGAGGAGACGCTGCTGGAGCAGCTTCAGCGCGCCTTCCCCGGACGCACAATGGAGGAGCTGAATGTTCTGGACGTGGGCACCGGTCCCGGCTTCTTTGCAATCATCCTCACGGAGCTGGGCTGCCGCGTGACCGCCGTGGATTACACCCCGGCGATGCTGGCGGAGGCGCGCAGAAATGCCGGCGCACTGGCGGAGCGGATTCGCTTTGCTGAAATGGACGCCGCCCACCTGCTCTTTGAAACCAACAGCTTCGACGCAATCTTTACCCGCAACCTGACCTGGAATCTGCCGGAGCCCGAAGCGGCCTATGCGGAATGGCTGCGGGTGCTGAAGCCGGGCGGACTGCTGGTCAACTTTGATGCGAATTGGTACACGCACCTCTACAATCCTGCTGCCCGTGCTGCCTACGATGAGGATCGCCGACATACGGAGCAGGCGCAGATCAAGGACGAGTACGCCTGTACGGACATCGACGCCATGGAAGGCATTGCGCGCAGGGTGCCGCTGAGCCGCATACTCCGGCCTGAATGGGATCTGAACTGCCTGCGCTCTCTGGGAGCGGTTGAGCCTGTTGCCGACGGGCGCATCTGGGAAAGAGTCTGGTCCCGCGAGGAAAAGATCAACTTCCGCGCAACGCCCATGTTTATGGTCTCTGCCCGGAAGCGCTGAAAGAGAATATCGTATGCCACAGAAGATTCATGGGTTTCATCCGGTTCCCGGGACACAGCTTTCCATTCCATGCACAGTTCTGGAGGGCGCGCCGGGAAGGACGGCGTTGGTGACCGCTGGAATACACAGTGCCGAGTATGTTGGTATTCAAGCGCTCATGGAGCTGAGAGACGAATTAACCCCGGAGATGCTTCAGGGAAAGGTGATCCTGCTGCCTCTGGTAAATCGGTCGGGCTTTGAAAACCGTACCATGAGCATGGTATGGGAGGATGGCAAGAATCTGAACCGGGTCTTTCCCGGAAATCCATGCGGAAGTGTGGCAGAGAGACTGGCCTTTTCCATCATGAATGATTTCATTCGCTGCGCAGATTTGTACATCGATCTTCACTGCGGCGATGGCTATGAAACGCTCGCGCCCTATGTCTATTTCGTGGGAGATACCCCCGCAGAGGAAGAATCCCGGCGTCTCGCAGAAGCGGTGGCCGTGCCCTGCGCCGTGCGCTCATCCTGTCACAGCGGCGGTGCTTACAATGTCGCTTCTGTTGCAGGCATCCCATCCGTACTCATTGAGCGCGGCTGTATGGGAAAATGGAGCCGTGATGAAGTGGATGCGGACAAGGCCGACGTGATCAACCTGTTGCGTGTTGCGGGTATGATCGAGGGAAAACCCGCACTTTATCCCAAGGATTTCATCTTTGAGGAGGTCGTCTACGAGGACGCGCCCGCGACCGGTCTCTGGTATCCCGACATTCAGACGGGCAGTCGGTTTCACAGAGGCGACCGGCTCGGCGTCATTTGTGATTACCTGGGAAAGAAGCTGCACGAAGTCATTGCAAAGACAGATGGACTGATGCTGTATCAGACATCTTCACTCAATGTGCTGGAAAAAGGCCCGATGGTTGCCTATGGCGTCCTACCCTGCGGGTCGAAGGCCAAATACTGATTCTTATTCGGAGGTTATTTGTCATGGGACACGAGGAACACGAGCATCTGCACGAGCATGAACACGAGCACGTCCACACCCACGAACATACGCACGCGCATGTCCACGAGGACGGCGAAGCGCACAGCCATCCGCATGCCCACGCCCACTCCCACGAACACATGCACGAGCATGAGCATGCCCATGACCATCCGCATGCGCACGA
>JBJEUD010000206.1:0-7298 GCA_051883655.1 Candidatus Faecivicinus sp. | reverse complement strand
TCTTTGTTTCCTTCACAAGCGGTCGGTTCCTGTTTGGATGCGTCACAGCGCGTTCTATGTGAATGGTCATACCATGAGGTTATAACTGCGCTTTGCAGGAATCTCGCCTCTACAGCAAGCGCTCCGCCTGTCTGACAGGCGGAGCGCCGTTCCGGCATGCAGTTTTTTTATTCCTTTCCGCCCAATACGACGGTTTTGTTGGGGCTGGAGCGGCCTTCCAGATTGGGGAAGCGGTGCTCCAGCGCGGCCATGGCGATCTCCACATCCTCGTGCACCTCGTAGGGCGTGAACGCGCCCACGGTGACCATGTCGCAGGGACGCAGGGTGTGGAAAGAGAAGTTGAGGCCGACATAGGGACTGACGCGCCCGGCCGCCATGGACTTGATGGTCATGACAGGCTTTTTGGCCTTTTCGATGATGGCGCGCACCTGCTCGACCTCCACCTGCATCAGGAAGCCAAGGCAGTTGTACAGCTGGATATAGGTCTGCACGTCGTATTCGTTCTCATCGGAATACACGATCAGCTCGGGCATATGCGCGGACAGACCGGGGATCATGCCGTGCTGGCGGATCATGTCCAGATAATCGGGCAAGCGGTCGATCTTGTGATCGAGCTTGCGTACCAGCTGCTCGGCGGAGGAGTGGTGGATCAGGCAGAACTTCGCGCCGTGCTTCGCGCTCTTTGCGATCTCTGCCTCGGCATTTCTGCGGCTTTCGGCGGAATCGTGCACGTCGATGATCGGCGTGTCGATGATGGTGACCTTCTTGCCGGTCATGTCTTCGGCCATATGTATGCCGTCCAACACGTGGGGCGCGTTGGAATACAGGCCCATCATCGCATCGATGTCATAGGTGAGATAGGCGTTCACGATGTCGCGAATCGACTCGGCTGCATCGTTGCGCTCATGGATCAGCGCATCGGCGGCAGCACCCGTGTGGCTGTAGCCCAGAATCCAGTTGGTGCCGATCAGCATGCGCGGCAACGAAATGCCGGCAACTTCAGTTCGAGGAAATCGAGTCATACCTGCACCTCCGGTGCTATTTTTTTATACGATTATATCATGTGCTGCGCCCGGATGCAACACAGGCGCGGGATTTCCTGCCGGAAATCAAATTCTCAGGAAGCCCTCCCGGCACCTGATTCGGCAGACCGGAATGCGATATGACAGCGGCGTCGGGATGCTGATCTCCGGCGCGCAGCTGTTCGCCAGGCACGGCAAGTCCCGCCGCACCCCTCAGCCCCCGAGCATTCCGAAATTTGTTTCCTACGGCCCATAGAATCGGCAACCGTGTAGGCCATAGAAGCAGAATCGCCAAAGTCCCCGTCTGCTTCATCTCGCCCGACTGTCGCTGCAATCCGTTCCGCCGATTGCACGGCCACAAGGCGCCATCCGCAGCAAGCGCTCTGAGCGCGGAGCGTGTCTGGAAGTTTCAAAACAGAAATCCGGAACAGCGGCTGCGCGACTGAATTCATAAAACCGTTCTGCATATTATCCATCGTTTCATAATATTATTGGTGAATGGATAAAGAAATGTCAACAAAATCGTTTTTGCTATTGACAAGTAAATGAAAGTGCGATATAATCTAGATAACAAAAACGATTTAGTAAATCGATTCAATCCATCCAAGGAAGGGTGGATAATATAACGGAGGTGTTTCTGTATGAAAAAGACCCTGGCCCTGATTCTTCTGCTGGCGATGGCACTGATGGCAGTGCCGGCTATGGCGGAGGAAACCGTGAACCTGACCTTTGCATTCTGGGGAAATGCAGACGAGATCAAGGTTCGCGAGACCCTTGCACAGATGTTCATGGATGAGCATCCCAACGTCAAGATCGAATGCACCTATGTGGATGGCGGCGAATATCCTACGAAGATGCAGGCATGGTTTGCTTCCGGCGATGTTCCGGACGTCATGGGCATCGCCAACGACATTCTTCGCCCCTACATGGGCATCGGCATGCTGGCTGACCTGAACGAGTATGTGGAAAAGGACGGCATGGCCGGCACCTGGAAAGAATCGCTGACGAGCGCGCTGTCCGGCGAAGATGGCGTTCTGTATGCGATTCCCAGCTGCTACAAGGTGTACAGCATTGCGTACAACAAGAACCTCTTCGACGCGGCCGGACTTGAGTATCCGAAGACCGGCTGGACGGAGGATGAGATGCTTGAGATGGCGCGCCAGCTGACCAAGAAGGACGGCCGCATCCCGCAGTACGGCTTCTACTGGTCCGGCAACGCCGCGACCTTCTCGCGCAACCTCTACGGCAATCCGGTTTACGATGTTGCCGGCAAGAGCATGAACGCGGAGGGCAATGATCAGTTCCGTCACAGTCTCGAGATGCTGTACCAGATGATGGTCGTGGACGGCTCCGCACCGGACGATGCGACGGCCGAGACCTATGGCGGCGGCTTTGAGACCGGTATCTACGGCATGGCGCTCGTGGGTCCGTGGTCCGTCGGCGCTTTCGCGGAAACTGTGGGCGACAACTTCGCCTGGGATATCGTCGAACTTCCGACCAACACCGAGTATGGCCATTGGAACAGCATTATTCACGCAGACGGCTGGTGCATGTCCGCAAAGACCGAGCATCCCGACGTCGCGTGGGAGTTCATCAAGTTCCTGACCGCCGACGAGGACGCGCAGCGCATCATGGGCGAATTCGCAACTCCTTCGCTGAGCACCTACGCCGCTTCCGAAGAATACCTGACCGATACCTTTGACAAGAACGTCTACATCCAGATGGTTGACTATGCAGTCGGCTGGGAAACCACCGGTGTGTGGGCCCGCGTCAATGACGTCATCAAGGAGCAGTATCAGATGCTCATCGCCGGCCAGACGGATCTGGATTCCGCCATCGCAACCATCCAGAGCGAAGGAACGGCAATTCTCGCCGAATAAACTCAAAGCGCAGCAAGGGGGGAGGGGGAACCTTTTCCCCCCTTTTCATCGATGATTGGAGGGAGTCTGCATGGCCCTTGGAAAGGGGAAGACCGCGTCGAAATCGCCCCTGATGAAGTCGAATGCGCGAGCCTTCTATGCATTTGTCAGCCCATGGCTGATTGGTTTTTTCGGGTTCACGCTGCTGCCCATGCTCTATTCGCTCTATGCGGCCTTTACGGACTGGAACGGCGTGACGGCCCCGGTGTTCACCGGGTTATCCAATTTCAAGTATCTGTTTTACACGGACAACCTGTTCTGGAAGAGCGTTGGGAACACTTTCTATTACGCCTGCGCTACGGTTCCGCTGAACATGATCGTTGCGCTGTTTCTTGCGCAGCAGCTGAACAAGCGCATGCCGGGTTCTTATCTGTTCAGAGCCATCTATTATCTGCCGGCCGTCGTTTCCGGCGTAGCGGTATACCTGGTGTGGCAGCAGCTGTACAATCCGGTGACCGGCGTAATCAACGACATTCTGTATATGCTTGGCATCAACGGCCCGAACTGGCTTGGCGACACGAAGTGGGCCATGCCTGCGCTGATTTTCATGAATGTGTTTACCTGCGGTTCCCAGATGCTGATTCTGCTGGCGGGTCTGCAGGATATTCCGCAGAGCTATTATGAGGCGGCGCAGCTGGACGGCGCTTCATCACGCCAGATCTACTTCAAGGTGACGCTGCCGCTGCTGACTCCGGTGATTTTCTTCAACCTGATCATGGGCGTCATCGGCGCTCTGCAGATCTACACGCAGCCTGCGGTAATGACCGACGGCGGCCCGATCAACGCGACCTATGTCTACGGCATGCACCTTTACCGCACCGCATTCTGGTACTATGAGTTTGGCAAGGCATCCGCGCTGGCCTGGGTGCTGTTTGTAATCATACTTTTGCTGAGCATCTTCATCTTCCGGTCGTCCCGGAAATGGGTGCACTATGGCGGGGAGGTGGACTGAGATGAAGAATGGCCGTTACTACAAGCTTCGCAGGATCACCTCCACCTGTCTGTGGGAGCTGCTGCTGATCCTGATCAGCTTCTTCTTCATTCTTCCCTTTGTCTGGGTGACGCGCACCGCGTTTATGAAGCCAACGCAGGCATCGCTGTATCCGATCCAATGGATTCCCCGGCCGGTGACGCTGGAAAACTTTGTCAAGGGTCTGGACGCGGCAAACTTTGCGCAGTTCTTCAAAAACACCGTGCTGATCACGGGCCTGAGCATCATTGGCACAGTCATCTCCAGTTCGATGGTGGCCTTCGGCTTTGCGCGGCTCCAGGCGCCCGGCAAAAAGGCGCTGTTTATGCTGCTGCTGTCCACCATGATGATTCCGGGAACGGTGACGCTGATTCCGATGTTTGTGCTGTATTCCCGGCTGCATTGGGTGGATACCTACATTCCGCTGGTGCTGCCGTGCTATCTGGGCGGCGGCGCGTTCAACATCTTCCTGCTGCGCCAGTTCTTTGCGGCGATTCCAAAGGACCTGTCCGAGTCCGCGATGATTGATGGCTGCAGCTGGCCGGGGATTTTTGCGCGCATCTATCTGCCCAATGCCAAACCGTCGCTGCTGGTCGTGATGATGTTTACATTCGCGAACACATGGAACGACTACTTCGGGCCGATGATCTACCTGACCAATCCGAAGAAATACACGGTTGCGCTGGGACTGACGCTGTTCAAGGATCAGTACGGCGGAACCATGAACATGGGCCCGCTGATGGCCATGACCTTTCTGACCATACTGCCTGTGCTGGCGCTGTATCTGTTCTGCCAGAAATATTTCGTGCAGGGCGTCGTCACGAGCGGCATCAAAGGATAATACAACGGAGGCGATCGACATGCTGAACAGCAATTCACTCAACGGAAATGCACTGGACACCCTTTTCCTGATCAAAGATGTGGAGACGCGCAGAGTATCCAGCGCGGCCGAGGACGGCAGCAACAACGACAGCCGCCGAATCCCGTCCGGGAGCACGATGGTTGCGGCGGATATCGCCGGCGCCGGCATCATTCGCCACATCTGGTGCACCAACAACTGCATGGATCCCAACATCCTCTCGCTCCTGGTGCTGCGCATGTACTGGGACGGCGAGGAATCGCCCAGCGTCGAGGTTCCCATCGGCGACTTCTTCGGCATCGGCATGAACATGTCGCGGAATATGTATTCGGAGCCGCTGGTCCGCGCGCCCCAGGATGGCCGGGCTCTGAACTGCTTCTTCCCGATGCCCTTCGGAAACGGCGCGCGCATCGAGTTGGAAAACCAGTCCGCCTACGACATCAATTTCTATTATTATATCGATTATGAGGTTCAGCCCGAAATTCCCGATGATTACGGAAGATTCCACGCCCAGTGGCGGCGCGAGGCATCAACCGGCGGCAAGGCCACGCCGGAGATGTACCAACGCAGTGAACTGAGCGGCGTCGGCGAACGCGGACGCAACTGGCCGAAGTGCTGGGACGATGAAAACCGGGACGGCGCAGGCAACTACGTCATTCTTGAGGCAACCGGCAAGGGGCACTATGTCGGCTGCAATCTGTCCGTGTTCAACTTCTCCAAACAGGCAAACGACTGGTACGGAGAGGGCGACGATATGATCTTTATCGACGGCGACCCTCTGCCCACGCTGAGCGGCACCGGTACGGAGGACTATTTCAACACCGCATTCTGCCCGACTACGGAGTACAATGCGGCCTGGCAGGGTCTGACCGTCTATTCCGGAAAGGAACTGGGGCGGCCGTGGAAGGGCGCGAACTGCATGTACCGTTTCCATGTCAAGGATCCCATCCGCTTCCGCAAATCCATTCGCGTCACCATTGAGCACGGCCACGCAAATCTGCTGGACAACGATTATTCGAGCACGGCCTATTGGTATCAGACCGAGCCCCATGACGCTGCATACCGCCTTCCCTCCCCCGGCCTGCGCATTCCCCGCACCAACGAATCCGCGGAATGAGCGCGAGCCTTGCCGGCAGTGCATCTTCGGCCTCTCAAATCCGACCGGCCGGCGCCCCAGGGCGTCGGCCGGTTCTTCATATCCGACTGAAGTCGTAAGAACGCAATATTGACATTTCAGAATCCGGTATGGTATGATAGAAGAAGTATTCAGAATGTTATGAGATGAAGCACTATGAACAGCAAGAGCAGAAGGAGGCCGACCATCCGGGATGTCGCCCAGTTGGCCGGTGTTTCTCCTTCAACGGTTTCGTTTGTCATCAATAATACGAAAGGGCAGACCATTTCTGAAGAGACCCGCGCACGTATTTTGGACTGCGCGAAGCAGCTGGGCTACCGGGCCAGCTATTCGGCCACGCGCATCCGCCGCGGCAATGCGCGCACGATTGCGGTGCTTTCCACCTACCGCAGGGAGGCGCTGTATTTTCTGGACATGATCAATGGCATTGCTTCAGAGACCAGCGCAGGCGGCTACGGTCTGATCTTCTGTCCGTGCAGCCGCGAAAAGGAACCGCGCCTGTGCCTGGATTATTACAATGAAGGACGCATAGACGGCGTTGTATTCATCTCCTCCGCCCATAGCGAAAAGGAATCGATGGAGGAGGAGTACATCGATTTTTTCCGCAAGAACAGCATCCCCTTTACGGTGGTCTACGGTTATACCCGGCATGAGGACGTATGCTATGCCAACGCCGACATGTACGCGGACGGCTACAATGCGACCAGGCTGCTGATTGACAGGGGCTGCCGGTTCATTCAATTCATCGGCGCGCTGGACAAGTTCAATGCCGCGCCCTATCTGCCGCAGACGGAGCAGGCGCGCAGAGACGGATATCTCGAGGCCGTCCGAGAGGCGGGGCTCGAAGGAAGGGTGGAGTATTTTCCGCGCGATTTTCATTCGCCGGCCCATCAGGAGCTCATTCGCCGGACGCTTGACAGATCGTCGGACGCCTATTTCGTCTGCTGGGCGACGCTTGGGCTGCAGCTGCTGGATCATCTGAAGGGCATGGGCGTGCGCATTCCGCAGGATGTGCGCGTGATTGCAGCGGACACGCTGCCGTATCTGAACTGCACCACGCCGTCGCTGTCCGCAGTGCGCGTTCCGTTCCGGGAGATGGCTGCGCATGCCACGCGTTCGCTGATCGCAATGCTCTCCGGAGAGGACGAGCGGCCGCAGTCCATCGCGCTTGAGGGGTATCTCGAAGTCCGCGATTCCATATGAACACGAAAGATTAAGGAGCAGTTCCCGTTGGAACGGCTCCTTTGTTTTATTCAGAAACAGCTATCATTGCTTTATCTCAAACGAGGCAACCTGAGATGAGCGGCGCATCCCCTGCCGCCGGCATGTCCGCCGCGGGCGCGGCGATCCGTTCGGTCATGATCGGGGACTCCTTTCAATCATCTGGTTCAAT
>JBJEUD010000205.1:0-7332 GCA_051883655.1 Candidatus Faecivicinus sp. | reverse complement strand
CCAAGCCTCCGGCTTGCCTAATCTGCATCCCGCATGATTGTCGCTCCCGCACAAGCGTGAGCGACCCGGCCAAGCCTTCAGCCTGCCGAATCATTGCTGTACATGAAGCTGCTCCCTTTTCAATCATGGGAGGATACATATGGATTTTCAGCACATTCACATCTCCTATGCCGTATCGAAGCTCGGCGCAGACATCCCGTCCGTCAGCCTTCCCGTCGGCTGCACCTGCCGCCCGGACGCGCCCTGCTTCAAAAAATGCTACGCGCGGCGCGGACGCTTCTGCTTTCAGCGCAACAGAGCCTATCTCCAGAACAATCTGGAGCTGTGGTGCTGCGAGCCCGAGCAGTATGAATACGAAATCGGCGTCGCGGCGTTTTTCCACAAATACTTCCGCTGGCACTCCTCCGGCGACATCCCGGACGCCGCTTATCTGGAAATGATGGTTCGGGTCGCACTGGACAGACCTTCCACCCGGTTCCTTGTGTTTACGAAGAAATACGAGCTCGTCAATGCCCATATCGATGCGCAGGGTGCGCTCCCGGAAAACCTGACCGTCGTGTTCAGTGCCTGGGGCTCCTTTCTCCCCGACAATCCGCACAATCTTCCCGTCGCATACATCCGCTTCAAAAACGAACCGTCCGCCATCCCCGAAACGGCGCGCGCCTGTACGTCCTACTGCGGCGACTGTGTGTCTTCCGGCCTGTCCTGCTGGGATTTGCAGCACGGCCAGTCCGTGGTCTTCGACGAACACTGAGGAGGGATCGTGATGAACCGAAAGAGCCGTTATTACCGCACCTGCCCCTGCTGCGGGGCGCATCTGGATCCCGGCGAGCGCTGCGATTGCGAGGAATCGCCGGTTCAAAACGGCGGAAAGAAGGGCCGAAGCCAACAGGAGGCAGCCCAATGACCAAGCTCATCGAACTCTTCATCAACCATCTGTCCGCGGAAGAAAAGGCGGGCAACACCACCGGCCACTATGTGGAGGTTCTGGAGCGCTTTGAAGCATGGCTGTTCGAGCATCATCATCTTGCGCTGTCCGAGGCGGACGCAGGCAAAATCACCGGCCTGATTCTCGTGGAATACTATCAGTCGTTCCATCAGCGGAATCTGAAGACGGCGACCCGGAACAACTATACGGTCATCCTGAAGAAATTCTTCCGCTTCCTCGTCAACACCGGCGTTCTCTCGGAGGATCCCACGGCCGCGCTGCACAGCGTGCGCGAGAGGAAGAAGCCTGACACGGAGGAGGAAAAGGAGTACAGCCCGGAGCAGCTGAAGGCCCTTCTGGAGCTGCTGTCCGACCCCAAATCCGCGCGCAACTGCGCGCGCGACGCCGCAGTCGTTGCGCTGATCCTCGGAAGCGGACTGCGCGCCTCGGAAGCGTGCAGTCTGAACGTCGGGGACGCGCAGGCCATCAAGTGCGGAAGAGTACGCTGCAAACGGAAGGGCGGAGGCTGGGCCAATGTCGAGGTGGCCTGCTTCGTCTCTCCCTACATCGAACGGTATCTGTGGACGCGCGGCAAATGCGATCCGGATCAGCCGCTGTTTCTGTCGCAGAAGGGGCAGCGGCTGACGCGCACCGCACTCTGGAAGAGTCTGCGGGCAAAGCAGTGCAGCGTGGGCATTCCCACCGGCGTCCACCGCTTCCGTCACACCTTCACCTCCGATGTGGACCGCAATCCCATCGGAGGCGCCGCGGTCTCAAGGGATCTTGCCGGCCACAGGAGCGTCGCCGTCACCAATACCTATCTGCACTCGAACCACGAGGAGCGCCAGCAGGTCGTCAACAGCATGGGCTATGCCGAGCTGCTGAAGCCCGACAATTTTGCATAGGCCCGGAAACTGTTTTCCCCGGGCCTCCTGCGGACATCCCGCCGCGAAAACTTCCTCATTGTGCGCCCAAAATGCGCTTGCTATAATACCCGTGACAAAAATCATCCGGGAAATGCAAGTTATGATGCGAAATGTGCCCCTTTATTCTATAGAGGGCGCTAAAGCAGCCCTACAAAAACAAGATGGAGGAAGAAAAATGGCAATCCAAATCAGAAAAGCGCAGCGTTCCCTTGCAAAACTGAAGATCGGCATTGCAGGACCGTCCGGCTCAGGCAAGACCTAGAGCTCCCTGCTCCTGGGCTATGGTTAGGTACGAGCTGCGCATCCCGGGCTGTCGGACGGGCAGATCTGGGAAAAGCTCTGTCTGATCGATACGGAGAACGAATCCGGCTCCCTGTATGTGGGCAAGCAGGTTGGCGGCACGACCGTCGGCGAATACCTGACCATCAACCTGGAAGCGCCCTACAGCGCCGCCCGCTATCTCGCAGCGATCGACCTTGCGGAGCAGTCCGGCGTGGAGTATCTGGTGATCGATTCGCTGTCCCATGCATGGACGGGTGAAGGCGGTCTGCTGGATGTACAGGGCAACGTCGCCAAGCGAAGCGGCAATTCCTACACCGCATGGCGCGAGGTCACGCCTCTGCACAACCGCCTGGTGGATCGCATTCTGCAGTGCGCGATGCACGTGGCCGTGACGCTGCGCACCAAGACGGAGTACGTCATCGAGGACAATGGCAGCGGCAAAAAGACGCCCCGCAAGATCGGCATGGCGCCCGTCTTCAGGGATGGCGTCGAGTATGAGTTCACCATCTTCTTCGAGCTCGACCAATCCCATGCCGCCGCGGCTACGAAGGACAGAACCGGCCTGTTCGACGGCCAGTATTTCCTGATTGCCCCCGAAACCGGTGTGCGCATCCACGAATGGCTGGCCGGAGCAAAGAGCGAGCCTGCGCCCGTCCTGGCGGTCAGCACGACGAAGCCGCAGCCCGACGATACTCCGCTCTCCGAGCGCGTGGAGCAGGCCATGCAGCGCTATTGTGCAGGCATGACGCGTGAGGAGAAGGAGGTGGTCGCCGCGCAGATCAAGCAGATCACCGGCGGCACAGCCAATTATCGCGCCGTCACGGACGAGGCGACGCTGCGCAGAATCTACGAGCAGTTCAAGGACGCGCCCCGCCGTGTGTCCAATGATGAGACGGAGGTATAAGCAATGAGCTAGAATCTGATTGTTGTCGCAGGCCGAATGGCCTCGGAGCCCACGCTGTCCACGGTCAATGACATCCCCTGCACGACGTTTTCCCTTGCGTCCGACACCCGGGCCAAGGACGCCGACGGCAACTACCTGCCAATCTTCTACCGCGTGACGGTCTGGCGCAGGCTGGCGGAAAACGTGGCGCGCTACCTCCACAAGGGCGATCAGGTAACGGTGCAGGGAGATCTTTCCCTGCGCAGCTACGTCGACCGCGACGGGCAGAACCGCACCTCCGTTCAGATCACCGCCAGTCATGTGGAGTTCCCCAGCAGAAGGAACAGTGGATCCTCCGGCGCGCTGCCGCAGGCGTCCGATGACGAGCTGCCCATCTGAGCGCCCAAATTCTCAAAGAGCATCAGGAGGCAGCCATGAAGTAGACGCCTGCACAGGAGAACGAGTATCTCCTTCGCTACGATCCCTTCCTGCGGGGACAGGTTCGCAGCTTTCTCAGTCACAATGGTTACCGTGTCTTCGGCGATCCGGAGGACTTCCTTCAGGAAGCCAGGCTGGCCTTTCTGCACCATCTGCGCAGGATCCCCGATGAAACGGCGATCCTGCAGTGCAGGCTCTCCATCCGCGGCGCTCTGTGCGAGCTCTGCCGGACCATGTCGCTGGTCAGGATCCCCAAATATTGCTTTGCTTCGGAGATTTCCAAGGTGAAGCGGGTGAACATCGATGAGGCGCTCATGGAGCTGACCAGTCGGGTGGACGATGGAATGCGGCTGATCCTCGAAATGGACGAATTTGAGTCCAGCCTGACCGATCAGGAGCGCATTGCATTCCGCATGAAGCGGCACGGCTATACCAACCGGGAGATCATCCCGTATGTCGGCGTCGCCGGAGAGCCACAGATGTCGCGCCTGATGAAGACGGTGAAGAACAAGGCCTGCGCATATTTTGCCGGATGAGAGGACGCATTCGATGAACATTACACAACAGATCACCGCGTTTGCAGACAGGCACCTTCAGCCGTATACGATCCGCGGCGATGAACTGATCCCGGAGCGCTGCCCCATCTGTCACGGCGGCGAAAACAACGACCGTTATACCTTCGCGCTGAACCTGACGGAGGGCGTCTATGTCTGCAAGCGCGGTTCGTGCGGTGCGCGCGGAAGATTCGAAGACCTTGCCGGGCGCTTTGGCGAGCGGGCGGAGCTGATCCGCCCCGCCGCCCGGATCAGCCGACAGTACAGCCTTCCCTCCGTCCCGCTGCGCCCGCTCACGGACGCCATCGTCCGCTACTTTGACCGGCGCAAAATCAGCCGCGACACGCTGCAGGCCTTCGGGGTTTCCGCCGACGACGCCGGCAACATCGTCTTTCCATTCTATCGGAATGCGGAGCTGACCTTTGTCAAGTTCCGTGCTCCGCGCAAACCGCAGGGGCGGGAGCGCAAGGAATGGCAGGAGCCGGGCGCGCGCCCGATCCTCTTCGGCATGGACATGTGCTCCTTTTCCCAGCCCCTGATCATCACGGAGGGGCAGATCGACGCGATGTCGCTGTATGAATGCGGCGCGCGAAACGTGGTTTCCGTGCCCTGCGGCTGCAGCAACCTCGACTGGATCGACCACTGCTGGGACTGGCTGGAGCGCTTCCAGTCCATCGTCCTCTTCGGGGACAGCGATGAACCCGGGCGAAAGATGGTGCGCGAGGTCGTGCGGCGGCTGGATGAGGCCCGTTGCAGCGTCGTGGAGGAATATCCGCTCAGACCGGACGGCGAGCCCTGCAAGGACGCCAATGAAATCTAGTACTATCTCGGTGCCGACGCCCTGAGGGATGTGCTGAACAGCGCGCAGCCGGTTCCCGTCAAGGGCCTGCTGCAGCTCGCAGACGTCATGCCCTACGATCCGACCACCGTCCCGCGCATCAAGACCATGATTCCCGCGCTGGACGAAACCATCGGCGGCCTGGCGGAGGGCGCAATCACCGTATTTACGGGGAAACCCGGCTCCGGCAAGTCCACGCTGACGGGTCAGCTGCTGCTCAACGCCATTGAGCAGGGTTACTCGGTCTGCGCCTACTCCGGGGAGCTCACCAAGGAGCGCTTCCTCGATTGGATCAATCTGCAGGCCGCCGGCTCCGATTATATCGGGCTGAAATACGATGCGGTGCGCGGCATACGCGTGCCCTGCATCTCGCCGATGGTGCAGCAGAGGCTATCCGAATACTATCGCGACCGCTTCTATCTCTACGACAATACCGAGCTGTTTGAATCCAATCAGTCCGAAGCCATCCTGAAGGTATTTGTCACCGCCGCCCGCCGCTACGGCTGCAAGCTGTTCCTCGCGGACAATCTCATGACCGCGCTCAGCGACAGCGACGAGGAGACCAAGGCCCAGGGCAAGTTTGCCAACGCCCTCAAGCGCTTTGCCAATCAGTATCACGTTCATGTGATCCTGGTGGCGCATCCCCGAAAGGTCAAGACCGGCGAAACGCTTGGACAGGATGACATCGGAGGCAGCTCCGCCACCATTCGTCTGGCAGACAGCGCCATCGTCGTTGAGCAGCCGAACCTGCGGATTCTCAAGAATCGCGAGGGCGGACTGCGCAGGCTCATCGAGTGCTGCTATTGTCCCGACAGCCGCCGCATCTATCAGGCGGACAAGGGCGATCTCAACCGCTTTTCGTGGGACAAAACCGGAATCGCACCGCCCAGTCCGCGTGCGGACAGCCTGCCCGAATACGCGGTGCGCATGGCGGAAAATGCACAGCCCTTTTGACGACACGATTATGGAGGCCACAATGAACGAAGACATCATCATTCTCATGGATGAGGACACCGCGCTCAACCTTCTTCATGAACACTATCATCGCATCATGCAGTCTCGCGATATCATCGCACGCGCGCTCGACTATCTGAAACGTACGGGAAGCAGCCGGCTGAACAGGTATCCCGCACATCTCGCCGATTGCGAAATGAGGGGCAAAACCATGAATTCGGGCTGTGCCGCAGCCGTTCGGGAAAGCTGCTTCGGCATTCTGCAATGTGCAGCACACCTCGAAGAAATGGTGCAGCATCAATCAGACCATGGAGGCATTGTATTTGAGGGCTGCGAACATCGCTTCATCAGCAGCATGTTCCCATCCTATCCGGAATCTCTGCGCGAGGTTCTGGCGGCTGATCTGGAATTGCGTCTGCAGGAGCTGGAGGAAGAAAACGATGAGCAGGATTCAAAGGAGCAGCGCCATGTGCCCCATTCCTGACGATATGAAATGGTCGTTCAGCAAGTAGGCGCTCTACGATCAATGCCCGCAGGCCTTCAAGCTGCAGTACATCGATCAGCTGCCGCAGATCCAGAATGCCTACGCCTCCTACGGCACCCATTGCCACAGCGTTCTGGAGCGCTGGGCCAGGGGCGAGCTCATGTCCTTTGAGCTGGCCGAAGTCTATGCCGCAGAGTATGATGAAGCCGTCAAGGAATACTTCCCGCCGTTTCCCCGCGGACTGGCTGGCAGGTATTACGATGAGGGGCTTCAGTATTTCAAGTCCTTCGATGGATTTGGAGACAACTACGACGTACTCTCCGTCGAGGACAGGTTTGAGCTGGACATCCGCGGCAACCGGTTCGTCGGCATTGCCGACCTGATCCTGCGCGACAGGAACACCGGCCTGATCACCGTCATCGACCACAAATCCAAGTCCATGCAGTCGCTGAAGAAGAAGCTGTTCGAGAACACCCGCCAGCTCTACACCTATGCAGCCTATGTGAAGGAGCGCTTTGATGCGTTTCCTGCCATGCTGCGCTTCAACATGTTCCGCTATGGCAAATTCGTGGATGAACCCTTCTCCATGGCACGCTATAACGAAACAATGGACTGGATTGAGCGCACCATTGCAATCATCAGGGCTGACCAGAACTGGCACGCGTCCCCGTCGGACTACTTCTGCCGCTTCATCTGCTCGACCCGCGATTCCTGTCCCATCGGACAGGAGGTCGTCCACTCCAATGAAAGGTTGATATCGATATGAAAAGCTGTGCCGTAGTAGAATCGCCCGAACAATGTAAAACCCCCAGGGTTGATTAGTCTGGACGTCGATATGGTCGCATGACTGTCATCCGTTTTGCTGGCAGAGATCGACACCGACACCTGCTTTGGAAATGCCTGTGCGACTGTGGTGCAACAAGATATGTTCCTCAATGGAATCTGTAGTCTGGAACAACACTGTCATGCGGCTGCTATACTGCTGATCGGTGTCGAGTATCCTTTTCAAAGCATGGTTGTTATGGCAATCGGTTTTACAGCGTAT
>JBJEUD010000204.1:3142-7333 GCA_051883655.1 Candidatus Faecivicinus sp. | reverse complement strand
GACTGCGCCAAAGGGCTTCGCCCTCTGGACTTCCCTTTGCTGCCGCCTTTCTATTGGGGCTTTTCTCTGCGTTTTAACGGTTTTCAGAATCCGCTGGAAGTGCTATAATATACAAAACGCGATTCGGAGGGATAGCATGGACCTGAAGCTGGACAACTCCAAAAATTACGCAGTCGTTCTCGAAGGCGGCGGCGCGCGCGGTGCCTATCAGGTGGGCGTCTGGCGTGCGCTCGACGAGGCGGGCATCCGCTACAACGCCGTTGCCGGCAGCTCCGTCGGCGCGCTCAACGGCGCCATGATGGCCATGCACCGCCTGCAGCAGGCCGAGGACCTCTGGAAGAACATCCGCTTCTCCCAGGTCATGAACGTGGACGACGACATGATGAAAAACCTCTTCGACCTCAAGCTCAGCGAAATCAACTTCCGCGAACTGGCGCGCCGGGCGCTCGCCATCCTCAAGAGCGGCGGCTTCGACATCGCCCCGCTTCGCGAACTGCTCAGCGACGTGGTGGACGAGGACGCCATCCGCAATTCCGACGTGGACTTCTACATCGCCACCTACTCCCTCTCCGATCGCCGCGAGCTCTACCTCCTCGCAAAGGACATCGAGCCCGGCGCAATCCAGGACATGCTCCTGGCCAGCGCCTATTATCCCGCCTTCCGCAACGAACCCCTCGGCGGCAAGCGCTATATCGACGGCGGCGTGCAGGACGTGCTCCCGCTCAAGCCGCTGATCGACCACAGCTGCAAGGACATCCTCGCCATCCGCGTGTTCGGCTTCGGCGTGGAGCGGCGCATCGAAATCCCCGGCGACGTGCACATCACCACCATCGCGCCCACCCAAAAGCTCGGCCCCGTGATGAACTTCGACAACGAGCTCAGCCGCGAACAGTACCGCCTCGGCTACTTCGACGGCAAGCGCACGCTGTACGGCCTGGCCGGACAGCGGTATTACATCGATCCCACCTGGAACGAGGCCGAAGCCTATGAACGCCTCATCGCGCTGGTCCGGCGCTTCGAGCTCTACCACGACCAGCCCCATTCCCTGCGCGACCTCAACGAAGCGGTGCTCCCCCAGCTGGCCCGGAAGGTGCGCGCCGACGGCGGCTATCAGGATGTGCTCATCCGCTGTCTGGAGTGCATGGCCGAGGCTGCGGAGATCGATCCCTTCGAAATCATGACCGACTCCGAATTTGAACAGCGCGTGCTGGCGCGCGCGGAGGAATCCCACGCGTGGGTTTCGCTGATGCTCTAGAACTCCACCGCAAGGTTGACGGAGGCGCATAAATCGTGTATGATATCGATAATATCCCGGAGGAGGATTCCCCTATGCAGAAGAAATTCAACGGCCTTGCGCTGTCCGGCTTCGTGCTGTCGCTCAGCGCGGCGCTGCCCTTCGCCGCAGCGCTGCTCTGCCTGCTCGGCGTGATGTTCGGCCCCACCATGGCGCTGGTCTTCGGAGAGCTGTCGGGCGTCGTGGCAGCGTTCGGCGTCGCCCACAGCGCCGTCGGCGTGCGCCTGTCCTACAGGGAGGACTGCGGCGGCGCAGGCTTCGCACTCGCCGGGCTGGTCATCGGCACGGCGTTCGTCGCGTTTGTGCTGGCCTTTGCCGCAATCTTCATCGTGCAGTACTACAGCGGCGTCTGCATTGCGCAGCTGCCCTGGTGAAAAACGGAGGAGAACATGAACATGACCCCGCGCGAAAGATTTATCAGAACCCTTCGGTGCGAGCCCATCGGCGGCCAGGTGCCCACGTTCGAGCTGGAATTCCGGCTGACCATGGAGGTCTTCGGCCGCGTGCACCCCGGCCACCGCGACTACGGCCAGTGGGACCAGATGAGCCGCGGCGAGAAAAAGGCCCACCTGAACGACATTGCACAGCTCTATGTGGACATCGCCGAGCGCTATGGACACAGCGCCATCCTGGTGCTGCCCGTGCCCGGCGGCGCGGAGGGCTTCCAGGAGACGCTGGAGAACATCCGCAGAATCAGCGGCGACAGGTTCTGCCTGCTGTCCCACGGCGATCCCACCTGGGCGATCCCCGACGGCGAGAGCATGATGGAGTTCTCCGTGAAGATGTACGAGGATCCGGATGCGCTCAACGACCACTCCAAGCGCGAGCTGGAGCGCAGCCTCGAGAGGGCCCGGAAGCTCCATGAGTGGGGCCACCTGCTGGACGGCTTCGCGCTGTGCTCCGACTATTGCTTCAACGTCAACCCCTTCTTCAGCCCGGAGATGTTCGACGAGCTGATTGCGCCCTATCTGCGCGACGTCATCGCAGGCTATCGCGAAATGGGCTACTATTCCATCAAGCACACCGACGGCAACATCATGCCCATCCTGAAGCAGATGGCGGACTGCCGGCCGGACGCCTTCCATTCGCTGGACCCCCAGGGCGGCGTGACGATCCCCGCCGTGCGCGAGCTGATCGGCGACGACATCTGCCTGATCGGCAACGTCAACTGCGCGCTGCTGCAGACCGGCAGCGAGGAGGAGTGCCGCGCGGACGTGCTGCGCTCCCTGCGCGAGGGCATGGCGCGCGGATACGGCTATGTGTTCTCCACCTCCAACGTGGCCTATACCGGACTGCCCCTCGAGCGCTATGAGCTGCTCAACAGCCTCTGGCGCGAGCACGGCCGGTATCCGGAATAATCCCCAAAAACAAAATCCTGCCCGCAAAGCGCCGTTGCTTTGCGGGCAAGCTGTTTTAATGCCTTTTATTTTTAATCCATGTTCACAAGGCGTCCCTCGTACAGCTTCTGCAGGCTCATCAGGATGCCCAGCTTTGCGTGATACCAGGTCAGACCGCCCTGGAAGTAAACCGCGTAGGGCTCGCGAATCGGCCCGTCGGCGCTGAGCTCGATGCTCGAGCCCTGCACGAACGCGCCCGCCGCCATGATCACGTCGGAATCATAGCCGGGCATCGGCCAGGGCTCCGGGCGCACATAGCTGTCCACCGGCGCGGCCGCCTGAATGCCCTCGCAGAACGCCAGCATGCGCTCCGGCGAGCCCAGTTCCACCGCCTGAATGATGTCGTGGCGGGACTCCGTGGAGTTCGGCACCACGCGGAAGCCCAGCCTTTCATAGATGTTCGCCGCGAAGATCGCGCCCTTCAGCGCGCCGGCCACCACCGTCGGGGCCATGAAAAAGCCCTGATAAAACGCCGGCATGATGCCCAGATTCGCGCCGACCTCCTGTCCCAAACCGGGCGCGCTCAGCCGATAGGCGCAACGCTCCACACAGCGCTTCGTGCCCACGATGTAGCCGCCGATGGGCGCCAGCCCGCCGCCCGGGTTCTTGATCAGCGATCCGACCGTCATGTCCGCCCCCACATCCGAGGGCTCGATCGTCTCCACAAATTCGCCGTAGCAGTTGTCCACCATGCAGACCAGATCCGGCTTGATCGACTTCACAAAGGCGATCAGCTCCCCGATCTGCCCGACCGAAAAAGTCGGACGGGTCTGATAGCCCTTCGAGCGCTGAATCGTCACCACCCTGGTCTTCTCATTGATCGCCGCGCGAATGCCGTCCCAGTCGAAGCCGTTGTCGGGCAGCAGATCCACCTGGCGATAGCTCACGCCGTACTCCCTCAGAGAGCAGGTGGACGGGCGAATGCCGATGACCTCCTCCAGCGTGTCGTAGGGCCGGCCCACCGGCGAAAGCAGCTCGTCGCCGGGCAGCAGATTCGCGCTCAGCGCAACCGTCAGCGCATGCGTGCCGCAGGTAATCTGCGGCCGAACCAGCGCCGCCTCGGTGTGAAAGACGTCCGCATAGACGCGCTCCAGATTGTCGCGGCCCACGTCGTCGTAGCCGTAGCCCGTCGTCGCGGCGAAGCACTGCGCGCTGACGCGATTCTTCTGCATCGCGCCGATCACCTTCGCCTGATTGTACTCAGCCACGCGGTCGATCGCCTCAAAGCGCTCCTTCAGCCCGGCCAGCACCTCCTCGCCGTATTCGTAAACCCGCGGGCTGACGCCCAGGGATTGATAGATCTCTTCCATCTGCATATCAACGACTCCTCATTCGATCAAATTCTCTGCCGTGTATCTTACCACTTGAGCGAATATATCAAAAAAACACACCAATGTCAAGCCCAACAGCCAATCTCCCCGCCCCCGCCGCAACAAAAAGGAAGACCCTGTCCGCTTGAATCAGTGGCGGACAGGGTCGATGCAAGTACCAAAGAATTGC
>JBJEUD010000204.1:0-3042 GCA_051883655.1 Candidatus Faecivicinus sp. | reverse complement strand
AGGATTCGAGGCGCTACCATAGCGCCGAAGAATCCGTCACCCAAACGCGGCAGCAGTTGGCCGCGGGCCCTGCCCGCCCTGTCCGCTTGAATCAGTGGCGGACAGGGTCGATGCAAGTACCAAAGAATTGCCAGAAACGGAACGCAGGATTCGAGGCGCTACCATAGCGCCGAAGAATCCGTCACCCAAACGCGGCAGCAATTCGCTGTCGGCCGTGCCGACTAGCCCTTGACGGCACCGGCGGTAAGGCCGGAGATGAGCGTCTTCTGGCCGAGAACGAAGACGAGCAGGGACGGGATCATGACAACGGTGGTGCCGGCCATGATCGTGCCGAAGGCCTGACCGTCGGCGTTCTGCAGCATGCCGATACCGAGCTGAACGGTGCGGCACTCCACGGTGTTGGTGGTGAGCAGAGGCCAGAGGTACTGGTTCCAGACGGACAGGAAGGTCTGAATGCCGGCGGCGCCCAGCGCGGGCAGGGTCAGCGGCATCGCGACGCGATAGAAGGTCTGGAAGGAGTTGCAGCCGTCAATGTCCGCCGCCTCCAGCAGCTCGGTGGGCAGGGACTTGTAGGCCTGGCGCATGTTGAACACGCAGAAGGCGCTGGTCATGTAGGGTACGATCAGAACCCACAGGGTGTTGGCCTTGATGAGGCCCCAACTGGACACGGTCAGATAGTTGGAGATGATGATGGCGTTGCCGGGGATCATCATGGTGGCCAGGAACACGCGGAAGATGCCGTTCTGGCCCTTGAACTTCAGGCAGCCGAAGGCGTAGCCGGCCAGGGAGCCGGTGAACAGCTGCAGGAAGGTACAGGTGCCGGCCACGATGACCGAGTTGCGGATGAAGGTGAACAGCGGAGCCTGCTGCAGCGCCGCGACGTAGTTGCCGGTGTAGAAGCTGGAGGGGAACAGCTGCTTGGCGAAGATCTGCTTCTCCGTCAGGAAGCTGGCCATCAGACAGTACAGCAGCGGCGAAATGACGAGCAGGGCCAGAATGATGGCGACGATACCGGCGACGGGATTATTCTGCTTCACCTTGGATGCGGTGATCTTCATATTCGTCTTTGCCATTAGTACGTCACCTTCTTTTCAACCTTGAACT
The DNA here is from genome assembly GCA_051883655.1 of Candidatus Faecivicinus sp. Lineage (GTDB taxonomy): Bacteria > Bacillota > Clostridia > Christensenellales > Aristaeellaceae > Faecivicinus. The sequence goes on along the minus strand of JBJEUD010000204.1, from coordinate 1,938 downwards.
GAATCGCGGTGAGGATGAAGAGGATCACGAACAGAATGACGGACATGGTCGCGCCGGAGGCGTAGCGCATGTTCTCAAACGTCTCGCGATAAATCATGTAAACCAACGTTGTTGTGAACTTACCCGGACCGCCCTGAGTCATCAGTCGGATCTGAGCGTAAGCCTGGAAGGAGTTGATGACGTTGATGATCAGCAGGAAGAACAATGTCGGGGAAATGCTGGGGATGGTGATGTACCAGTGCTTCTGGAAGAAGTTGACGCCCTCGATGCTGCCCGCCTCATACAGGGAGATGTCCACGCTCTGCAGCGCGGCGATGACGAACAGATAGTTCATGCCGATGTTCATCCAGATGGTGACAACGGCGACGGAGGGAAGGGCGGTGTTGATGCCCTTGAGCCACTTGATCTGGGTGCCCAGAAGCTGGTTGAGGATACCCATGGTGGGGTTGAGGATGAAGGTAGCGATAACCGCAATGCAGGCAGAGGAGATCGCCATGGGCATTGCGTAAACGGTGCGGACGAGGCCGCGGCCCTTGAAGGACTCGTTGGCCAGGATGGCGCAGATGGTGCCCATCACGATGGAACCGGCCACGACCATCAGCGCGTACTTGATGGTGACCCAGAGGGCGGTCCACATGGTCTTGTCCTGGAAGGCGGTGATGTAGTTGGCAAGGCCGACGAAGCCGGTGGCGTTGCCGTTGAGGTCCGTGGAGGACAGGCTGAGGTAGATCGTCTTCACGAACGGATAGAAGACGAACAGGATAAACAGTGCGAGAGAGGGAACGATGTACAGATAAGGCGTGAGGTCCCGGAAGGTGAACCCCTTCTTCTGCACCGTTTGCTGCGGCAATTTCGTGGTCATGGAACAATCCCTTCCTTGTAGAGAATATTCATGGAAGGAAGCAAAGAGGGCCTTTGCTTCCTTCCAGTCTCAGACCCTAAGCCTTATTGTCGGTCAGGGCGGGAGAATTACGCGGCGGTGTTGGCGTTGTAGGCTTCCAGAGCAGCGTTGGAGCGCTCAGCGCACTCGGCCAGAGCTTCCTCGATGGTGTACGCATCCTGCAGGTAGAGATCCATTTCCTCCTGCCAGATCTGACGCAGCTCGGGGGAGACGCCGGTGAACAGAGAACCGGTCAGGGTGCTCAGCTCGGAAGCGTTCAGCTGATCCAGAGCGACCTTGGCGTTGGGATGCTCGTCCAGATACTGCACATACTCCTCGACCTCATAGGCGCGGGCGTTGGCAGCATAGTAACCGGTGGCCATGGAGAAGGCAGCGGCGGGTTCCGGAGAAGCCATGAACTTCATGAACTCCCAGGTGTCAGCCATGCGCTGCTCGTCGCCGGAGTTGACCAGCCAGAGGTTGCCGCCGCCGATGATGGCGCGGTTCACGCGCTCGTCCAGCACGGAGGGCAGCATCGCGGCGCCGACCTCGAAGGAGGAGCCGTTGGTGATGGTGGTCAGCTGTGCGGTGGACTCGAAGGTGATGGCGGTGTCGCCAGCCATGAAGGCAGCCTTGGAGGAGTCGTTGTCAACGCCGTAGTTGAAGCAGACGCCCTCGTCCACGAGGCGCTTCCAGGCTTCCATGACCATCTGGCCGCCGCCGTTGGTGTCGTACTCAATCTTGGTAGCGGGCGCTACGCGGCCGTTCTCGTTGTCCACATAGTAGTGGCCGGAGCCGACCAGCAGAGCCTCGAAGAACCAGCCGTAGATGGACAGGCCCATGGCGTACTGGCAATCGGAACCGTCAACCAGCTGCTGCGCGATGGCTTCGATCTCAGCGAAGGTGGTGGGAACCTCGGTGATGCCGGCAGCCTCGAAGGCGGTCTTGTTGTAGTACATGATGGGGGAGGAGGGGTTGAAGGGCAGGCACAGGAACTTGCCGTCAACGGTGTAGTAGTTACGCATTGCGCCGTTGATGTCGTCCAGGCTCATGAAGGG
>JBJEUD010000203.1:0-7523 GCA_051883655.1 Candidatus Faecivicinus sp. | reverse complement strand
TGGAGGTGCTCCACACGCCGAACCACTTCAGCTGCAGGCAGAACACCAGCAGCAGAATCGTGGCCAGGATGAAGCTGGGCGCGGACACGAACAGCGTGGTCAGGAAGATGATCGCCCGGTCGGGCCAGTGGTTTCGGGTCAGCGCCGCCACGGACCCCAGCACCAGCCCCAGAATCACGGCGAACAGCGCCGCCATGCCGCCCAGCCGGGCCGATACCGCGAAGGATTCGGAGATGATCTTCGTGATCTCGCGGCCGGTCTTCAGCGAGATGCCGAAGTCGCCGTGCATCAGGTTTTTCAGATAGATCACGAACTGCTCAGGCACCGGCTTGTCCAGCCCGAAGCGGGACTCCAGCATGGCCTGCACCGCCGGGTCGGTGGCCTTCTCCTTGGAGAACGGCCCGCCCGGGATGGCGTACATGGAGAAAAATGTGATGGCCGCGATGATGAAAACCGTCACGATGGCCAGCAGCAGTCGCTTGATCGTGTATTTCAGCATAGAATCCAACCTCTCTCTTCGCCGGCGCGCCCGCAGGGCGGCTCCGCCGGGGGCTTGATGGCTTTATTAATTCGTATATTATATCATTTCCATGGAGAATATGCAACCTGCACAAAATGAATTATTGGACTTTCAATGTTGCATTTTGGTGTAGTTTTTTCGAACTTTTTACGGCGGCTAAACATACTGCTTTGGTTGCAAATGTCAAAGCAAATCGGGGCAGGCCCATCGCGCCTGCATATTCAAACAGCGGTTATGCAGATTTCCGGGGAGGGCGGCGGAAATCCTGCAGATGGCCCGATTTTCGCTATTGGGCATCCGTTTTTTTGAGAATGCATCCCCGTCCGCTTCCTGAAATCGAACTTCATTATACGCGCGCCCGCCGGGAAAATCAACGATTTTTTCCATCAGGCAGGATTTTTTGTGCCCGGGGGCGAATGAAAACAGAATGCCGAAGGGAGGCATGTCACCAATGAGAAAGGAAAGCCGCCGCATGGCGCTGTGCGGCATGATGGTTGCGCTGGGCGTGGCGGCGATGCTGCTGAGCGGCGTGATTCCGCTGGCGACGTTCTGCTGTCCGGCGCTGGCGGGCCTCGTGCTGGTGCCGGTGCTGGCGGAGTCGGGCAGGAAGTGGGCGCTGTGCGCCTATGCCGCCATCGCCGCGCTGAGCCTGATGCTCAGCCCCGACAAGGAGAGCGCGCTGCTGTTCGCGTTTCTGGGCTATTATCCGGCGCTCAAGCCCGCGCTGGACGGGCTGAAGCGCAGGCCGCTGCGGATCCTCGTCAAGCTGGCGGTCTTCAACCTGGCCGCGGGGGCGATGATGTTGTGCATCGCCTTTGTGTTCAATATGCAGGCCATTCTGCAGGAGTACGCCGCGATGGGCGCGGCCGGAATCGCGGCGTTCGTCGTGCTGGCGAACGTCACGATGCTGCTCTATGACCGCCTGCTGCAGATCGCGGCGGTGCTGTACATCCGAAAACTGCGCCCGAAGCTGATGCGCGGCGCGTGAGAAGGGAAGAAGCGAATGAACGTGGAATTTGACCGGCACGGCGCGGTGGCGAGGGCGGTGGCCTTCGCGGCCTACGCCCAGGACGGCCGCAGCAGGGAGGGCACGGCGCTGCCGTGCATCGTTCATTCCATGGAGACCGCCGCCATCGCCGCGACGATGACCGACGATCCCGACGTGCTCAGCGCCGCCGTGCTGCACGACGTGGCCGAGGACTGCGGCGTGACCGAGGCCGAGCTGCGCAGCCGGTTCGGACCGCGGGTGGCCCAGCTGGTGCTGTACATGAGCGAGCGCCCCCGGGACGATCCCCGGGGCACGTGGCAGCGGCGCAAGCTGCGCACGGTCAGCCGGCTGCGCGTCGCCAGCCGGGAGCAGATGATCCTGGCGCTGGCCGACCGGCTGGGCAGCCTTCGGGCCATCCGCCGGGCGCAGCGCGAGCAGGGCCCGCTGATCTGGCAGCGGCTGGGGCAGGCCAATCCCTCCATGCACCGCTGGTATTACGCCTCCGTCGCCGACGCGCTGCGGCCGCTGGAGGCGTTCGACGCCTATCGCGAGTTCGTGGCGCTGATCGACCAGGTGTTTGAGGGAATCTGAATGAAATGATGAAAAGGGAGGAATCCCCATGCGGTTTACCAAGATGCAGGGCATCGGAAACGACTTTGTGCTCGTCAATGGCTTTGAAACGCCCCGGATCGACGACCCCGGCGCGCTGTCGAAGCGCATCTGCGACCGCCACTTCGGCGTGGGCGCGGACGGGCTGATCTGGATGGTGCCGTCCGACTGCGCCGACGTGCGCATGCGCATCTTCAATTCCGACGGCACGGAGCCGGAGATGTGCGGCAACGGCCTGCGCTGCGCCGCGCGGTTCGCGCGGGACGAGGGCATCGCCGCCGGCGACCGGATGACCGTCGAGACGCTGGCGGGCGTGCTGACCGTGGAGATCGACGGGCGCGGCATCACCGCCGATATGGGCGCGCCCATCCTGGACGCGCCGCAGATCCCCGTGGCCGGCGAAAGCAACCGGCTCACGCTGGAGACTGAGGCCGGCCCGCTGAGGTTCTTCTGCGTGTCCATGGGCAATCCCCACGCCGTGACCTTCGATCTCTATCCCGGGGACGAGGACTTCCGTCGCCTGGGCCCGGCGCTGGAGCGCCATCCGGCCTTCCCGGCCAGGGCCAACATCGAGTTCTGCCGCATCCGCGAGGGCGGCATCGACGTGCGCGTGTGGGAGCGGGGCGACGGCGAGACCCTCGCCTGCGGCACCGGCGCCTGCGCAGTGCTGACCGCCGCCGCGTCCCAGGGGCTCACCGCCCGGGAGAGCGACGTGCGGCTGCCCGGCGGCACGCTGCACATCCGCTGGGACGACGGCGGCCACCTGTTCATGACGGGCCCCGCCGAGACGGTCTTCACCGGCGATTATCCCGCGAACTGAACGGCCCCGGAAAAGAAGGAAGCCGACCGCATCCGAGATGGATGCGGTCGGCTTTTGCGTGTCGAAAGGTCCCGGGAGAGGCGGAATGCGCCCCTTTCGGGCATCAGCCGGGCGCGGCGCTGCGCAATGTCAGGCGCCGCTGTTCAGACTGAACTCCGCGGTGCGGCTGAGCTCCACGCCGTCGCTGGTGAACTGGGCGACGCAGACGCTGGAGACCGGCGTGGAGCGGGGCACGATGGCCACGATCTGCGCGCTGCTGACGAAGGCGGTGGGGTAGACCGTGCCGTCGACCACGATGGAGCTGTACTCGGTGAAGTTCTGGCCGTTCACCAGCACGCGGCCGTAGAGGTTGGAGACGCTGGTGATCTCGATGGGCACGGAGCCCATCATCAGGTCCACGGGCTCGTAGGGATTCACGCCGTTCTCATAGGCGCTCTGATCGCCGTAGAGCAGGTCGTACTGCAGCATTTCCAGCTTGTCGAAGTAGTCGGAATCGGCGTCGGGCTCCAGGTCGTAGGACTGGTGCAGCTTGGTGATCACGCCGCCGGACATGCCCAGCTGCTTGAGCAGGTTCGCGCCCAGGCGGTAGGCCTGCAGGTTGGAGCCCTCGAACTCCGCGCCGTAGTTGTTCCAGATGACGTACCGGCTGGCGTAGAGGTTGTCGGTGGTCAGGATGTCCGCGGTGAGGTCCAGGCCGGGCAGATGGTCGCCGTAGAAGATGCAGATGACCGGCTCGTCGTAGGTCTCCAGGTCCTTGATCAGCTTGCCGACGAACCTGTCGGTCTGGGAGATCAGGTGGAGGTAGTTGGCGAAGCGGTTTTTGTTGATCTGCTCGGGCAGCGCGAGGATTTCCGGGTCGCCCTCGGAATAGGTGTAGGTCTCCTCGTACTTGCCGTGGGATTCCACGGTGATGGCCATCACGAAGTCGCGCTCGTCGGTGGCGTCCATGGCCTTCAGGATCTCGTCGGCCATCACGATGTCCTCGGCCCAGCCGATGTCGGTGTAGGTCACGTAGGGCATGTACTCCAGCGAGACGAAGTGCTGGAAGCCCAGGCGGGAGTAGACGTCGTTGCGGCTGTAGAAGGTGGCGGTGTGGTTGTGCATGGCCGTGGTGGCGTAGCCCTGCTCCAGCAGGTCGTAGGCGATGGTCTCGCAGGTGGCCTCCTGCAGAATGGTGGAGTAGGGATACTCGCCCGCGCCGAAGAAGTCCAGGTTCATGCCGGAGAGCACCTCGAACTCCACGTTGGCCGTGCCGCCGCCGATGGACGGCACGTACAGCTCGCCGCAGGGGAAGTCCCGGGAGAGCCGGTTGAAGTTGGGCGTGGGATCGGCGGAGTACTCCGAGCCGATGATGGTGTTCACGTCGAACAGCGACTCCAGCTGCACGATGACGATGTTCGGCTGGGCCAGGTTGTCGTCGGCGCCGAACACGTGGGGGCCGGGGGTGGCGGTGGGCTGGGCGGCCTCCACGTCGGGCTCGCCGATCTCGTCGATGATGCCGCTGACCGTCTCGGTGGAGTAGGCGTCCGGCTTGGAGACGCCCATATCGCCGAAGGTGAAGGTGAAGCAGGTGGCGAAGCCGTACTGGTTGTAGCAGTCCACCAGATTTTCAAAGTGCCGCGGGAAGTAGCCGAAGGACACGCCCAGCGTGCACAGGCAGAAGGACAGGATCAGCAGGCCGGCCAGCGCCGTGACGGCGGCGGTGTAGTTCACGTGTCTCCGCCTGGGCAGGCGCGTGATGATCCAGATGGCCGCGGCCACGGCGACGAAGACCGCGCCGCACATCAGGATGATCTGGGGCCAGGTGTAGTACACCGTGGTCAGCGTCACCGCGTCCTTGAGCATCAGGATGTCCATGGACGTGAACGGCTGGGTGCGCTCGCGCACCACCATGAACCCGGCCACGCCCAGGCCGATCCAGGCGACGCAGAGCGTGAACAGCGCGCTCCTGCGGTGCTTGAACAGCTCCGAGACCACCAGCGAGGTCAGGATGATCAGCACGTTGTAGAGGAAGTAGAAGGGATGGGCCGCCACGTAGGCGAACATCTTGCCCACGCTCGCGCGGCTCAGGCTCTCCACGATGAGCGCCAGCAGCAGCGCCAGAACCGGCAGCTCGACCATTCGGACCCTTCCGGGAACGTGCTCGTACTTCCTGTGCTTTTCGGAGGCGGCATTCTTTTTCCTTCTATTCATAGATCCATTTCCTTTTCTGACAGAACAATTTCCCTTCGGCGGAAACGAGGCTGCGTCAGATCAGATCGCTGCCGTCGCCGGGGATGACCTTCTCCATGGCGGCGATGGCGCACTCGATCATGCTGTCATCGGGCTCGAGCACGGTCAGGTGCTGAAGCGCCATGCCGGGGGCGGAGATGATGCGGGTCAGCCGGTTGTCCTTGCGGCCGGCCAGCTTGATCAGCTCGTAGCCGATGCCCATGATCAGCGGCAGCAGCAGCAGCTTCACGGCCATGCGCAGCGGCAGAGAGTCGATGCGCACGAACATGCCCACCACGATGGACACCAGCAGCACCAGAATGAGAAACGAGGTGCCGCACCGCGGATGGAAGCGGCGCTGCCTGCGCACGTTCTCCACCGTCAGCGGCAGACCGGCCTCGTAGCAGAAGATGGTCTTGTGCTCCGCGCCGTGATACATGTAAGTGCGGCGGATGTCCTTCATCAGCGACGTGGCCCACACATACAGCACGAACACCAGAATGCGCAGCACGCCCTCGAAGGCCGAGCGCAGCAGATACATCTCCGCCAGCCGGGGGAACGGGATCGCCAGCCACTTCCACAGCTGCATCGGCAGCCACAGGAACAGCCCCAGCGCCAGCGCCACCGCCAGCACCGTGGCGATGGGCATGAGCAGGTTGTCCAGCACCTTGTCGTACCACCTGGGGCCGCGCTCGGCGCGCTTCTTCTCCTCCTCGGCGTCCGCGCCGCAGATCTCGGCGGAGCGCATCAGGTACTTGTAGCCCGAGGCCAGCGAGTCGATCATGTTGAACACGCCGCGAATGAAGGGGAGCTTGAAGAACTTCGCCCGGTCCTTGCCCTTCGTGGGCGTCTCCTCGAGGACGATCTCGCCCTCGGGGTTGCGCACCGCCATGGCGGTGCGCTCCGGTCCGCGCATCATGATGCCTTCCATCAGCGCCTGACCGCCGATACTGGTTTTCTTTTCTGCCATTTCAATATCCTTTCCGTAAAAAACAGGTCGCACATACGTTTGCAGGGGTTGTAACTTCGGCAATATACCTTTCCAATTCTATTATACAATAGTTTCCCCCCATTTGAAACACGCAAAGGCTTGATAATTCCGTAAATCTTTGATGTTTTTCCCGCAGAAGCGGCGGGTTGTGTTTCGGAAAGTTCAAGAATCCATCAAACGGACGGAAAAGGCGCCCGGGAAACTGCCAAAAAAACCGAAGAAGTTTTGCCGCGCCCCTTGAAATTTGGGAAATGCTGTGTTATACTATCTCCAGAGGCGACAGAGAAAAGAGTAGTGGCCCAAGCGAAGGCGGTTTCGCCTCGTTTGGCTTTACCTGCGTCTCTTTTTTCATGTCCGCATTAAGTTAGGAGGAGATTCCCATGCCCAAGATGATCGTTGATTGGAATACCATTACGAACTTCGTGATCGACTCTTTCGTTGGCTACGGCATTCCCCGCGAGGACGCCGAGATCTGCGCCGACGTTCTGCTCGAGTCCGACAAGCGCGGCATCGAGTCCCACGGCTGCAACCGCTTCAAGCCCGTCTATCTGGACCGCATCGAGGCCGGCATCCAGAACCCCGTGACCAACTTCGAAATCGTGAAGGAAACCGAGACCACCGCGGTGGTGGACGGCCACGACGGCATGGGCCAGGTCATCGGCTACAAGTCCATGCAGATGGCCATCGACAAGGCGAAGAAGTACGGCATGGGCATGGTCGTCGTGCGCAATTCCTGCCACTACGGCATCGCCGGCTACTACACCTCCATGGCCGCCAAGCAGGGCTGCATCGGCATGACCGGCACCAACGCCCGTCCCACCGTCGCGCCCACCTGGGGCGTTGAGGGCATGTTCGGCACCAACCCCTTCACCCTGAGCGTTCCCACCGACGAGCCCTTCGACTTCAACTTCGACTGCGCCACCTCCATCACCCAGAACGGCAAGCTGGAGTACTATCAGCGCATCGGTCACGAGACCCCCAAGGGCACCGTGATCACCCCCGACGGCACGCCCTTCGAAGGCCCCGCGGGCGACGCGCTGAAGGCCATGGCCAAGGGCCAGGCCGCGCTGGTCACCAACGGCGGCATCGGCGAAGCGCTGGGCGGCTACAAGGGCTACGGCTTCGCGCTGTTCGTCGAGTTCCTGTCCGCAGTGCTGCAGAACGGCGCCTACGGCAAGGCGCTGACCGGCAAGGGCGAGAACGGCGAAAAGGTGCCCTTCCACCTCGGCCACTTCTTCATCGCCATCGACACCAACCACTTCCTGGGCGAGGACGTCTGCCGCAAGGTCGCCGGCGACATCATCCGCGACATCCGCGCCTCCAGAAAGCAGCCCGGCGCCGAGCGCATCTACACCGCCGGCGAGAAGGAATATGAGATCCGCCT
>JBJEUD010000202.1:0-41350 GCA_051883655.1 Candidatus Faecivicinus sp. | reverse complement strand
CGGGCGAACTGAAACAATATGAATCAGTTCGCCCGTTGTTTATGGATATTGGAAAAGTGCTGCCAAACCGTTGCCATAAGGGCAGTTCAGCGCCCGAAAGCCCATGCAATCACAGGCCTTCAGAGGCCCGCGCCTTATTCCCACTCGATCGTTCCCGGCGGCTTGCCCGTGATATCATAGACGACACGGTTGACTCCGTGAACTTCGCCTATGATGCGGCTGACGATTTTCTTGAGAACCGGATAGGGAATCTCTGCGGCTTCGACCGTCATCGCGTCGTCGGAAATAACCGCGCGCAGGCCGATGCAGTAGCCGTAGGTGCGGCCGTCGCCCATGCAGCCAACGGTTCGAATACCGGTCATCACGGCGAAGGACTGCCAGATCATCTCGGACAGACCGGCGTTCTTCAGCTCCTCCAGATAGATGGCGTCACACTCGCGCAGAATATCCAGCTTCTCACGGGTGATCTCTCCGATCACGCGCACGGCCAAGCCCGGACCCGGGAAGGGCTGGCGCCAAACCATGTCGTGCGGAATGCCGAGCTCCTCGCCCACTGCGCGCACCTCATCCTTGAACAGCAGCGAGAGCGGCTCAATGATGTGATCCTTTTTGAACAGCGAATCCTTCGGAAGGCCGCCAACATTATGATGGCTCTTGATCGTCGCGGAACCGCCCATGCCGCTTTCGATCTTATCCGGATAAATCGTTCCCTGCAGCAGGAAATCTGCGCCGGTCTTCGCCGCCTCGTCCTCAAAAACGCGGACGAACAGCTCGCCGATGATCTTGCGCTTGCGCTCCGGATCGGTCACGCCCTTCAGCGCTTCGAGGAAGCGCTCGGAAGCATCGACGTGAATGACATTCAGGCCCAGATTGTCGCGATAGGTCTGCATGACCTGTTTGGCCTCGTCCTTGCGCAGCAGACCGTGGTCGACGAACACGCAGGTCAGCTGATCCGGGCCGAGCGCACGGCCCGCTATCGCACAGGCAACCGAGCTGTCCACGCCGCCGGAAAGGCCCGCAACAACCTTGCCCGATCCCACCTTTTCCTGAATCTCAGCGACCATTTTGCCGATCATATCCTCAGCGCGATAGCCGCCCTTGCAGCCGCAGACGCCAAACACAAAGTTGCGCAGCATCTGCACGCCCTCCACCGAATGGCGAACCTCCGGATGGAACTGCACGCCATAGATGCCGCGGGACACATCCGAGAAGGCCGCGATCGGGCAATGTGCCGTGGAAGCATCGGTATTGAAGCCCTCCGGCAGCTCGCAGACGCGGTCGGTGTGATTCATGAAGACCGCGGTTTCGCGGCCGACGCCATGGAAAAGCGCCGTATCGAGGGTGTTGAGCATCGTGTGTCCATACTCGCTGACCTCTGCGGATTCCACCTTGCCGCCGCAGAGATAGTTGATCAGCTGCATGCCATAGCAAATTCCGAGCACCGGAACGCCCAACTCAAATATCTCGCTGCCGAGTCGGGGCGCCCCCTCTGCATAGACGCTGTTCGGACCGCCGGTGAGAATCACGCCGCGAAGCGCTTCGTCCTTCCATTGCTCCATCGGAACAGCGTAGTTTAGGATTTCGCAGTAAACCCCAGCCTCGCGCACGCGGCGCGCGATGAGCTGATTGTACTGCCCGCCGAAATCAAGAACAACAATCTTCTCGGTAATGGCCATTCAAATCCCCCTTCATTGGTTGCCGTATCGCTCCAGAAAGTATGAAAGAATCATACCACCATCTGAATCCCGTTGCAATTTCTCTCCTGTTAAATGTTATTATGAAATTCAATTATGCGGCGCGAAAGATCTGCCATTCCCGGTGCGTTGGCATTGTAACATTATTTTTATATTTTTCAAATTCCATTGACAGTCGGCTTTGCGTTCGTTATCATAAAACTATATGAGTTTATGTTGGAGGATAATGATATGCAAAAGGGTTATAAGCGTGAAGGACGTGGAATGGCGGTTTTGCACTGTTTCATCGGTCTTTTTATTATGATCGTCGTGATCCTGCTGGCATATTTGGTGCTCACCGTGGATTATACCGATAAGATCGACCCCAGCACTACCGTTCGCCCCTACGTCGAAGCGACGTTCTCTCCCGCCCCGACGGAGGAACCGGGCCAGGCAGCCATTTCCCTGCCTGAGGATGAATCTTCCGAAGCCACTGCTCAGCCCCTGGTGACGCCCACGCCTCAGCCCGAGATGACGGCGATCCCGACTGCCGAGCCTACCGAGGAGCCGACTCCGGCGCCCACTGCAGCGCCAACCAATATTCCCGCTTCGGCGCTGTCCGCCCTGAAGTTCGACGGCTTCAAGCTCCCCTCGCTCTCCACAAAGGATGCGGCGCTGGGCATCACGCACTGCTATCGTTCGATTGCCGACGGCTACAAGTATCTGCAGATTCAGGGCTATGCTTACGTGGATGACCCGGGCTTCGATGGATCCAGCGCATCGCTCTACCTGGTCATCTCCCGCAGCTCCGGCCAGTCCGCGCTGGCGCTCCCGACCAAGTCGGCGGGAATCTCCGGCATGGATCATTCCTCTGCCCAGTGCCAGAACGCCTCCGCTTCCGACTTTGAGGCCATCCTCGATGTATCGCAGTTCCCCGACGATATCTACACCCTTGGCATGGTCTTTAACTACACCGCCAACGGATCGTCCCTGACCGAGTACTACGCTTTCCCCAGCACGGCGACGTTCACCGTGCTGAACGGCCAGGTGATCAGCGAGATCCCCGTCGAGAGCGCAGAATAAACCCACCGAAAGAGCCATGCATATGGCTCTTTCGTTATGCCCATTGCAGAACAGGAGTGTGCACATTGCTTACCAAGGATCGCAAATTCTATCGCTCTTTCATCACGCTGTGCGTGACCCTCATGCTGGAGCAGGCGGTCATCCTCAGCGTCAACCTGGTGGACAACATCATGCTGGGCGCTTACTCGGAACACTCGCTGGCCGGCGTCGCCGCGGTCAACCAGATCCAGTTTGTGCTCCAGCAGATCGTCTATGCCGTCAGCAACGGCATGATCATTCTCGGCAGCCAGTATTGGGGACAGAAGCGGCCTGAAGAAGTGCGCAAGCTGTCCTCCATCGCCATGCGCGTCTCCCTGGTGCTGGTCATCGCGCTGTTTATCGCGGTTTCGCTCTTCCCGCATCAGACGCTTTCCATCTTCACGCCGGACGAATCCATTATCTCCGAAGGCGTGCGGTATCTGGACATCATCCGCTTCACCTACATCTTCTTCGGCATCTCCACCATACTGCTGGGCACCATGCGCGTCGCGGAATCCGTCAAAATCGCGCTGTTCGTCTCCATCATCTCGCTGATTCTGAATTGCTGCATCAACTACGTGCTGATCTTCGGCCGCTTTGGCGCGCCGGAAATGGGCGTGCGCGGCGCGGCCGTCGGCACGCTGATCGCCCGCATTGTGGAGTGCATCATCTACATCGCGTATGCCTTCTTCCACGACAGGCGCATCTCTCTGCATCCCTCCGACTTTCTCAAGATCGACAATGCGCTGCTGCGCGACTTCTTCCGTGTGGCCACTCCGGTGATCCTCACGCAGGCGCTCTGGGGCTTCTCCAACGCGCTGCAGACGGTCATCCTCGGCCATATGAATGACGTGGCCATCGCCGCACAGTCGATTTCCTCCAACATCTTCCAGCTGCTGAAGGTCACGTCTATCGGCGCCTCCTCCGCCGCGTCCATCATCATCGGCAAGACCATCGGCGAGAGCAAGGGCATGGACAAGATTCGCGAGTACACCCGGACGCTGCAGGTGCTCTTCGTCTGCATCGGTCTGGTGCTCGGCGTCGCGCTGTTCTTCATCCGCATTCCCATGCTGCGCATCTACAACATCTCCGAAGAGACCCGCACGCTGGCGAACGCCTATATGATCATCCAGAGCGTGGTGCTGGTCACCATGTCCTATCAGATGCCCGTCAACGGCGGCATCATCCGCGGCGGCGGCGACACCAAGTTCATCATGATCGTGGACCTCGTGAGCATCTGGGGCATCGTGCTCCCGCTCTCCTTCCTGGCCGCCTTCGTGTGGAAGGCCTCCCCTGTCGTCGTGATCATGCTGCTGAACTCCGACCAGGTCTTCAAGTGCGTGCCCGCATTTATCCGCGTCAACAGCTACAAGTGGGTCCGCAAGCTGACGCGAAGCTGATCTTCCCCATGCGCAAAGCCCCGCCCGAATTGAATCGGACGGGGCTTTCTGTTGTTTACTTATCCGCGCACCTTGCGCACGATTTCCTGCATCCGCGGCCACTTTCTCTCCATATCCGCAACCAGCTTGAACTGCGTGCGGCAGCGATCCAGGTTGTGCTCAGGCCGATTGATGTGGAAGTAGACGTCGCCGGACAGGTAATCCGTCAGGAATCGAACGCCGCACTCCAGCGTCATGAGCTTCGCGCCCATCGGCAGCGACTCGCTCTCCGCATCCGTCATGCTGGCGCCGCAGGTCTCCACAAATCCCTTCACGTAGATCTCATAAAGATCAAGGGACATTTCCACCTTCGACAGATCCTTCTCGTCCTCAGCGGCGGTAGAGGCGCCGAAGCGAATGGAATCGCCAAAGTCGAACGCCATCAGGCCGGGCATGACCGTGTCGAGATCGATGACGCACAGCGGCTTGCGCTCCTTGTCGTCGAGCATGACGTTGTTGAGCTTCGTGTCATTGTGAGTCACTCGCAGCGGGAGAACGCCTGCCTTGAGCTGATTCATCAGTGAAGCAGCCTCCTCCTCGCGCGCCAGTGCAAACGCGATCTCCTCCTCCACCTGCGCCTTGCGGCCGCAGGCGTCCTTCTCGATCGCTTCGCGCAGCTGGCGATAGCGGTCGGGCGTGTCGTGGAAATGCGGAATCACTTCGCTGAGGGTATCCGCCGGGAACTCCGCCAGCTGGCGCTGGAACGTGCCGAACGCAACGGCAGACTGATAGAAGTCCTCCGGCGTCTCGGCGGCCTGCAGGCAGACGCTCCCGGTGACGAAGTCGTACATGCGCCACGCATTGTCCTGTTCATCGATGAGATAGTCCTCGCCGGCCCTGGTCGGCACGAGATGCAGCGTGTGCCGCGGCTCGGGATCCCGCTTTCCGAGATAGCGGGTCACGGACGCGATGTTCTTCATCAGCGCGTCCACATCCTTGAACACCGTGCGATTGATCTTCTGCAGGATGTAATCCACGCCTTCCGAGGTCTTCACCAGAAAGGTTCCATTGATGTGGCCCTGGCCGTAGCGCTCACAGGAGACAGCTTCGCCGGCAATGGCAAAGCGATTGGCGATATCACAACTCATAGCTCCTCCACATTACTTGACAATTTCGGGGAGACTGGCCGCCGCGATGGACTGGCCGACTCGACGGCTGGACTCGTCCGGGATGCGCAGCTCAATCTGCTTCGCAAGCTCGGGGAACTCCACGTCCAGCACCTCTCGCGCGCGATTGAGCAGCAGCACGCCGCCCTCGCCGGAGGTCACGCGGCCCATCACAAGCACGTGCTCAATCTTATAGAACTGCGCATAGTAGGCGATTGCATAGCCGAAATACACGCCGATGGTGTCGTAGATCTTTGCCGCGCGCTCGTCGCCCTCCGCCATCAGCTTCTGTACGACCTTCAGCTTCTCCGCAGGAGAAAGGCTCTCGTCCAGTTCGATGCCCGCGGCGGGCGCCAGCTTGATGACCGCATCCTGGGAGAAGTACTTCACGCCGCAGCCGAAGTCGCCGGACCACTCGTCCACCATGGAATCCGGGCAGGCATCCACCGGCACGAAGGCAAGCTCGTTCAGCCAGCCCGTGATGTTGCCGTCCTCGTCGACGTAGCCGCCGGCCTCGCTGGTGCCCATGGCAATGCCCAGCACACAGTTGGCATTGAGGTCCATCGCGCCCGCCAGCGCAGTGACGTCGCCGTCGTTCGCGACTTCAATCGGGATGTTCTCGCCGATCTCCTTCGCAACGTCCAGGTACATGGTCTTCACGCGCTTCTCAAACTGATCCTTCGGAACCTTGATGAACAGCGACGCCACCATGATCTTGTTGTCGACATACACACCCGCAGAGGAAACGCCGATGGCGTCCACGCGGGGCATCTTGGAGGCTGCAGTCTTCATGGACTCCAGGATTCCCTGATACTGATACTCCGGATCCGCATTCAGCTTCGGATACCAGATGACCTCCTCGGAATAAACAGTCTCGCCGTCGATCACCGCGGAGACCTTGCGGTCGCTTCCGCCGGCATCGAAGCCGATGCGGCAGCCGTCCAGGTGACGGCCGGTGGCACTGGCAGAGCGCTTCGTCTTCGGCGCATCCTCGGGGTTCTCCACGAAGATCACCTCAAAGGGATGCTCGTAGACGCTCTCCATGAAGTCCTTGTCGAAGGCGCGCAGTCCGGTTTCCGTATAGGCCGCGCTGATATGATTGAAGATCGCGCGCGAGCCGGAGATATAAATCTTGTAGCCGCCATAGGCCCACAGCAGCGTCTTCACAATGCGCTCGATGTAGGCGCAGTTGCGCGCGTCGTCCACGCCGTCCGCAAAGACATCCAGCTGGATGGACTCGGTATAGCCCTCATTGCGGACGATGGAAATCGCGATTTTCTGGGAGGCCGCCTTGGCAACGTCCGCATTGAAGCTGCGCGTTTCCAGAGCCATCGGGCGGAACTGGGGATCGAGAATAGCCTTGATCTTCATAATCATTTCACCCTTACTTTTCGTAGATCGTCCGTCCGGCCAGAATGGTCCGCTGGACATTGAACGCTTCGTCGACGATCGCGATATCCGCATCCTTGCCCGTCTCGAGCGATCCCTTGGTATCGCCCAGGCCGATGCGCGTGGCAGGCGTCAGGCTGGCCATGTTGACCACCTCGTTGACGGGCAGATCGGTGTTCGCCAGCACATTGCGCACCGCTTCGTTCAGCTTCAGCACGCTTCCGGCGATGGTGCCGTCCGCCAGGCGGCATTCGATGCCCTTGACGAAGATCGGCTGTCCGCCCAGCGTGTATTCGCCATCCTCAAGGCCGCCTGCGCGGGTGCAGTCGGTGATCAGCACGAGCTTGTCGCCCTTGACGTTGGCCACCAGCTGGAACAGGCCCTTGTGGATGTGGAAGGTATCCGCGATCAGCTCGGTGCTGACGCGGGAATCCAGCAGCGCGGCGCCCACCACGCCGGGATCGCGGTGCAGCAGGCCGGTCTGCGCGTTAAACAGATGGGTCACGTGGCGCACGCCCGCCTCGATGGCCGCCTGGGCCTGATCGAAGTTGGCCGCAGTGTGTCCCATGGAGATCAGGACGTCGGTGTCCTTCGCCATCTCGCGGATGCAGTCCATGTTGCCCTCAACCTCGGGGGCGATGGTGAACACGCGGATGACGTCGATGAATTCCTTCAGGAAAGCGGGATCGCCCACGCGAACATGCTCGCCCGCCTGCGCGCCCTTCTTGCTGATGTTGATGAACGGGCCCTCGGCATTCGCGCCGACGATGGCCGCGCCCTTCCAGTCCGCGCTCCTGCTCTCCTCCATGCCCTTTCGGATCAGGCTGAAGGCCTTGCGGAGCTCGTCGTAGGACACGGTCATGGTGGTGGGCAGGAAGGAGGTCACGCCGTTCTTCGCGACGCCCTCCGCCATGATCTTCAGGCCCTCATAGCTGCCGTCGGAGGCATCCTCACCCAGATAGCCGTGGATATGCATATCCACCAGGCCGGGAATGACGTAGCCGCCCTGCGCATCGATCACTTCCGCGCCGGCAGGAGCCGCATCGACGATGCCCTGAATCTTCTCGTCGTACACAAGAACCTTGCCTTCAACGACCGATTCAGGCTTTACAATTCTGCCGTTAATAATCGCCTTCATGGCAAGCCCTCCGATTTACAGCTTGGAAGCCGCTTCCTTGTCCAGCAGCAGCGTGACATCGCCGTGCAGCTGCAGCAGGGAGGCCGGGACCTTGGGGTCGATCTCGCCGTTGACGGTGGCCGCGATGGCATCCGCCTTGCCGGTGCCGAACGCGAGCAGGATGACCTTCTTGGCGTTCATGATGCCGTTCATGCCCAGCGTGATGGCCTGCTTCGGAACGTCCTCGCGGTTGGCGAAGAAGCGCTTGTTGGCATCGATGGTAGAGTCGGTCAGATCGACCACATGGGTGCCCTTGTAGAACACGTCGCTGGGCTCGTTGAAGCCGATGTGGCCGTTGTTGCCGATGCCGAGCACCTGAACGTCGATGCCGCCCTCGGCCTCAATGGCCGCGTCATAGGCCTTCGCGTCGGCTGCGTGATCCGCGCCGGTGCCGCAGGGAACGTGGGTGTTCTCCTTCTTGATGTTGATGTGGTCGAACAGATTGTCGTTCATGAAATAGCGATAGCTCTGGTCGTGCGTGCCGTCCAGGCCGATGTACTCGTCCAGGTTGTAGGTGTAGACATTGGTGAAATCCAGCTCGCCGCTGGCGTTCTTCTTGATCAGCTCCTTGTACATGGGAACGGGAGTGGAGCCGGTGGCCAGACCGAGTACGGTCTTATCCTGGGACTTCATGACCTCCGCGATAATCTCAGCGCCGGCGACAGCCGCTTCCTGTGCAGTTTCAAAGATGCGAATTTTCATGGTAATTCCTCCTGTTCTTGATTGACTCGTATACTGATTTTCAACATAATTATGACATTGTACCCAATAAATATAGTATATCTTTTCACAGAATCCGTCAAGACATGTCCGATTTCCATGCCTTATTTGCAAACTAATCCGACCGTTAAGATAAGTTTGATTTTCCGGTGAAACGCTTTTCCTTCCTCCTGGAAAATGGTAAAATTGATTGAACCGCTATGAGGGAGGCGACGTCATGATCTATCAGGCCTACCGACCGCAGCGCAGCGTCTGCGTGGATGCGCTGTACAGCCTTCACTACTTCAACTTTCAGCAGGGCTACGTCTTTCCCGGCGAGCGCCACAGCTTCTGGGAGATGGTCTATGTCGATATGGGCGGCGCAACCATTGGAGACGACGGACGGGAGTTCCCGCTGAGTCCCGGCCAGTGCTTTCTCCACGCGCCGGATGCCTTCCACACCATTCACGCCAATCTCGCGCCGCAGGCGAACCTCTTTGTCATCTCCTTCAGCTCCGCGAGCAGCGGTCTGTCCTCCCTCTGCGGCAGGGCGCTGGTGCTCAACACCGAGTGCCGCCGGATCATCCGCCGCATCCTGATCGAGGCGCAGGCCTTCTGCGGTCCCGTGCTGGACATCACCAATCAGGAGATGCTCGTCCCCTCCGCCAACGCCCCCTACGGCAGCGGACAGGTCATCGCCCTGAATCTGGAGCTCTTGCTGATCCTGCTGCTGCGCCAGGAGCTGGGCGAGGATGAGCAAACCATGAAGCGCGCGCCCATCACCGAGGATCAGGACATGCAGTCCATCGTCGCGGCCGCAGAAGCGTTCATGCGCAGCCACCTGGACGGTTCCATTCACCTCGACGACATCTGCAAAAACATCGGCGTCAGCCGCACAACGCTGAAGCGTCTGTTTCGCCAGTGCCTGTCCACCAGCGTCATGGAGCACTATCAGAGCCTGCGGCTGCAGGAAGCCTGCCGGCACCTGCGCTCGGGCCGCGTCAACGCCTCTCAGATCGCCTATGAGCTGGGCTACTCCAGTCTGCCGGCATTTTCCCGCCAGTTCAAGCAGGTCCTGGGCATCACGCCCCGGGAGTACATGCTCTCCGTCAACGACAATCCGGAGTCCAAGCGCAAGCCCCGGGAGCACGACCTCACTTGACACTTTTGTGCGCGAATACTATAATGTTACCGATACTTATGGAGGTGGATCTCTCATGGATCAACTCATCTTGGAAACCATACAAAAAATCTCCGCGCCCGATTCCGCCGCAATGGAATCCGCGCGAGCCAGGCAGCTGAGTCTGGCCAAACCGCCCCGCAGCCTGGGCAAGCTGGAGGAAATCAGCATCCGCGTGGCCGGCATGACGGGCAGGCTCTACAATCGCGCGGACAAGCGCCGCGTTCTGGTATTCGCGTCCGACAACGGCATTGTCGAAGAGGGCGTCGCCTCCGCGCCGCAGTCGGTCACGCTGGCGCAGACGATCAACATCGCCCGCGGCCTGACCGGCGTGGGCGTCATCGCGCGCCACTATCACGCCGAAACGGATGTGATTGACCTCGGCGTCAACGCCGACTTCTCCCATCCCGGTGTGCGCAACGAAAAGATCGCCTACGGCACAAAGAACTTCGCCTGCGAGCCGGCCATGAGCCGCGAACAGGCCGAGCGCGCGCTCTGCATCGGCATCGAAGCTGCACAGCGGGCAAGCCGCGACGGCATGGAGATCATCGGCATCGGCGAGATGGGCATCGGCAATACATCCACCTCCTCCGCAGTGCTCTCCACGCTTCTGGGACTGCCCGCCGAGGAGACCGTCAGCCGGGGCGGCGGCGTGAACGACGAGGGCTTTCTGCGCAAGAAGTCAGTCATCGACCATGCCATCGCCGCCCACAGGCCCGACCCGGAGGACCCTATCGACGTGCTCGCCAAGGTCGGCGGCTTCGACCTCTGCGGCATGACCGGCGCATTCCTGGGTGCCGCCGCCGCACATCTGCCCGTGGTCATCGACGGCTTCATCAGCGCGGTCGCCGCGCTTTGCGCCAGCCGGCTGTGCCCGACCAGCGTGCACTACATGCTTCCCTCCCACGCCTCCATGGAGCGCGGCTACAGTCTCGCCATGCGCGCGCTGAAACTGAATCCCATTCTGCAGCTGGACATGCGCTTGGGCGAGGGCAGCGGCTGTCCCATCGCCTTTGAAATCGTCTCCACTGCGCTGGATGTGCTCGCGAACATGGCCACATTCGAGGAAGCGGCCATCGACGACGGCTATCTTTCCGAAATCCGCAGCAACGAAAAATTCCAGGGGTGACCCATGAGCACATTCATTTCCGGCGGCTGCAAAAACGGCAAGTCCTATTACGCACAGCGAATTGCAAAGGATTCCGGCGCGCCGCTGTACTACATCGCCACAATGATTCCCCATGACGACGAGGACAACGCCCGAATCCGCCGCCATCTCGCCGAGCGCGAGGGCTGGGGCTTTGAGACGCTGGAGTGCGGAACGGACATCCTCTCCTGCCTGGATCGGGCAGACCCGAGCGGTTCCTTTCTGCTGGACAGCGTGACTGCGCTGCTCTCCAACGAAATGTTCGCGCCCGACGACTTTCATCCGGATGCGGCCGAAAAGCTCGCCGTGGAGCTCTGCGAATTTGTCTTGCGCGCGCCGAAGACCGTGCTCGTCTCCGACTATATCTATTCCGACGCGGCGCTCTACGATGAATGGACGGAGATCTATCGCCGCGGCCTTGCCCACATCGACCGCGCGCTGGCCCGAAGCTGCGACCGCGTGTTGGAAGTCGTCAATGGCCAGATCATCTGCTACAAGGGGGAATTGCCATGAAGGTCTTCCGCGCATTTTTCATGTGTTTGGGCATGTTCAGCGCCATCCCCTGCCCTTACCGCCCCTGGGACGAAGAAGCGCGCGGCCTGATGACGGCCTGCCTTCCGCTGGTGGGCGCCGTCATCGGCACACTCTGGTACGTCCTTGCGCTGCTGGGACAGGCACTTCTGCCTGCAACGCTGTGCGCCGCGCTGATCGCCGCCGCTCCATTCCTGCTGACCGGTTTTATGCATCTGGACGGCTTTATGGACACCACGGACGCGCTCCTGTCCTGGCGGCCGCTGGAGGAGCGGCAGGCGATCCTGAAGGACGTGCATTGCGGCTCCTTCGCGGTGGTCGGCGTCGTCCTGCTGTTGATGGGCATGTTCGCGGCGGCCCGCGATGCGCTGGAAGGCGATCTGCGGGTGCTGATTCTGCTTCCCGCTGCTTCCCGCTGCATGTCCGCGTTTTGCGTCACGGCGCTCAAACCCATCGGGCACAGCCAGTATACTTCGCTGAACAGAAGCCTGTCCACGCCCATCGCAGCCGCGCTGATGTTCCTGCTGACCCTGGCTGCGGGCGGGCTCTGGATCGGCGGCAGCGCGTTCCTGTGCATCGCCGCAGCCGTGCTGGGCTACGCTGCAGCGATGGCCTGGGCGGTGCGCTCCCTCAAGGGCGTCTCGGGTGATCTGGCCGGATACTCCCTTTGCATCGGCGAGCTGTGCGGGCTGGTCGCCCTGGCGATACTATAGGAGGAAATATGATTTTCATCATTGGAGGAAGCTATCAGGGAAAGCGCGAATTTGCGCAGAACGAGTACCATATTCCGGCATCGGATGTGTTCGTCTGTACTGAAGAGACGGTTGACATCGACTGGAACAAGCCGGTCATCGCCAGCATTGAACGCTTTGCGCTCGGCTGTGTCCGCCGCAATGCGGAGCCGAAAGACTTCTGGGCCGCGCATCGCGAGCTGCTTCAGGACAAAATCCTGATCTCGGACGACATCTCCTGCGGCGTCGTGCCCATCGATGCGGAGATCCGCGCCTGGCGCGAGGCCTCCGGTCGGGCCAACAACTATCTCGCGCAGCAGGCCGACCGGGTCTGGCGCGTATTCTGCGGGATCGGTCAGGTGATCAAATGAACGCGCTCTACATGATTCGCCACAGCATCACCGAGGGCAACGCCCGCCGACTCTATTACGGTGCGACCGATCTGCCCCTGATTGAAGCCGGGCGCGCGCTCTGCCGGTCGCTTCGCGGCACCTATGAGCTCCCCGGGGAGATCACCTACGCCACCAGCGGCATGCTGCGCACCGAGGAAACCCTCTCCCTGCTCTTCGGCGATGTCGATCACGAGGTTCTGCCGGATCTGCGCGAGATGGAGATGGGCGTCTTCGAAATGCACAGCTACGATGAGCTCAAGGATACCGCCGAATACCAGGCCTGGCTGGCCGACACAGAGGGAAATCACAGGATTTCCGGCGGTGAGAGCAATCGCGAGATGGCGCAGCGCGTCTGCAGCTGCGTGCATGCGCTCGGCCGCCGACCGGGACCCGATCTGCTGGTCGTCTGCCACGGCGGGGTCATCGCCCATGCGATGAACGATTGCTTTCCGACCCCTGGAAAGAGCTTCTACCACTGGATTCCGGAATCCTGTCACGGCTTTGCGATTTTCTTTCAGGACGGCAAGGCCGTTTCCTACAAACCCATCTGACGCAGAAATGGCCGGCGGAGCGCTTGCTCCGCCGGCCATTTTTTCAATTAATCCATGCAGACGCCATCCATCCCGTGGAGCACGAGCTTCCACGGCTTTGCAGAATCCGTCTCGACGGTGATTCGATCCCCGGAACGCGCCAGCCTGAACGCGGCCTGCGTCGCACCCTGGAGATCCGGGATGCGCACCGCGGCGCTCTGTCCATCCTCCAGCGCATAGACATGAAGCGTCACGCCGTCGGCATAGTCGTAGTCGGGTCTGCCGTCCACGCTGCCCACGGGGATCACGCTGCCCGGGCGCGCCATCAGCGGCAGCGACATGAAATCATGCACCTCATGCACCCATCGGCCGCCCTGAACCGCGCGGTCGTCCAGCAGGCTGATCCAGGTGCCCTCCGGCAGATAGTAGTCCACATCGCCGGACTCCGTAAACACCGGCGCAACCAGCAGGTTTTCGCCGAGCATATACTGGCGGTCGCACATCTGCGCGGTCAGATCATCGGTGAATTCCAGCATCATCGGACGCATCATCGGCGTGCCGTGCTCATGTGCCTCCACTGCGGCTCCATAGAGATAGGGCATCAGGCTGCACTTGAGCTTGCTGAACCTGCGCGCGACGTCGCAGGCCTCCTCGTCAAACAGCCACGGCACGCGATAGCTGGTGCTGCCATGCAGGCGGCTGTGACTGGACAGCAGTCCAAACGCCACCCAGCGCTTGTAGACGTGCGCGGGCGCGGTCTGCTCGAAGCCGGAGATATCATGGCTCCAGAAGCCGAATCCGGAGTGAGACATGGACAGGCCCGCCCGAAGCGTCTCCGCCATGGAGAGGTAGTTCGCCGTGTTGTCTCCGCCCCAGTGCACCGGGAACTGCTGGGAGCCCACCGTGCCGCTTCGCGCAAACAACACCGCTTCCCCTTCGCCGCGCTTGCGCTTGAGCAGATCGTAGACCATCTTGTTGTAGAGGAAGGTGTAGTAGTTGTGCATGCGCAGCGGGTCGCTGCCATCATGGTAGACGATATCGCGGACAGGGATGCGCTCGCCGAAATCGGTCTTAAAGCAGTCCACGCCCATATCCAGCAGGCGCTCCAGCTTCCCGGTATACCATTGCACTGCCTCCGGATTGGTCACATCCAGAATCGCCATGCCCGCCTGCCACATGTCCGTCTGCCAGACGTCCCCGTTGGTCTTCTTCAGGAAATATCCGCCGCGGACGCCTTCTTCGAACAGCGCACTCTCCTGAGCGACGAACGAATTGATCCACACGCAGATGCGCAGGCCCTTCTCGTGATATCGCTTCAGCATGCCCTCGGGATCCGGGAATGTATCGGGATCCCATTCGAAATCGCACCATCTCAGCCCGCGCATCCAATAGCAGTCGAAGTGGAACACGCTCAGCGGGATATCCCTTTGCGCCATGCCGTCGATGAACGAAGAGGTCGTCGCCTCGTCGTAATTCGTCGTGAAGCTGGTCGTCAGCCAAAGTCCAAAGGACCAGGCCGGCGGCAGCGCAGGCATGCCCGTCAGACGGCAGTAGTTCTCCAGCACGCGCTTGGGATGCGGCCCATAGAGGATGTAGTACACCAGCCGCTCGCCCTGGGTGGAAAACTGCACGCGCTCCACCTTTTCGCTGGCAATCTCATAGGACACATCGCCGCTGTCGTCCACCAGCACGCCGTATCCGCGGTTGGTCATGTAAAAGGGCACATTTTTGTAGGCAAGCTCGCTGGCCGTGCCGCCGTCGGCGTTCCACATGTCCACCGACTGCCCGTTGCGCAGATAAGGCGTAAAGCGCTCGCCGAGGCCATACACCCATTCGCCCACGCCCAGCTCCAGCGAATCAGACATGTAGCTCATTCCGTCGGAAGGACGCCAGATGTGCGCCATGCCGCGCTCTCCGCTGGCGGTCAACAGATGATCGTCGCCATAGAAGCTGATTCTCCAATCGTCCTTTGAGACCCATGCGCGCAGCGCGCCGCTTCGAATGCCCCAGCCATGCTCGTCCTCGGAAAACTCCGGGGAAACCGCTTCGCCTTTGATTTCAAAATGCGGGCCGCGATCCGCTGCGCCTGCATGGTGCACAACCTCGATGCGCAGCACATCCTCCATTGGCGAAGACAAGTTGATCGTCAGCGCCGCAGCGTTGATCAGCCCGCCCCGACTGCGGTTGATCTTCGCCGCCGTCGCCACCACGTGCAGCGCGTCGCCGCGCCGCTCTGCACAATAAGCCTCCTGGGCATAATTGATGATGTATTCCGGTCTGGTAATCCAGCAGCCGTATGTGAATTTCAATCAAACTCCTCCCTTCCGGAATTCTTTTTTGATTATACCACATCTTTGGCATATACAACAAGTGTGATCAACCACAAACATCACTGCAACTTAACGCCCAACCGATAGCGGTTTTCTCGTCATTCGGGTTAGAATATCGGAAAACGCAAATTCCCGAAAGGGCCGCGCAATGCGGCAGATCTAAAATGAACGAACTGACCTTTTCTGAATTGAATCTCCTGCCCGAGATGCAGCACGCCATTGAAGAGCTGGGCTTCGAGCAGACCACCGACATTCAGGCTGAAGCCATCCCGCTGTTGCGCACCGGTGTGGACGTGATCGGCCGTTCCCAGACCGGCACGGGCAAGACATTGGCCTTTGCCATTCCCGCGATCGAGCGAATCGACCGGACGGAAGCTGAGCCGACGCCTCAGGTGCTGATTCTCTGCCCGACCCGCGAGCTGGCGCAGCAGGGCTGCGAGGAAATCAAAAAGCTCA
This sequence comes from Candidatus Faecivicinus sp., assembly GCA_051883655.1. GTDB lineage: Bacteria > Bacillota > Clostridia > Christensenellales > Aristaeellaceae > Faecivicinus. Next base: position 25,469 of record JBJEUD010000202.1, on the reverse strand, counting down.
CTCGCTTTATGCGCGACGTCTGGCCCGCAGACGTCTACGGCGGCGCATCCATGGAGCGCCAGATTCTCCGCCTTCGCCGCTGCAATCTGGTCATCGGCACCCCCGGCCGCGTGATGGACCACATGCGCCGCGGCACCCTTTCCCTGGCAAACATCAAAATGATCATTCTGGATGAAGCGGACGAGATGCTGAGCATGGGCTTCCGCGAAGACATTGAGACCATCCTGAAGGATGTGCCCGAAGATCGCCAGACTGTGCTCTTCTCCGCCACAATGCCCGATGCAATCCTTGAGCTGACCCGGCAGTTCCAGCGCGATCCCCAGATGATCCAGATCAACGCCGAGCAGATCACCCTCGATCAGATCAGGCAGATGTACGTGGAAGTGCCCATGGGGCGCAAGCTGGACGCGCTGATCCTGCTGCTGCGCGCCTATGACCCGCAGCGCTGCATGATGTTCGTCAACACCAAGCTGATGGCGGATGAGGTCGCCGCCCATCTGAACAAGAACGGCTTCACCTGCGAGGCCATTCACGGCGACATGAACCAATCCCAGCGCACCCGCGTGATGGAGGGCTTCAAGGCGGCCCGCCTGCCCATTCTGGTCGCCACCGACGTGGCTGCCCGCGGCATCGACGTCAGCGATGTGGACTATGTCATCAACTACGACGTGCCGCAGAACAGCGAATACTACGTCCACCGCATCGGCCGCACGGGCCGCGCCGGCAAGGAAGGCAGCGCCATCACGATCTGCTCCGGCCGCCGCCAGTACTTCCAGATTCGCGACATCGCCCGGGAGATCAAATCCGAAATCGCTGCCATTCCGATTCCCACCATCGCGGAAATCCGCGAAAAGATGGACGCAAAGAATCTGGCCCGCGTTCAGAATGCCATTCTCGGCGGCGTCTCCGACCGCCATCTCAAGCTGGTCAACGAGCTCATGGAGCGCGGCTATGACCTCACCATGGTTGCCGCTGCTGCCTTTGACCTGTGCTTCGCCCGCGACGACAGCGCCCTTCAGGATATCGCAGTCGAGCGCAAATCCGCCGCCAACGGACTGTATCGCAAGCTGATGCTCAACGTCGGCCGCCGGCAGAAGGTCGCGCCGAATCACATCGTCAGCGCCATCGCGGAGCGCACCTGCATTCGCGGAAGCCAGATTGGCAAGATCGAAATCTACGACGACAAGACCGTCGTTGGCATCCCCGCTGACCTCGCCGAGGAGGTCGCCAGGTCCATGGAAGGCGCAAAGATCTGCGGCATTCCGGTGCTCGTCTATCTGACGGCCGAGAAGCCCACCCCCTCTCCCCGCCCCCAGGACCGTCGGGGAGCGCGCGCAGAGGATCGCCGCCCCGTCCGCCGCGACAAGCGCTCCTTCGAGGATTCGCATGCAGACACTGACGGCGCACCCCGGCGCGGCAGGGGCAAGCTGAGCCCGGACGCAAAGGCGCGCCTGCTTGACGGCAGCAATCTCTCCCGCTACGAAATCGGCGCAAAGCGCTCGGAACACAGCGATCACAGGGATCCGCACGACTTCCGCTCCAAGCGCAACCACGACAACCGGCGCGGAAACCGCCGCCCCAGCCAGCGAAAGCATCACGCATAACCAAACAGGAGACAGCCGCCGATTCAGAAGCGCTGTCTCCTGTTTCAAATCATCAAAAAACGGCGATGCAGTGAATACCGCATCGCCGTCTGCACAACATGGTTTATTCCTCGTCGTCCGCGTCTTCGAAATCGCAATCTTCCTCGTCAAAAACGCTGTTCTGGAAGATGTCAATCAGCTTGACAGCCAATTTCTCGTCCACGGGAACAAACTCCTCGTTCTCCTCATCGCCTTTTACCGGACGAACTTCCATGACGAACGCTTCGCGGGCATTGCCGCAGCCTTCGCAGTCGCTCTTCTGGCAATCGCCACAGGCATCGTCTTCCACATATTCGGTCAACAATGCATACTCATGTCCCTCATAGGACAGATAGTCCAGAACCTCCATGGTCAGCTCGTTTCCGTCGTCATCCTCAAAAACGACAAGATCAAGTTCGTTTTCCATACTGCATGTCCTCCTGCAATTCTTATTGATTCACATCCCGCAGCGGTTTGCGCGTTCCATCGGGGTATTCAATCACCGTGTTGTCCAGCTGCTGGCGCATCTGCGAACGAAATGCCTTCAGATATGCCGCGCGAAGCTGCTGGCGCTCGACCTGTTCCTCTGCAGTCAAATCGCGCTGGCGCGAAATCGCCGTCAGCGCGTTGATTCGTTCAATGTTCGCCCGCTCCATCAAGAATCCCCTTTGCTCAATTCAAATTCCACAAGCACCGTCGCCTGAATCTGAAGCGACGAAGCCTGCACCCGGGTGGACTGATCCCCCGTGCCCGCTTCAATGCGCGCATTGCTGTATTTCGCGCCGGTATCCACGGAATAGCTCTGCTCGGACTCGTCGAAGGATTTCACCGCAACAATTTCCATTCCCGCTGCATTTGCGATGACTTCCGCCTTTTCATAGGCATTCTGCACGGCCAGCTCGAGCGCCTCTTTCTGCGCGTCCTCGTTGTCCCGGGATGAGAAATCCACAGAATCCAGCGTATTCGCGCCGCCCTCGAATGCGATGTCGATGTACGCGCCGACGCTGTCGATCTGCGAAGTGGTGATCGAGATCGTGTTCGACGCCGTATAGCCCGTCAAGCGCTGTTCATCGCCCGAGTAATCATAGTTGGCATAGATGTAGAGACTCTCGGTGCCGATGTCCTTCTGGTCCACGCCTGCCTCGATCAGAGCGTCACAAATCGCATTGATCTTTTCATTGACCGTTGCCTGCGCCTCTCGAACATCCGTTGAAACCTCGCGAACGCCCAGCACAATCTGCGCCACATCCGCCGTCACGCCGACAACCCCTGTTCCGCGAACGGTCAGAGTTGTCGTTTCAGCCAATGCCGTCGTCGTGCCAAAGAGCACCAGCGCCAGCAACACAATCATCCAACGCTTCATACCGCTCACCTCTGTTCTTCCTCAAACAGGATTTACTCAACCGCAATCGTCACACAGAATCCAATGGATTCTGCGGACAGATCCACGACGGCTCCGCTGTCGTCCGAAGCTGTGCCTATGCCGTCCACTGCGCTCATGAAATCCTCTGCATTTTCGCTGGGAATCTGCACGTAGACCTTCTGAAGCTGATCCTCGCTCGTCTCGCGCTCGACCGTTCCGCCGTATTCGGCAACGACGTCGAGCAGATATCCATAGGCCTGCTCCACATCCTCGACGGCGATCCTGCGCTCGACATAGCCGACTGCAGGCTGAAGAACCGCGCTTCGCAATGCGACTTCATCCATGAGCGCCGCATCCTCGGAAATGCCGTCCGCTTCGACCTTCGCAGGGCCCGCTCCAGGCTGAATGACCGTGGAATGCAGCATCGCGGTTACGCCCAGCGTCAGCACGCAAACCGCAGCGACCGCACCGCAGGCGCTGTAAATTCTGCGCATTCTGCCGCGCTTCGCTTCGGTGCGCACAGCGCCCCTCCAGGCAGCCTGCGCCGGCAGCGGCACAGAGATATCATCATCCATATGTGAAAGGATCTCATGAAGCTGTTCGGCTGCTTGCAGCTTTGCGCGGCACTCGTCGCACTCGGCGGCATGTGCTTTCAAAGCCGACTGCTGCGCCCCATCCAGCTCTCCATCAATGAACAAATCCAGCAGCTTTTCAAAATCTGAACAGTTCATTTTTCTCCCTCCTTCCGTAGTCTCAATCATTAGACGTTCCCGTTGTCAAAAAGTTCCGGCTTCAGCCGAATTTTTTCGCGCAGTTTCTCACGTCCGCGACTGATGCGCGATTTGATTGTGCCCACGTTGATGCCCAGAATTCCGGAAATCTCATCGTAGGAGAATCCCTGAATATCTCTCAGCACCACCGCTGCGCGCATATCATCGGGCAATTCGGAAATCGCGCTGCGAATGGCTACGCGCTTCTCTTTGGCGATGGTGTGATGTTCCGGCGTATCGGAATCGTTGGATGGCGACCAGCCCGTTTCCAGCAGGCCGTCCAGAGAGGTGGATTGCTTGTTCTTTTTCTTTCGCAGCTCATCCAGGCAAGTGTTCATCGTCACGCGGTACACCCAAGTGGAGAAAGACGACTGTCCCTTGAACCCGGAAATGGAGCGGAAAATACGCAGCATCGCCTCTTGCAGACAATCCTGCGCGTCTTCATTGTTTGCGCACATGCGAAGGCACACAGCATACATCTTCTTTTCATGCATGCCCAGCAGTTCGTTAAACGCCGACGCATCGCCCTTCGCAGCACGACTGATGAGTTTCTCTTCATTCATCCCGCAGCAACGGCTCCTTCCATTCATTCATCGTCTATTATACACGAAAAAGCGCATTTTGCAATGCGTTTTTCGCAAAATGCGCTTTTCTTCCTCTCACAGGTCTTCATCGGTCAGGGGCAGATTGCTCAAAGTGCAATCGCTCAGGTCCACCTCGCGCAAATAGGCTTCCGACAGGATGGAGCGCGGCTCGCCAAACAAGGACCTGTCGTAGTCGCCGCGCTGAACCATGCTGACAATTTCCTCGCTTCCAACCAGGATTACATCCAGCAATTCTGCACCGACAGCGCGGAGTGTATAGGCATAATTCGCTGCGTGCACGATATCATACTGTTCAGGAACCGGGTGCGGCAGATCGATAAACTGAATCACCATGACGTTGCGCGAATTTGCCCTCAGAACCTCATCCAGGCAGCGCCTGAGCACTGCAGGCTCGCCCCAGGAAAGGGAATCGCACAGCAGAGAGCACGCCTGTATGACGCCCGTAGGCGTAAGACACAGGTAGTATGTCTGCGGATCTGCGCACTTCTCCATGTTGGCCTTGCAGAAGCGATTCACAGACTGGAAATTCTCAATCTTCGGACGGTCATCCGGCTTCAGCTCGCCATAGGTTGTCACCAGTCTTCCCACGGCGAGCAGCCATTCCGCCACGCGCTTTCCAACGCCGGGAACCTGCAGCAGTTCTTCCTCCGGCGCCGTCAGCACCGAGTACACTGATCCAAACCTGTCGATCAGAAGATGCGCCGTCGTGCTGGTATCCTGGCGATGAATGGCATAGAACAGCAGCAACTCCAGGATCTGGTGCGGATCAAAGGAATCCAGGCCATTGGCCTGCGCGCGATCGCGAAGCCGCCTGCGATGGCCGCTGTGTACGTTCTTTTCAGACATGGCGCACCTCCGGAGGTCAGAGGAGTCCGACGTTCTGCACCGAACTCCTCCCGGATTCCGACAGATTATCTGCCGAACAATACAATATTCTGGTTCGCGCTGCCAATATAGGATTGAGGCACCTGTGCCGGGTTACCGCGGAACTGCGAATAGCCCTTGTACTTCGTGACGTTTGCCACAGTGACCTTCTGGGCGTAATTAAACAGCTCCTGCACTGTGATCATTCCGTCGCCGTTGCCCGCGTCGTCAGCAGGTCCGCCGCTTGTCCGGAACCAGCCGCGGCTGCCGCCGATGCCGTTCGCCTCGTTGAAGCCCACGCCCTGCAGCACCGCATGCGTGTAGAAATCGATCGAAGTCAGCTTCTGGCTGACATCCCAATAGCAGCTGCTCGTCGAGCGGTGACTGGAGGCGAGAATCGAAATTCTGCCGCCCGCAGCGCTCAGACGGCTTGAATTGCAATCGATCATGCCGCCGCTGTGGCAGGAGTCCATGATGAGAATCACATGGCCCTTGATCCGCTCCAGCCGGTTCATCAGCTCGGAGGCCGTCACGTAGTGCGTGCTGTCCAGCGCGAAAGCATACTCGCCCGTGGGGCCATACGCGCCGGAACCGTGTGCGCAGATATAGATCACAGAGACGTCTTCGTCCGTCGCATCCGCGAAATGGGAATCAATCGTTCCGAGCAGCGTCGATTTGGACGCGTTGCTCATCGGGCCGGCAATATCGTACTTCTGGCCCTCCACCACCGATGCGGAGAAGGCCTGCACCATGCTCTGGCCGTTGTTGTATGCGAACGGCAGATAACCGACGTCGCCCGTCTCGCCGAAATAGTACGCAACCAGCATTCTGCGCTTGCCGCCCAGGACATTGATGTCGATCGCATCGGTCTTGCCGTCTCCGGTCGTCACAGTGATCCGTGCAGTTCCATAGGCGATGCCGGTGACGAGTCCGGTCTCCGCATCCACCGTCGCAACAGCGGGATCCGACGTCTCAAACGTCACCAGGCCCGTGCCGATCGCATTGGCCGGTTCCAGCGAATAGCTCAGCTGGGTCGTTTCATTCAGTTCAAGGGTCGACTTTTCCGCCGTCAGCGAAATGCCCTCCAGGGCTTCAACGACGGTGATTTCGCAGCTTGCAGCCAAATTCGAACCGCTCGTCTTCAGCTCAATCGTCGCCTTGCCAGCCTTGAGCGCCTGAACCGTTCCATCGTCAGAAACGCTCACCGCTTCGGGGTTGCTGCTCTCAAGCGTGTAGAAGCTCATGCCGTTCTGGAATGCGATCTTCAGCTGCGCCTGATCGCCGACGAGTATCACAGCGGATTCAGGATCAAAGCGCACGCCGGTGGGCGTTTCACAGACTGTGACGGGAATCTCCGCCGAAAGGCCGTTGATCGCCTCGACGCAAATCACCGCTTCGCCAATCGCGGCAAACGTCACCAGTCCATCCTTGCTGACCTGCGCCACATCCGGATTCGTGCTCTCGTAGGCCAGATTGGCGTACTCGTTTTCTCCGCCGAAGGAAACCTCCAGCTGAACCTCATCCTTCACGCAGGCAATGATCTCGGACGGCTGAACGTGAATCGCCGTGGGCGCCGCCATGACGGTCACTTCGCACTGCGCCGTGCAGCCTTCCATCGATGTGCCCCGGATCGTGGCCTTGCCGATGCCAACCGCGCGAACGAGGCCATTGCGTCCCACCTGAACAATCGTCTCATCACTGGAAACATAGTCCACGTTCGCAGCAGCCGTGCCCTCTTCAAAGATGGGCTCAAGCACCGCTGTCTCGCCCACTGCAAGCATCAGGCTGTCATTACTCAGCGCCATGGAAGCCGGCACACTCAGCACCTGAACAGCAACTTCTGCCTTCAGATCAGGGAACATCCTGGAGGTCGCCGTCACAGTCGCCGTGCCAATGGCCAGCGCGTGCAGCGATCCATCCTCGGAAATGCTCACAACCTGTTCATTCGAGCTCGTCAGCGCTGCGGTGATCTTCGCGCCGTTGTCGCCGACAACATTCGGCACATAATCCTCGCCGACCGCCATGCGGATCGATGGATCCTCAAAGCCAATCGTGGCCGGAGTGCCCAGCACAACCACAGTCTTCGAAGCCGTCAGACCGTTGGCCGTCTTCAGCCGCAGAGAAGCCGTGCCCTCAGACAGTGCATAGAGCACAAAGCGACCATTTTCCACCGCAATGCGGGCACAGCCGGGATTGGAAATCGCCAGCGTATAGGTCGTATCGCAGTCGCCGTCGGGATGGAACATCTTCGGCGCTTCCAGCGTATAGTGATCTCCCACCGCAATCGCGATGTCGTCCATTTCGGCGAACCGAATCGTCTCGGGCTCATAGACCACCGTGACGGTGCATTCCGCATAGAGCGACGAACTGAACAGAGAGGACGCGCGGATCACGGCCGTGCCGTATCCCACCGCTTCCACAACGCCATCCTCGTTCACCGCTGCAACAGCACTGTTGGAGGAGCTATAGGTCAGCCGGCAGGCCGTGCCTTCCGGCTGCGGCGCCGCGGCAAGGGCAAAGCTCTTGCCGATCACCAGGCGCTTCTGCGCTGCGGAAAGGGCAATCCCCGTGGGGGCCTGCGTCACTTTAACGACACAGGCTGCGGTGTCGCCGCCGTTCGTGACCGTTATGGTCGCTTCGCCCTGGGCGATGGCAACGATGACGCCCTCTTCGGTGACAGTGGCAACAGAGGCGTTGTCGCTGTCAATCGAGAAGCTATCCTTGCCGTCCGGCAGGTCAATGCGAAGCGCATACGTCTCGCCGACGGCCAGCGCGACCTGTTCGACATCCAGGCCGACCTTGGCATTCACAACCACGACGCGGCAGCTGGCGGTCACACCGGTATTCGCATCCGCAGAAACCTCAATTACCGCTTCGCCTGCGCCAACCGCCTGAATTGTGCCGTCAGGCGCAACCGTCGCGACGTTGGAATTGCTGCTGGCAAATACCGGGCTGCCGAAGCATTCATCGCCCTTTTCGTTGGTCAGCGTCGCCGTCAGCTTCGCAGATGCCCCCTGTCTCAGCGTGAGTGCATTCGCCGACAGCGCAATGCTTGTCGCCTGGGCGAGCACGGTCACCTCACAGGTATCGAATATCTCTTCATTGCCGACAACATAGGCGCGAATCACAGTGCTGCCAGCCGCCTTTGCGAGGATATTGCCGCTCGCATCCACTGCGGCGATCGCCTCATCCTCGGACGCATAGGCCACCGTTCCGAGCGTATCCTCCTGGACAGAGACTGCAGCCGTCCTGGACATGCCGACGCCCAACGTCACAGCATCAGATTCAAACTTCACCCAACCGGGAGAAGGCAGAACCTGTATGGTGCAGGTGTTCTTGCACCCGTTATAAGCGATGACCGTGATCGTCGCCGAGCCAACGCTCAGCGCGGTCACAACGCCATCCTCGGAAACCTCAATCACATCGGGCTGGTCGACCTGGATCTCATAGCTGCCCGCCGCGTCCATCTGCACATTCAGCGTCGTGGTATCGCCGACGTTGAGCTTCGAGGCCGCAGGCTGCACGGTGATCTTCGTCGGTTCGGGTTCAACCACAACCGTGCAGGTTGCCGTCAGGCCATTGTAGGTCGAAGCCGTGACCACTGCCGTGCCCGTGGAAACGCCGGCGACATAGCCCGGCGAGGTCATGGCGACCGCGCTTCCGCTCACGCTATAGGCAACCGCCTGGCTGCACTCGCCCTGGGAAGAGGTCACCGACACCTTCGGCAGCTTCGACTCTTCATTGATTCCGATCGAGATCGAGCTTTTGCTGAAAGTGATTGCCTCCGGCTTGGCCATGATCGTGACTTCGCAGGTGAACGTACAGCCGTTCGAGGAAGTCGCCGTAATGGTCGCGCTGCCCGGAGCAACTGCGGTAATCGTGCAGGATGTGCCGCTTCCGCTCACCTTGGCGACCGACGCATCGGAGCTGGTATACGCAATCATCGTCACGCTGCCCGCGCTCGTCTGGCAGGTCAGTGCCTTGCTTTCGCCAACGCTCAGATTCAGGAAGGATTCGTCCATCGAGATCCACTCCGGCCCAGGCGCAACGTAGACCGTGCACGTCGCAGACTTGCCGTTATAGGTCTTCATATACAGCTTCGTCTTACCGACCTCAACGCCGATCAGCTCTCCGGCCGCGTTGACCTTGGCGATGGACGTATCCGCCACAGAGAGGCGCACATAAGAAGTATCGTTCGGCGAATAGGCGATGCTGCCGCCGCTGTAATAGATCTTGCCGCTTATCTTGACCGCCTGTCCAACGCCCAGGGAGACGCTGGTCTTGCTGAGCACAACCTTTGTGGGCGCCTTGCGCACGGTAACCTTGCAGTCCACATAGTGACCCGCCTGGTCATAGGCACGAATCACCGCCGAGCCGGTCTTGATGCCCTTCACAACGCCCGCGGAGGTGACCGTCGCAACCTTGGTATTGCTGCTCTTGAAGCCGATGGTGGCCATGCAGTCACTGGTGCCCTGATAGGAATAGCTTGCCTTCAGCGTGATGGTGCCCTTTACCGCCAGATTGCTGCTGGTCATGTTCAGCGTGATCTTGTCCGGGGCAGGCACAACCTCGACTTCACAGGTATCGGAAACGTCGTTCAGCGTCGTGACCGTGATCGTAGCCTTGCCGACGCCGACCGCCTTGACCACACCATTGCCATCGACGGTGGCAACCGACGGATCGCTGCTGCTGTAAGCCTTCCAGCCATAGGCTCCGGAATTGAAGGCAGCTGTCAGCGTGGAGGTCATCTTGACGCCCAGCTTCAGCGTGGACTTGCTCAGCGTCACGGAGGTCGGCGCGGGCTTAACCGTTATCTTGCAGGTCGCGCTCTTGCCGTTCAGCGTCTTGAACATGATCGACGCCGTACCCACGCCCACCGCCGTGACCATACCGGTGTTTGCGTCCACCTTGGCGACGGCAGCGTTGCTGGAATAGAACTTGCCCACGCCCAGCGCATCCTCATAGGAATACGTGAAGTACTTCGACGAGGAATAATAGATGTTCGCCTTCAGCGTGTAGGTCATGCCCACGCCCAGCGTGCCGCTGGATGCGCTCAGCTTGACCTTCGTCGGGCTGCTGCGCACGACTACCTTGCACGCCTTCTTCAGGCCGTTTGCAGTCGTCACGGTAATGGTCGCCGTTCCGGCCTTCACGCCCTTGATCTGTCCGGCGCTGTTGACCGCCGCGATCTTGGAGCTGCTCGTGGTCAGCTTGTAGGTCGTCATGCAGTCCGTGCTGCCGTCATCCATCGTCATTTTGATCGGCAGCGTAATGATCTTGCCGACGATGATATTGAACTCCGTGCCCTCAATCGCCAGTTGCTCGGGCTTGGGTACCACCGACACCGCACAGGAGGCCGTGACCCCCTCGCCCGCCGTAACGGTGATCGTCGCCGTGCCGATGGCCTTTGCAGTCACCTTGCCGCTCTGATCAACCGTCGCAATCGCGCTGTCCGAGCTGGAATAACTCACGGGGCCCAGCTCATCGGACTTGAAGACCGGCTTCAGCGTTCCGGTCATGTCGACGCCCAGCTTCAGCGCAGACTTGTCCAGGCCGATGGTGGTCGGAATGCCCTTCACCGTCAGCTTGAACGACGCGCTCTTGCCGTTCAGCGTCTTGAATGTAATCGTCGCTGTGCCCTTCTGAACCGCCGTGATCACGCCGGCAGGGCTGACCGTCGCCACGGCGCTGTTGCTGGAAGAGAACTTGCCGGTACCCAGCGCATCCTCATAGGAATACGTGAAGTACTTCGACGAGGAATAATAGATGTTCGCCTTCAGCGTGTAGGTCATGCCCACGCCCAGCGTGCCGCTGGATGCGCTCAGCTTGACCTTCGTCGGGCTGCTGCGCACGACTACCTTGCACGCCTTCTTCAGGCCGTTTGCAGTCGTCACGGTAATGGTCGCCGTTCCGGCCTTCACGCCCTTGATCTGTCCGGCGCTGTTGACCGCCGCGATCTTGGAGTTGCTCGTGGTCAGCTTGTAGGTCGTCATGCAGTCCGTGCTGCCGTCGTTCATCGTCATTTTGATCGGCAGCTTGATGATCTTGCCGACGATGATATTGAACTCCGTGCCCTCAATCGCCATCTGGTCAGGGCTGGGCACCACCGTTACCTGAACGGAAGTCTCGCTGCGGCCGTCCTCGGTCGAATGGCTCGTAACGCCATTGTAGGTCTTCACAAAGACGTTCGCCGTGCCGACCTTCAGCGCCTTCACCGCGCCCGTGGTCCGGTTAACGGAGAGGATCTCGGGATTGTCCGTCCAATAGGTATAGGCAAAGCCGACGCTGGAGGAGGTATCGACCGTCGGCACGGCCGAAGCCGTCATGTTGACGCCCAGCTTCGTGGCAGAGAGCTTCAGCGTCACATTCTCCGGTGCCTTCTTCACAGTGATCTTGGAATACTTCACGAGGCCGTTGTGCGTGGCGGCCTTGATCTGACAGCTGCCGACGCCCACGGCGGTCACAACGCCGGTGGCGCTGACCGTCGCAACGCCCGGGTTGCTCGACACAAACGTCATGCCGGCGGCGGTATTGCTCGTCAGCTTATAGGAAATCTTTCCGGTCTGTCCGACTGCCAGCGTCGCAGAAGTCGGCGAAATGGTCAAGCTCGACGGCGCCTTCTTCACCGTCACCTTAAAGGAAGTGGAAACGCCGTTATATGCAGTGATCTTGATCGTCGCAGTGCCGGTGGCAACGCCGAGCATCTGGCCCTTGCTGTTCACCTGGACAATCTTCTTGTTGGACGAGGCAAAGCTCACCGTGCCGATGGTGCGTTCATCGCCCGCATAAAGCGCATAGCCGATGGGATTGGTGATCTGCTTTTTGCCGATCGTCTTCGTCGCGCTCGTCACCACAACGCGGGTCGGCGCCTTGCGCACCGTCACATAGCAGCTCGCGGACGCCTCGCCGATCGTCAGCGTGATGACCGCTTCGCCATCGGAAACGGCAGTCACCTTGCCGCTAGCGGCGTCGACGGTCGCCTTCGTCTCATCGGAGGACGTGAACACGGGCGTCTCGCCGGCGAGTTCTTCGTCGTTCAGCGTATACTTCAGGGTAAAGCTCTGCTTGACCGCCAGCTCGTAATACTTGACGGACAGATCAATTTCAGGGACATAGACCTGCAGCGGGCAGCGGGCCTCAACGCCGTTGTCCGCGCTGGCGATGATCTCGCAATCGCCGCCGGACAGCGCCGTAACGACGCCGTTGGCGTCCACGCTCGCAACCTTGGGATCGCTGCTGGAATATGTAATCCGGGCAACGATGTATTCCGGCAGCTCCACACTGGCCTGCGTGCGGTAGCCTACAGGAATGGAGCTTTCTTCCAACGTCATTTCGAGGGAAGAAGGCTTTCCATAAACTTCGACATCGACGCTGCGGGATACCTCGCCGATCGTTGCGGTCAGCTTGCACTTGCCGGGGCCGACTGCCATCACGAGGCCATCCTGATCCACACCGGCAATCGCCGCATCCTCCGAGGCATAGGTCACCCTGCCGCCGGTGTGCTCGGGAAGCACGACCGTCAGCTGCGCCGTATCGCCCACATTGAGCTGAGCGGCAGGAATGGAGAGCTCAAAGCTGTCCGGCGCGGTATAGACCTGCACCGGAAGGCTGCAGGTGATCGCGCCGAGCGCCACCGCAATCGTGCAATCACCGGGTGCAATCGCCGTCACAAGGCCGTCGGCATCCACCTTCGCGACCGCATCGTTCGAGCTGGCATAGGTGAGTTTTGCGGCAGCATATTCGGAAAGTTCCGTTTCAATCGTCACTTCGGCCGTCTCACCGACCGCCAGCGCATCCGTCAGCGCCGCAGACAGGCTCTCCGGGAGCGCGTAGACCGTCACCCGGTACTCCGCAAGCACCGTCGGTTCGACGCCCTCCGCCGTGGGAACCAGCGCAGCCGTGACCGTGCAGATGCCCGCGCCGATGGCGGTCATCACTCCGTCCGCGCTCACCGCCACCACATTTTCAGCGCTCAGCGCATACTGAACAGACCCTTCCGCGCCTTCAGGGGGCGTACAGGCAATGCTTTTTGCTTCACCAGTCAGCATTTCAACCGGCTCGGGCACAACTGCGTTTGCCATTGCGGAATCGGCGGGGACAGCGCCTGAGGGCTCCTCTGCGGGATTCACCTCGCGCTGCACCACCGTCACCTGGACGCCCGCGCTGGCTGCGGGCTCCTGGCACGTGGCCGTAACAGTGACCGCACCGGGCGCAATGGCCGTCAGCGTTCCGTCGTTTTGAATATCAACAATCCCCGACACGGACAGCGTATAGGTGACGCTGTAGGACGCGCCATCGCTGAACACCGGTTCGAGCTTCGCCGTCTCACCGACCTTAAGTTCGCTGCCCGAGATATTCAGCGACATCGTCGTCGCCTCGGTCTCATCGTCCTCCGAATAGAGCACCGTCTGCACCATTACCGAGCCGTCATCCATCTCATCAGGAGAATCGATATCAGAAGACTGCTGGCTCTGATCCGAAGCGGCCGCCCCGGACGCATCTCCGGACGGTTCTTTCGCCGGTTCATTCCCGGAAGCCGGCGTGTCCGCCGGTTCTGCTCCTTCCTCCGCTCCGGCGCTCTCTTGTGCATCAGCTGACACCTCATCAGTCTGATTTTCGTCAGACTGCGGCTCTTCCTCGGTAGCATCAGTCGCCGGCAGCACGATCGCGGGCTCCGGCAGCGGATAATTCACATCGTCCTGATAGCAGATTGCGGAGGTTATGCCGTCCTGGAACGCATCGATCTCAGCGTCCGACATCGCGGTCAGCTGTGCGGCATCCATCCAGGCGGTCTCCGCCGTATTCTGATAGACAAAGGCCACCTTCATCCAATCGAAGCCGGACTCCTCGCGGCGCTCAACCGCCAGAACGATTTCTCCGCCCTGGATCGTGGCAAGGATATCGCTCTGAGCACCGAACTCAGCATACAGCGCAGCATCGCCATTGACCTTCGCGTAGCCAAAATTGAACTCGGAAGCCTGAACGTCCGCAGCGCTTTCGCCCTCGGAATCCGTCTGGGCGGAGGGCGCCGGCTGTGGGTCATCTCCGCCCAGCTCCAGCACTTCGTCCGTCAAAACGTCTGCCTGCTGATCCTCATCCGCCGGCGCGACCACAGGCAGCGCTTCAGGAACGGCAATCAGATCGTTTCCATCCTGCACGGCGTCAGCGGCATTCTCTGCCTCGGCAAACGCCGCAGGAATATAGCCCTGCACCGACGTACAGAGCAGGCACAGGCACATCAATACTGCCAGCCAACGATTGATTTTTTTCATGATGCCCTCCATTACGATTACGCAGTCGCCGCTCATCAGCGGCGCAATATACCTATACATCCTTATTATACCACACGCCCCGCCTCTGTCAAGCAATTTGGAGTATATAAGAAATAATTCTGCAATGCATTCGTTATGTTTTTACAATCATCTTCAATTTCCGGCGAAACTGTGGCGGTCATCCGGACAAAAAAGGCGCCCGAACTCATCAGCGTCCGGACGCCCTTCCATTTATACCGCTTGCAGCCGCTCGCACATTTCCCGCGCGACCTCCTCCGCAGTTCTTCCCTCTCCGGGAATCCAGATCGTGCGCGGATCACGCCTGAACCAGGTCAGCTGGCGCTTTGCAAAGTTCCGCGTCGCCTGTTTAACCTTTTCCACCGCTTCCTCCATGCTCGTGCGGCCCATCAGCGCAGCGGCAATTTCCTTGTAGCCAATGGCCTGCGCCGCCGTAGGATAACGCTGGGCATCCTGCATCAGCCTGCGCACCTCGTCAATCAGGCCCGCTTCGATCATCCGGTCAACGCGCTGGTCGATGCGCGCATACAGCGCATCGCGGGGCCAGTCCAGCGCAAAGATCGTTTCATTATAGTCGCCTTCCTGCTGTGCATCCAGCCGGGCCTGTTCCGTCTGCGTCCGCCCGGTGAGCCGGAAAATCTCGATCGCCCGGACGACGCGGCGCACATCGTTTTCATGCAGACGCGCCGCCGAATCAGGATCCACCTCGCTGAGCATGGCATGCAGCTTTCTCCGCCCGCCGGGCTCATCTGCCAGCGCCATCAGCTCGTCGTGCAGCTTTTCATCGCTGCGCTCGGAAAAGCTCAGGGGGCGCGTCAGCGCGTTGATGTACAGCCCGGTTCCCCCGCAGACCACCGCGCGCTTTCCCCTGGAAAGGATCTCCACAATGATCTCCTTGGCGCGGTCGCGATACATTGCCGCCGAGAACTTCTCCGACGGATCGGCAATTCCGAGCATGTGATGCGGCACCCCGCGCATCTCCGCCTCGCTGGGCAGCGCGGAAAGCACGTCCATGCCGCGATAGATCTGCATTGAATCAGCAGAAACGACCTCGCCGTCGATCATCCGGCAGAGTTCCACCGCGCAGGCCGTCTTTCCCGACGCGGTTGGCCCCGCCACAACGATCAGTCTGGGCTTGTCCCCCATGAACCATGCACCTCTCTACTGTATGCGCTTGAACATCTTTTCCAGATCCCTGCGGGTGACGGCCTTGACCACCGGGCGCCCGTGCGGGCAGGTCGGCGGCGCGCCGGTATCCAGCATTTCCCGGATCAGCGCCTCGATCTCGGAATCCGTCAGCGCATCGCCGCCCTTCACGGCGCTCTTGCAGGCCATCTGCATGATCTCCGCCCGGCGCGCATCGAGCGTGGCTGACTTGAGCCGGTTCAGCGAATTGATCATCTCCATAAACAGCGGCCGCAGCTCCGCCTTGCCGAGCACATACGGCACCGCGCGCACCTGAATATCGCTGTCGCCGAAGGGTTCGACGGTATAGCCCGCCTCGGTCAGCATCTCCATGTTGTCCTGAATCAGCGCCATCTCGCGGGAGGAAAGGTGCAGCACAATGGGCGTGAGCAGCTGCTGTGAAGCCGTGCCCTCCTCGAGCTGCTTGGAGTACATTTCATAGCGCAGCCGCTCGTGCGCCGCATGCTGATCGATCATGAGCAGAGTGTCCTCAACCTCGATCAGGATATAGGTTTTGAACGCGACGCCGATGATCCGATAGGTCGTCCTGCTCTCCTGCTTCGGCACGAGCTCCGGCATGCGCGGCTTTTCGTCAGGCACGATGGGCACGACCTTCTGCTCCGCAGGAGCGCGCAGGACGGGCCCCGATCCTGCCGGCCCCGGTACAACAGGCCTTACCGGCAGCGGCGGCATCTTTGCGAGCTCCGCCTCCCGGAAGCGCGCGTCGCCCTTTCCGGTTCCTCCGGCGGGAACATTTGCGTATTTCGCCGCCTCGCGTTCGAGCTTTTCCATGAACATGCCCGTCTGCACCGGCTTCTCCTCCGGGATGGGACGATTGGGCTGCGCAGGCTCCTCTGCCTTGGGCAGCGGCGGCATCTTGGGCTTTTCCAGGGACTTCTTCATCTCTTCCGGGGTGATCTCGCGCACTGTGGTTACGCGCTCGATGGACCTCGCCGGCGCCGCATCGCGCTCAAACTGCAGCACCTTTTCCCCCTCAAACGCGGTCGACAGCAGCTTTTCGACCATCACCTGCGTCGCCGTCTCATCGCGGAAGCGCACCTCCAGCTTGTTGGGATGGACGTTGACGTCGATCGCGTTCGGCGGCAGAACGAGGTTCAGCGCGCACATCGGATACATGCCGATCGTCACGCGGCTCCGGCAGACCTGTTCCAGCGTCCTGGACAGCAGTGCGCAGCGAACGCTTCGTCCATTGATAAAGAACATCTGGTGGGCGCGGGTAGACTTCGCCAGTTCCCCCACGCCGATCATGCCGAACACGCGCGTTCCGCCCTCGGCCGCGTCCAGCTCCACCATCTTCTCCGCCGTCGCCTTGCCATACACCGCGAACACCGCATGGCGCAGCTTGCCGTCGCCGAAGCTGTGGTAGACGGTATTGCCGTTGTTGATGAAGCGCATCGACACGCCGGGGTTTCCGATCATCAGCCGCGCCACAGCATCGCTGACCAGCCCGCCCTCATAGGATGGCTTCTTCAGAAACGCGCGCCGGACAGGAATATTATAGAAGAGATCCTTCATCACAAAGGTGGTTCCCTCCGGACAACCGATGTCCCGCACCCGAAGGTTCTGGCCGCCATCCACGTTCAGGCGCACGCCGGAGTCCTGCTGTTTCGCCCTCGTGGTCATCTCCACATGGGAGACCGACGCGATGGACGGCAGCGCCTCGCCGCGAAAGCCCAGCGTGCGAATGTCGCTGAGCTGGTCGGCGTTCTGCAGCTTTGATGTGGCATGGTTTTCAAACGCAAGACGAACCTGCCCCGGCTCAATGCCGCAGCCGTTGTCCGTGACGCGCAGGTAGTCGATGCCGCCGCCGCGAATCTCCACCGTGATGGCCGTCGCGCCCGCGTCCAGCGAATTTTCCACCAGCTCCTTGACCACAGAGCTCGGCCGCTCCACGACCTCGCCCGCCGCAATGCGACCCACCGTCGCTGCATCCAATATGCGAATTGGCATCTTCTTCCTCCGTTATTGTATCTCCTGCATAAAATCAATGCCTGTCTTTTCGGAAACGATTTTCCAGCCCTCCAGCTCCCTTTCCGACGCGATTGCCGGCCGGAAGCCAAAGCGGTGGTAGACCTTGATCGCCACCCAGCTGGCGGTCTGCGTGGTCAGATAGGCGCGCCGGTGTCCCAGCGCGCGCATGCGATGCATGGCCAGCGAGACCAGCGCCTTCGAGAGGCCCTGGCCCTGATGGGCCGCGTCCACGCTCACCCAGTGGAGCCGCCCCTCCTCCGCGCCATGTTCGCCCTCGCCGTACCAGGCCGTCGCCGTGGCAAAGGGGCGGCCGCCGTCGGTCAGGAAGATCATGCGCCCGTCCAGACCCTCATCCGTCGGGTAGTACTTCCGGAAGCCCTTCAATCCGTCCTCGGGGCTCCGAAACTCCCCGGCAGAGGTCTCGATTTCCGCCCAGGCGCGCTCGTCGCCCGGCTGAAAAAAGCGCCATCCATAGCGCTCCGGAAGCTCGAACTCCGGCAGATTCTCCAGCGAATCCGCCCGCATGGCCAGCTCAATCATCGGGACCGTTTTATCCCACATGCCGCATCCTCCAAACTCGTCTCAATATCACGCTTCGATCAAATTCACACCTGAACGCTCTTCGACGATCCGCCAGCCCTTCACATCCTCCTCGGAACGCACCTCCGGGCGAAAGCCAAAGCGATGGTACATGCGGATTGCCACCCAGCAGGGCGTCTGAGTCAGCAGGCTGACCGAACCATACCCCAGTTCCTGGCAGCGCTCGAGTGCCTTCGCAATCAGCGGCTTTGAAAGGCCCTTGCCCTGATGCGCAGGATCCACGCACACCCAGTGCAGCTTTCCCTCGCCGGGGCGATCCCCAAACCATGCCGTGGCCGTGGCGACCGGCGCGCCTCTCCAGGTCAGAAACAGCATGCGGCCGCGAAGCGCCGACCGGTCCGGGAAATCCCGCCCGAAGGTCTCCATTGCGTCGCGCTCCGCGGCAAATCCGCCCGCCGCAGTCCACATCCGCGCCCAGTCGCGCTCGTCGCCGGGCTCATAGAATCTCCAGCCGTAGCCCTCCGGAAGCTCGCAGTCCGGCTGGCCTTCCAGCCGCTCCAGCCGCATGGCGAGACCGCAAACAGGCACCGTGGAATCCCACATGTCACTCACTCCTCAGATTCGCTTGGCCTTTTCGTTCAGTTCAAACAGCTTGTTCAGCGCGTCGATGGGCGTCATGCTGACCACATCCAGCTTTGCGATCTCCTCCACCAGCTCCATGGGCTTGAAGTCCAGCATGCCCAGCTGCCGGTCCTGCGCCTTGCGCTCGTCGAGGATGCTCTTGCCGATGGAGCCGTTCGCCTGCCCGTCCACCTCCAGCCGCGCCATGATCTGGCGGGCGCGGGCGATCAGTCCCTTGGGCAGGCCCGCCAGCTTCGCCACCGCGACGCCGTAGCTGCGGTCTGCGCCGCCGGGCACGATCTTGCGCAGGAAGATCACGTCCTCGCCCTGCTCCTTCGCCGTAATGCGGTAATTCACCACGCCGGGCAAGCTGCCCTCCAGCTCGGACAGCTCATGATAGTGCGTGGCGAACAGCGTCCGCGCGCCGCACTTTTCCCCGGCGATGTGCTCCACCGCCGCCCAGGCGATGGAGAGTCCGTCGAAGGTGGAAGTGCCCCTGCCCACCTCGTCCAGAATGAGCAGGCTCTTAGGCGTGGCGAACTTCAGAATCGTCGCCATCTCGCTCATCTCCACCATGAACGTCGACTGGCCGCCGTAGAGGTCGTCCGACGCGCCGATGCGGGTGAAGATGCGGTCGGTCAGCGCGATGTCCGCGGACTGCGCGGGCACAAACGAGCCCATGTGCGCCATCAGCACGATCAGCGCCACCTGGCGCATATAGGTGGATTTGCCGGCCATGTTCGGCCCGGTGATGATCATCACGCGGTGATCGCCGTCCAGATGGGTGTCGTTAGGCACGAAGCCCTCCCGGCCGATGGAGTCCTCCACCACCGGATGCCGGCCGTCCACGATGTCGTACCGGCCCTCGTCGTTCATGGTCGGGCGGACATAGTCGCGCTCCGCGGCCACCTGGGCCAGGGATAGCAGGGCATCCAGCGTCTTGAGCGCCTGCGCCGTGCACTGCAGCCTTGGCAGCAGGTCCTTGAGCTGCTCCCGAATCTCGCAGAACAGGCGATATTCCAGCCGGATCGCGTTCTCCTCCGCGCCCAGAATCTTGCCCTCCAGATCCTTGAGCTCCTCCGTGATGAACCGCTCCGCATTGGCCAGCGTCTGCTTGCGGACGTAATTGTACGGCACCAGATCGTAGAACGACTTGGTGACTTCGATGTAATAGCCGAACACCCGGTTATAGCCGATCTTCAGATTCTTGATGCCGGTCTTTTCCCGCTCCGCCTGCTCCATCTCCGACAGATACTGCTTGCCGTGCGCGGAGATGTCCCGCAGCTCGTCCAGTTCATCGGAAAATCCGCTGGCGATCATGCCGCCGTCGCGCACGGAGAGCGGCGCTTCCGGCGAGATGGCCCGCTGAAGCGTGTCCGCCATTTCGGGCATGGGATCCAGCGCCTCCAGCGTCTCGCGGATCAGCGGCGCGTCAAAATCCGGCGCGCAGGCGCGAATCAGCGGAACGGTCTCCAGTGTGGCGCACAGCGCAAGGCAGTCCCGGGCATTGATCGCCTCGTACGCAATCCTGCTCAGCAGCCGCTCCACGTCGTGCACATTTTCGAGATGATCGCGAAGGGTATCCGCGGCCATCGGATTCTGCATCAGCGCCTCCACGGCGTCCAGCCGCTTTTCGATCTCCGCCTGGTCCAGCAGCGGCCGCTCGATCCACGTGCGCAGCAGGCGGCTGCCCATGGCGGTGCGCGTGCGGTCGAGAATCCACAAAAGCGAACCCTTGCGCGCCTTTCCGCGCGTCGTCTCGGTCAGCTCAAGATTCCGCAGCGCCACGCGATCCAGCGCCAGATACCGCTGATTGTCGTAGGCCTTCGCGGTGACGATGTGCGCCAGCGCGTTCTTCTGGGTATCGGTCAGATACTTCAGCAGTGCGCCCGCCGCGCAGACCGCCGCGCGCTCGTCGGCGAAGCCCATTTCCTCAATCGTCTTGCCGAAGTGCGCCCGCATGCACTTCGAAGCGGCGGCATAGCCGAAGGCCTCCTCCTCCACCGCGCTGGCAAAGCGGCGCCGCTCCGGCTCCAGCTGGGCAAAGGTCGCCAGATCGTTGACGATCACCTCGCTGGGATCGATGCGCGCCAGCTCGTCCGAGAGCGACGTCCGGACATCGCGAATCTGATACAGATAGAATTCGCCCGTGGAGACGTCGCACAGCGCACAGCCGGCGAGATTCCGGCGGAAGCAGATCGACAGAATGTAGTTCGCCCGGCGGTCCTCCAGCATGTTCGACTCGATGACCGTGCCCGGCGTGACCACACGGGTGACCTCCCGCTCCACCAATCCCTTGGCCAGCGCCGGATCGGTCATCTGTTCGCAGATGGCCACCTTGTAGCCCTTCGCAATCAGCTTCTGCAGATAGGTCTCCACGGCGTGGAACGGAACGCCGCACATCGGCGCGCGCTCGCTCAGGCCGCAGTCGCGGCCGGTCAGCGTCAGTTCCAGCTCCTGAGAAACCAGCTTCGCGTCGTCGAAGAACATCTCATAAAAATCGCCCAGCCGGAAGAACAGGATCGTGTCCGGATACTGCTCCTTGATCTGGAGATACTGCTGCATCATGGGAGAAAGGGCCATCGGGGTCACCTCATACTATCTTTCGTTGCAAAAAAGTCAATGGCAGCCGGAGCAGGCGGAACAGTCGCCGGCGCAGGAGCCGTCGTCCATGCGTCCGGTGACGATGAACTGCAGCACCTGGTTGACCTGGTTGATCAGGCCGTTGAACTCGCCGCGGGCCTGGGTCAGCTCCACGATGTCGTCCATCATCTGGAGCTTCTCCTGGATCTCGTCCATCTCGTCCGACAGGCGCTTGAGGGTCGCCGGATCGGGATTGGTCTGCTGCATGGCCTCCTGGATGCCGCTGCGGCGCTCGAGCATCTCGCCCATCAGCCGCGCGGCCTCTTCGTTCTTCATGGCCTTCTCCTCGGCCGCCTTCATTCTCTGATAGCACTCGCTGTCCAGCAGCGCCTGGCCCAGCTCACGGGTCTTTTCAAAAACCATATCCATTCGATTTTTCCTCCTAAATCAATCTGCCGCGCAGCGTATTGCGCCCCGCAGACGTAATCTCCACTTCCACCAGCTTGCCGATGAGCGACGCGTCGCCCGGGAAATTGACCATGATCGCCCGCGGCGTCTTGCCGCCGACCCAGCCCTCATCGCGGGCGGACACGCTCTCCACCAGCACGGTCTGGCGGCTGCCGACCATGCCGGAGAGGATCTCCGCCGTGATCTCCTGCTGCCGGGCGATCAGGCGCTGGATGCGCTCGGACTTGACCTCGGCAGGCGTGTCGTCCGGCATGCTCGCGGCCTTCGTGCCCGTGCGGGGCGAATAGATGAACGTATACGCCGAATCGTAGCGCACCTCGTTCACCAGCGACATCGTCTCCTCGAACTGGGAAGGCGTCTCGCCGGGGAAACCGACGATGATGTCCGTGGTGATGCCGATGTCCGGGCGCGCCGCGCGCAGCCGGGACACCAGATCCAGATAGTGCTCGCGGGTATAGCGGCGGTTCATGGCCTTCAGAATCTCATTGCTGCCCGCCTGCACCGGCAGATGCAGATGGGGCATCAGGTGCTTCAATTCCGCATAGGCGCCGATCAGCTCGTCGGACAGGTCCTTCGGATGGGACGTCATGAACCGGATGCGCGGAATCTCCAGCCGGTCGAGCCGGTACAGCAGGTTTGCAAACTCCGCGCCGCCGCCTCGATAGGAATTGACGTTCTGTCCCAGCAGCATGATCTCCTGCACGCCCTGATCCCGCAGGCGAAGTGCCTCCTCAATGACGGCCTCCGGCTCGCGGGAGCGCTCCCGCCCGCGCACGTAGGGCACGATGCAGTAGGTGCAGAAGTTGTTGCAGCCGTACATGATGTTGACATACGCGCTGAAGGCGCTGTCGCGCTTCTCCGGCATGCCCTCGACCACCTCGCCGTCCGTCTCCACGACCTCCACCACCGGCGTGCGGTCCCGCAGCACGCGATAGAGATACTCCGGCAGGCGATAGAGATTGTGCGTTCCGTAGATCAGGTCGATAAACGGATAGCGCTTTTTCATCGTCTCAGCCATGCCCTTCTCCTGGGTCATGCAGCCGCCGACGCAGATGAGCAGCTCCGGCTTGTCCTTCTTGAGTTCCTTGAGCCAGATCACGTTGCCCAGCGCCTTGTTCTCGGCATTTTCGCGGACGCAGCAGGTGTTGTAAAGAATGAGATCGGCCTGCTCGCGCACCGGCTCGCGGCGCATGCCCATCTGCTCCAGCATGCCGGCGATGGACTCGGAATCGCGCTCGTTCATCTGGCAGCCCATGGAGACGATGTGATACGTCTGCGGACGCTCGCCGATGGCCTTGACCAGCTTCATATATTCCCGCTGCCGGAGCATCTCGCTCTCGGAAACCTGCGGCCGTTCAATCATAGTATCCTTCCTCATTTCAGCAGTTTTGATCCCGCCGGAAGATCTCTCTCCCCGACCGGTAAAATCGTGTATTCACTCTCCGGCAGCGCCGTGCTCGCGCAGGCGTATACCTGCATGCCGTCCGGCGCGCCGATGGTGCACAGCCAGCCGACGACGGGCTCGGCGGCCTCCACCAGCAGCATTCCCTCCGAGCCCTGGCGCCTCCGCACCCAGAGTTCGCGCACGATGCGCCGCGCCGTCGTCTCGTAGGACGGCACCACACCCCGGCCGCCGCAGTCCGAACAGATGTGCATCAGCTGCTTGGTGATGGGGCGGCGGACCTTCTTGCGCGTCATCTCCACCAGGCCGAGGCCCGTGAAGCCCACGACGTTCGTCCGGTTCCGGTCGCCGGCCATCAGCTCGCGCAAGAGCGCCAGCAGCGCCTCCCGGTGCTCTGCCCGCTCCATGTCGATGAAATCGATGATGATGATGCCGCCAATGTCCCGGAGCCTGAGCAGGCGCGCGATCTCCCTGGCCGCCTCGCAGTTGAGCTTGAACACGGTCTCGTCGAAGGATTTTGCACCCACGAACTTGCCTGTATTGACGTCGATGACGGTCAACGCCTCGGTCTCGTCCACCACCAGCGAGCCGCCGCTCTTGAGCCAGACGTGGCGGCCCATCCGCTTGTCCGCCTGCGCATCCACGCGATAGACGTCGAACAGCGGCGCCTGCCCGGTGTACTGAACAATCCTGGACTCCAGCTCCGGCGCCAGCATGCTTGCGTACCGGCGAACCTCCTCGTACAGCGCGCCGTCGTCCACCTGAACGGATTCCGCCGTTTCATCCAGCATGTCGCGAACCACGCGCAGTGCCAGACTTCCATCGGAATGGATGAGCTTCGGAGCCTTCGCATGCCTGGCCTTCTGTTCAATGGTCTTCCAAAGCTCGCAGGCGGCGCGATAATCCGCCCGAAGTGCCTCTGCGTCCACGCCTTCTGCGGCTGTGCGCACGATGACGCCCATGCCGGTATCTCCGGCCAGTACACTGGCAATGCCGAGCAGCCGCTCGCGCTCAACGGGATTGGTGATCTTGCGGGAAACGCCCGCATAGCTGACCGACGGCAGCAGCACCGTCATGCGGCCCGGGACGGTCACATCCCGGGTGATCCGGCAGCCCTTCGTGCCGCCCGGCTCCTTGATCACCTGCACCAGCAGCTCCTGCCCCGGGCGGATCATGTGCTCGATGCGCGCGTCCTTCATTCGGTTGGCCAGCTCCTGAGCCTCGCCGGGATCGACGGGGATGTCGCCGGCGTGCAGAAACGCGTTCTTCTCCTGGCCGATGTCTACAAACGCCGCGTTCATCCCCGGCAGAATGTTCTGCACGCGCCCCAGATAGAGGTTGCCCGACAGCTTTTCGCTGCCCGGCCGCTCATAGTACAGCTCGCACAGCGCGCCGTCTTCAACGACGGCCAGCCGCGTCTGGCCTCTGACCGTCTCCAGCAGAAATTCCCTCTTCATTTACAGCTCCATCAGCGGCTTCAGCGCGCCGCTTTCGTCCTCACCCAGCAGACACCTGCGGTGAATTTTCGCCTCAGGCGGCTCCACGCCGGCCAGCTCCGCGAGGGACCGGATCAGCAGATCGGGCTTCAGCGTGTCCTTCTCCGTCAGCTTCAGCCGCGCATCCAGACCGTTCTCCGTGCGCTGAAGCGCGATGGCCATCGGGCGGATGTCCACCTCGCGCTCGCCGGACTTCGTCTTGCGCATGGCAAGCACCTGCTCGCGGGCGAGGAAGGTCTCCACGGCATCCAGTGTGGCCTGCGCCGTCTTTCCGGACAGTTCAATCGAATAATCCGAAGCGCGCACCATGGCCATGGGCGCGGGATGGCGGTCGTCCACCAGCCTGACCTCCAGCACCGGCAGATCCACCGGCAGTGCGGCGCGCATGGCCTCCTCCGTGCGCTTGCGGCCCATAGGCACGCTGAGCTTCACGTCGATGATCTCATACTCGCTCGTCCAGCCCAGCGCCAGCGCCGATCCAAAGGACAGAATCGGGTGCGGATTGAAGCCCTGGGAATACGCGATGGGCAAACCCGTGCGGTTGAGCGCCCGCTGAAAGAAGCGCTGCAGATCCAGATGGGAAATGAAGCGCAGTCTCGGCTGTTTGCCGAATCGAATCATCGCCCGCATGCTTTCGCCTCCTCATAGCGGTTCACGCCGCAGCCCAC
>JBJEUD010000201.1:5095-7605 GCA_051883655.1 Candidatus Faecivicinus sp. | reverse complement strand
CCGAGGTGATCGAGCTGGTGCCCTTCGGCGACACCGCGCTGCGCATCGCCCAGTTCCCCGTGGCCAGCGAACCCGCGAAGTGAGCGCCTGACCTGGCCGAAGCGTCCGCGGGAAGGCCGGACGCGATCGACGCATCCGTTCGCCATCGTCCCGCGCGGCGACGTGCCTGCAAAGCATCGGGATTCACGATGTTTTGCGGGCATTTTTCGTTCCGGGCGGCCGCCCGTGGAAAGCCGCCGTGGGCGGGGACTTGTCCGGGCGGAGCGCTTCTGCTATAATGGAAAAAAACGATGGGAGGAACGGCGATGAGCGGCACATTCGATGCGATCTACGCGCTGGTTCGGCAGATTCCGCCGGGGCGCGCGGCCACCTACGGCCAGATCGCGCGGCTGGCGGGCAATCCGCGGCTTTCGCGGATCGTGGGCTGCGCCATGCACGGCGCGCCGGAGGACGTGCCCTGCCACCGGGTGGTGAACCGCCTCGGCGGGCTGTGCGACGCCTTCGAGCCGCTGGGCCGGGAATCCCACCGGCTGCGGCTGGAGATGGAGGGCGTGGAGTTTCTGCCCGACGGCAATGTGGATCTCGCGCGGTTTCAATGGCATCCCGACGAAGAGAGGAGCTGACCTTCGATGAGCACGCTTCGGTTCGATCCCAACCCCCGGGCGGTCATCAACCCGGAGGACTATATCCGCCGGGTTCCCGGCTGCCCGGCCACGGTGGTCACCTGCTTCGCCCACAACCTGATCGAGTACGCGCTGGAGAAGCACGGCGGCACGGCCGTCGCGGAGACGAAGTGCGCCAACGGCCCGACGCCGCTGTACCGGCTGGGCGATGCGGGCGTGGGGCTGACCATGTCGCTGGTCAGCGCGCCCCAGGCCGTGGGGCAGTACGAGGAGCTGTTCGCCATGGGCGTGGAGCGCATCCTGGTCTTCGGCACCTGCGGCGTGCTGGACAGCGGGCTGGACGACTGCGCCATCATCGTGCCGAACCGGGCGGTGCGCGACGAGGGCATCAGCCGCCATTACGCGCCGGAATCCGACGAGATCGACGCCAACGCCGGCACGCTGGACCTGCTGACCGGCTTCTTTGCCCGGCGCGGCATCCCCCACACCGTGGGCAAGGTCTGGACCACCGACGCGTTCTATCGCGAGACGCCCGACCGCGTGGCCGAGCGCCGGCGGCAGGGCTGCGTGGCGGTGGAGATGGAGTGCGCCGCGCTGGCCGCGCTGGCGCAGTTCCGCGGAAAGAGGATCGCCCAGTTCCTGTACGCGGCGGACAACCTGGACGCGGCGCTGTGGGACGCGCGCAGCCTGGCGAACCACGCCGGAATGGACGCAAAGACCGCGATCGTCGATCTGGCGATAGAGCTGGGTGCGGAGTGGGCCGCGCAGAGCCGCTGAGGGCGAACCCGCGCGGCATTCGATCGGCAGGCGGGCCGGCGAACGGCACCGCGCGCGGGCGCGAAGGACATATCAACCGGGAGGAATGAGCGGATGAACGAACATGCGCTTCTCGACGCGCTGTGCGCCGATTTTCGGGCGGCGCTGGGGGACAAGCTGGCGGGATTCTATGTGCACGGCTCGATCGCCTTCGGGTGCTTTCGCTGGGAGACCGGCGACGTCGACTTTCTGGCCGTAGCGAAATCGCCGCTGACGCAGGCGGAGAAGGTCGCGCTGATCCGCGCGTTGCTGGCCCGCACGCCCGACGCGCCGAAGAAGGGCATCGAGATGAGCGTGGTGCTGGAATCGGCCTGCCGGTCGTTTGAGCATCCCGCGCCCTTCGAACTGCACTTTTCCAATGCCCATCTGGCACGCTGCCGGGCGGATGCGGCGCGCCACTGCCGGGAGATGCACGGCAGAGATCCCGACCTGGCCGCCCACTTTGCGGTGACGCGGGAGGTGGGGCTGGCGCTGTACGGCCCGCCGCCGAAGGAGATGTTCGCGCCGGTGCCCCGGGAGGCGGTGCTGGACAGCATCCGCGCGGACGTGGAGGATGCGGACATCCTCGAAAATCCCGTGTACTGCGCGCTGAACCTGTGCCGGGCGCTGGCCTGTCGCGAGGAGGGCCGGCTGCTGTCGAAGGCCGGCGGCGGCGAATGGGCGCTGGAGCATCTGCCGGAGGTGCATCACCCGGCCATCCGCAGCGCGCTGAACGCCTATGCGCGGGGCGACGCGCCGGAGCTGTCCGGCATGGCCGAATTCCAGAGCTATGCGCTGAAGCGCTTTTCCGCGCCAAATGCGGCGGAATTTTCTCAGGGCGACACTTCGCCGTTCTGCGCACCCCGCAAAGATGCGCCGGACGCGCTGGCGTTCTCCCGAAGCGATATTTCGCCGTCCCGCGCACCCCGCGAGGATGCGCCGGACGCGCTGGCGTTCTCCCGAAGCGATATTTCACCGTCCCGTGCACCCCGCGAGGATGCGCCGAATGCGCCGGCGCTCTCCCGAAGCGATATTTCGCCATCCCGCACACTCCGCGAGGATGCGCCCGCTCCGGTGCAGACGCGCGGCCTC
>JBJEUD010000201.1:2654-4995 GCA_051883655.1 Candidatus Faecivicinus sp. | reverse complement strand
GCCATCCCGCACACTCCGCGAGGATGCGCCCGCTCCGGTGCAGACGCGCGGCCTCCCGGCCTTCAGCGATTCCGCCGGCGACAGGAGCGCGTCTCCCGCTGCGCGGACGCTGTATCTGTCCGATCTGGACGGTACGCTGCTGGGCCCCGACGCGCGCACCAGCGCGTTCACCAATGAAACCATCAACGCGCTGACGCGGCGGGGCGTGCTGTTTTCCTACGCCACCGCGAGGTCTTTTCTCACGGCTTCAAAGGTGACGGCGGGGCTGGACGTGCCGCTGCCGGTGATTCTCTACAACGGCGCGCTGCTGCTGGACGGCCGCGCCGGGCGGCGGCTGCGCATGAACCTGTTCGCGCCGCAGGAGGCGGCGCGGATCCGCCGGACGCTGACGGGCGCGGGGGTGTGGCCGATCGTGTACGCCTTTGTGGACGGGCGCGAGCGGTTCAGCGTCTGGCCGGAGCGGATGAGCCCGGGCGTGGCGGCCTTCGTGTCCACGCGGGGCGATGACCCACGGCTGCGCATCGTGGATTCGGAGGACGCGCTGTTTGCCGGCGAGGCCTTTTACTTCACCTGCATGGGAGAGGCGGCGCTGGATGCACTGTATGAACAGCTGCGCGGCGATTTTCACTGCGTGCGCCAAATCGACCTCTACGACCGCCTGCCCTGGCTGGAGATCATGCCGCGAACGGCCACAAAGGCCCACGCCGCGCTCCAGCTGAAGGCGATGCTGAACTGTGACCGGCTGGTGGTGTTCGGCGACGGGCTGAACGATCTGGAGCTGTTCCGCGCCGCCGACGAGGCCTGCGCGGTGGAAAACGCCGCCGCCGAGCTGAAGGCGCTCGCCACGGCGGTGATTCCCTCCAACGATCGCGACGGCGTGGCGCGCTGGCTTTCCCGCCACGCGCATCCGTGAAAAAAGACCCTGCGCCCGAGCGCAGGGTCTGTGCTTTTTATGCGAGAATGGTATTTTCAGCCGCTTCCGGCACGCCGAAGTCGTAGCCGTGGTCCTCGAACATCAGCCGGCTGTAGGAGACGATGACGATGTCGGGCTGATATTCCTCGATCAGGTCCACGGCGGTTCCGGAATAGTAGCGCAGGTCGGCGGAGACGACGCGCTTCACCGCCAGCGACAGGAAGCTGCAGATCGGCTCGGAGTAGGAGTCGCGCAGCACCAGCACGGTGATGTCCGCGCAGTCGCCGTTGTTGTCCAGCGTCTCGAAGGCTTCGATCAGGCCGTAGGCCCTGTACGCGCCCCGGTTCAGTCCGGTCTCGGGGCGCTCCAGCATGTCGCTGCGCAGCACGGAAGTCTCGAAGGGACCGGAGATGTCGATGATGTCGCCGCCCTCCGACGCGCGGATCTCCGAATGGCGGGTGATGTCGGTGGGATATTTCGGCAGATAGGTGGTGATGTCGTCCGCCTGTGCGTTGCCCAGCCCCACCAGCCGGCCGAAGTCGCCGAAGAACAGGTCCTCATAGGTGGCGGTATCGAACTGATCCAGCTGCAGCCTGCCCGCGTCCAGCGCCGCGCCGGTCAGCTCGTTGATCTTTCCGGCGTAGATCTGCGCGGCCAGCAGCGCGGCCAGCGTGGTCCAGTGCTTGTCGGTCTTGAGCTCCAGCTCCTCGTTGGTCAGGCCGGTGCCCTCGAAGAAGGTGCGGCTGTCCAGCGCCTCGATGCCCGCCGCCCGCACGATGCCCAGCACCTCGTCCGCCAGCTCGTCGCTGGTGTCCATCACCGAGTAGCCGTCCGGCAGCTGCATGCCGCCGTTGAAGAAGCCGGGGTGGATGTAGGAGAACAGAAACGGCGTCTCGCCGCCCAGATATTCATACAGCTCCACGACCTCCTGCGCCTCGTCGGCCAGCGTCTCCCGCGTGGTGATGTAATACAGCTGCTTGTTCGGCAGCCTGAGCACCTGGTCCGCGCCCTTCACCACCATCTGCTTGCCCAGCGCATACTGGAACGTGGCGTTGAGCACGTTCATCTCGCTCTCCAGCGGCAGCGCGCTGCCCAACCGGTCCTGCAGCGACGCAATGCGCGCCTGCGTCATGGAAAAGAAACTCGTATCCTCCGGATCCGTCAGATAGCTCTTCGCCTTGTGAAAGCGCACCGACTCTACGATGCCGCTGAAATCCGTGATCAGTCCATACAATCCAAACCCGAATATCGTCGGAACAAACAGCACCGCCAGCACACACGCGACGATCCGCTGCGTCTTTGTGGTTTTCGGCTGCTGATTCTGATTGCCCATTTCACTTCTCCTTTCAAAAACCATCCACCCTATTCTACTCTCATTTCCCCTCCCTGTCAACCAGGGGCTCTGCCCCTGGACCCCGCTTAAGGGCC
>JBJEUD010000201.1:0-2554 GCA_051883655.1 Candidatus Faecivicinus sp. | reverse complement strand
GCCCCTGGACCCCGCTTAAGGGCCATAAGGCCCTTAAGAATCCCTGGCTGCTGCCGCGCTTTTGGTGCGGGGGGGATGTTGGAGTTGGGAGGCTGGCGGATATGCAGGGCGGGGTTGTGTTAAAAATGCAGAAGCGTTCGTTTTTGATTGCGGCGGCAGCGCTGAAAGTAGTAGAATAGGAAATGCTTTTGTGGATTGAACGCGCTGCCCGTCGCACCACCGCCCCGCACCAAAAGCGCGGCAGCAAAGGGGAGAATCCAAGGAACCTCAGGTTCCTTGGCGGGTCTGGGCAGCGCCCAGCCGCCGGAGGCAGCATACTTTTACATCCGTCAAGGAGGCAACGCCATGAATTGCGAAGAACTCACCGCCCGCTGCTGGGCCGAGATCTCCATGGACGAAATCTGCGGCAACTATCGCCGCGCCTGTGAAATCTCAAAAACCAAGGTCATCTGCGTGCTCAAAGGCAATGCCTACGGCCTGGGCGCGGTGAAGGTTTGCCGTGCGCTCATGGGCTGCGGCGCGGCCACCTTTGCCGTGGCCTGCGGCGACGAGGCCGAGGAGCTTCTGGATGCCTGCCCCGGCGCGGAGGTGCTCATTCTGGGCCACGTGGGCGAGGTTCAGGCGCTCCGGCTGATTCCCCGCGGCGCCATCTTCACCGTCTATTCCCGCGAACAGGGGCAGAGGCTCGCCCGCGCCGCCGGGCAGGCCGGCCGCCCTGCCCGCGTGCACATCAAGGCCGATACGGGTCTGCACCGGCTGGGCTTCTGCGGTCCCAATGCCGTCGGCGAAATTCTCGGGCTCAACGCCGAGAAATGGCTCGACATCGAGGGACTCTACACCCACCTCGCCCTGCACAACCGCGCCTCCGACGAGCTCCAGTTCGCCCGGTTCGATGCGCTCCGCCATGCGCTGGAGGGCGGGGGACTCCGCTTCCGGTGCGTGCACGCGCTGGACAGCATCGGCATGGTGCGCTATCCCGAGCGTGCCATGGATGCCGTGCGCACCGGCGCGTGGCTCTATGGCGTCACGCCCAGGCGCTGCCCGTTTCCCGAGCTGTGCCGCCCGGTGGTGAAGCTCAAGACCCGCATCGCCCAGATCCACGACGTGCCCGCCGGAGAGATGATCGGCTACGACGACGAGCATGTGCTCACCCGCGACAGCCGCATCGCCACCCTCACCGCCGGCTATCTCGACGGCGAGCCCCGCCTGAACAGCGACGGCTGCGCGATCATCCGCGGACGGCGCGCGCCCGTCGTCGGCCTGGTCTGCATGGATCAGATGATGGTCGACGTCACCGACATTCCCGAAGCCGCAGCCGGCGACGTCGCCACGCTCCTCGGCGACGGCATCACCATCGACGAATTTGCCGAGTGGGGACGCCTCAACCGCAACGAGGCGCTGGGCCGCCTTTCCCGCCGTACCCTCCGGCACTATGTCCCGTAACCCCCACCCAATAGGCGGGCAGTGCCCGCGGCCAATTGCTGCCGCGCTTAGGTGACGAATCCCGGATTTCCGTGGTGGAAATCCGGGATTCTTTGTTGGTTCGCATTGCCAATTTATTGCAGATTTGACGACCTTGCCGGCCATATGCGCCAGCCGTCAAGGTCTGCGTTTTTCACCGGGCCGTGTTCCGCAAAAGCATCCCCCTTTGTGGCTTTCCGACCACCGGAAAGCCGCAAAAGATCGCCGCTTCCACTCCGGACCCATTCAAGGTCAACGCGAAATCGGGGCGCCTTTCGCCCCGATTTCGCCCGCAACAGACACCCAAAAAACAACTTCGCGGCCTGCATGCAGGCCGCAATCGGTTTTTCTGGGAGGGGGCGCGGGGGAGGGGTTCTTTTTCTCTAAAAAGAAGTCCTCCCCGCAATCTTCTCATTCACGCAATCGGTTTTTCTGGGAGGGGGCGCGGGGGAGGGGTTCTTTTTTTCTAAAAAGAACCCCTCCCCCGCAAAAACCCCGTCAAACTCCCCCGTCTTCCCTCAGCACACGCCCTGGGCGAGCATGGCGTCGGCGACCTTGAGGAAGCCTGCGATGTTGGCGCCGGCTTCGAAGTTGCCCTCGCAGCCGTAGGTCTTGGCGGCATTGGCGATGTTGTGGTAGATGCCGACCATGATCTGCTTGAGCTTGGCGTCGACCTCCTCGAAGGTCCAGGAATAGCGCATGGAATTCTGGGACATTTCGAGGGCGGAGGTGGCGACGCCGCCGGCATTGGCGGCCTTGGCGGGTCCGAAGAGCACGCCGGCGGCCTGCAGTTCCTCGATGGCGGGAATGACGGTGGGCATATTTGCGCCCTCGGAGACGCAGTAGCAGCCGTTCTTGATCAGGGTTCGGGCGGACTCCAGGCTGATCTCGTTCTGGGTGGCGCAGGGAAGCGCGATATCGCACTTGATGGTCCAGATGCCGGAGCAGCCCTCGGTGTAGGTGGCGGAGGGATGGTTGGCGACATACTCCTTGATGCGGGCGCGGCGGACCTCCTTGATCTCCTTGATGGCGGCCAGGTCGATGCCGTCGGGATCGTGGATGTAGCCGTTGGAATCGGACATGGCGACGACCT
>JBJEUD010000200.1:0-7640 GCA_051883655.1 Candidatus Faecivicinus sp. | reverse complement strand
TGACGGAGCACTACGATGAGATGGATACGGATACCATCGAGCAGCTGCTCGCCATCTTCCGGCACGTCAACCGCATCGACGAAAAGGAGCAGAAGCTAAAAAACCTGCAGACGGCGCGAAAGGGGTGACACTCGATCGCGCCGTCGCAATGCTCGCCGCGCATCTGGGCGTGGTGGACGAGGAATGCATCAACAACATGGCCTACGTATTTTTCGACGACGTGCTCCGGGAGCTGGGCTACAGGCTCAACTATGAAGCCATCGTCAACTATGCGGGCAACAGCTTCTGCGAGAAAAGCTGGGACATGATTCAGCGGAGCAATCCCTTCAATGTCGCCGACCCGAACGACCGCGCGCAGGCCATGGGATCGCTTGCAAACTTCTTTGAACGAAGCAAAATCACAATCATGGGAGGAAACGGACATGAACGTCAAACAGGAACGGTATGAGTACACCCACGCGCTGGAGATGGACGGACAGGTCTTTCACGTCCGGGAGATGCTGCCCTGTCAGGAAAAGGAGCAGCTGGCATAGGATCTGGTGAGCGCCACCATGGTGTTCGACGAGGCGGCGGGCGTCGCTTATGAGAGCTACAATGCGGAGCTGATCCGCGCATTTTTGATTCTGGTTCACTATACCGACCTGGATCTTGCGGAGTACGATACGCCCGAAGGCCGCTACGCCGCGCAGGACGCGGTTGCCTCCCACGGCCTGTGGCAGGAGATTCTGAACATCGTGGAACAGGATGTGGGCGACGTGGACGCCATCGCCGCACGGCTGAGGGACTCTGCAAAGTGCTGCTTTGAACGGCAGCATTCGCTGGAATACCGTCTGGCGAAGGTGTTTGAATCCCTGCTGGGCACAGAGGATCTGATGGAGACGATCGCCAAAGCCGAGGATTTGAATTCGAAGCTGATCGATATGCTGGGCGCGGTGCGAAAGCAGCCTGCCCCCATTGCGGGCGGCGGGCTTCAGTTTGCCAAAAAGGACTGATATTCCGCGTGGTTGACGGTGGCCTGAATTTGCTGTATACTGGAACGGCACGTGAACGGAGGTGATCAGATGGAATTTGAAGAGACGCTGATGCGGCTGACGGAGGGAATTGTCCGGCGGGTGTGCGACGTCTATCATCTGACGGACGCCGACGCGGAGCGGCTGCTGAAGCGCAGCATTTTTTATCAGGTATTGTCCGATCCAAATCGCGGATTCTGGAGGAAGGATGCAGAAACCTGCTTCCGGCTGCTCCAGAATGAGATTGAATACGGTTCCTGGGACAGAAATGAAAGCGGCGGGATTGCTGAATAAGGCAATCCCGCTTTTACTTTGATGACAGGGTGGTGAGCACATGGCACAGAGCCAGAATAAGCTGGTCGGCACATAGTATCTGGATTTGTCCCGGCTGAGAAACGACGTCAGCGAAACGAACGATCTGCTGAAATCCATCGGTGCGGGCGTCAACCTGAACATGAGCGACGTGGTGGAAAAGCAGGTTCGGGAGATGCTGACCCGCTTCAAAAGCGAGATTCAGAAGATGGCCAGCCAGAGCGCGAAGTCCGGGCAGCAGGCCGCGGACGGTCTGAAGCCTGCGGTCTCCCAGATTCAGACGCTGCTCACCACCACCCAGCGGCTTGCGGCGGACGGCACGCTGACGGAGACCCGGAAGGGCTACGACGCGCTGGGCCGCAGCATCACCGAGGTTTACAAGAACGGTCAGTAGCTGAACAAGACCCTGAAGGCCGACTCCGCGCTGACTGCGGAGATCCAGAATGCCAACCGCCTCTACCGGGAGCAGAGCGACGCCCTGAAGCAAATCTATCGGCTGAAGACCCAGCGTCTGAAGGTGCAGGACGATACGCCGTATGCGCAGAGTCTGGACGGTCAGATCGCCAATCTTCAGACGCTCATTGACGGCAACCGGAAGCTGATTGCCCAGATGGATCAGCAGGCGGTCGCCCGATCCCGGCTGGTGGAGCTGGCCCGCGAAGAGGCGCAGCTCTCCGCCCGGTATGGAAACGCGCAGCAGTCCAGAGCGCAGTCGGCGGGCACGACCGAGCTTCATCAGCTGCAGCAGGCATACAGGCAGCTGACCACAGCCTACCGCCAGTACAACATCGCCGTCAAAAACGGCAATGAGACCGGAAAGGAATACTGGAGCCAGAGCGCTGCGCAGGCCATGGAGGAGATCCAACAGATCGAGCAAAAGCTGGTCTCTCTCAACATTGAGGAGAGTGTCCGCAAGCAGATCCTCGATCTCATTCAGCAGGCGAAGAACGCGGAAGCCGCGCACCAGGCGCAGCTGGAGGGCACGGGAAATCAGCTGTCCCGGCTGGACCAGTCGCTGGACCGCATGGGCAGCCGCCTTCTCCAGATGGCGTCCACCATGCTCGTGCTGCGCGGCTAGACCTCCCTCTGGCGCAGTGCGACGGACTATGCGCAGCAGTACTACGACAAGCTGAACGAGATCCGCATCGTCACGGGGAAATCCGAAAGCGAGGTCAACCGCCTGGGCCAGAGCTATCGCACACTGGCGAAAACCATGAAGGTCTCCTCGACGGAGATTGCCACCGCCGCCGTAGAGTTCTGGCGGCAGGGTCTCGACGAGAGCGAGGTCAACGCGCGGCTCACGGCCTCCATTCAGTATGCGAAGATCTCCGCCATGGAGTTTGATGAAGCTGCCGAGCTGATCACCGCGGCCACGAACACCATGGAGATCAGCGCGCAGCGCGCGGCGGACGTATTCGCATATCTGGGCGACGCCAGCGCCTCCGGTCCCGACGAGATCGGCATTGCCATGCAGAAGGCCTCTGCCTCCGCTGTGGAGTTCGGCCTGACCTTTGAATGGCTGGGCGCGTACATCGCCACCATCTCCGAACAGACCCGGCAGGCGCCCGAGGTCATCGGCACCGCCATCAACTCCATCATGGCGCGCCTGCACTCCATCAAGGCCAAGGGCTACACCGAGGAGGACGAGACCAAGATCAACGACGTCGCTCAGGCGCTGGGGACGATCGACGTGGCGCTGCTGGACAACGAGGGCAACTGGCGCGCAATGTCCGACATCTTCTCGGATATCGCGGCGCAATGGGATACGCTGGACAGCAAAACCAAGAGCTACATCGCCACCACCATGGCCGGCACCCGCCAGCAGAACTACTTCCTCGCCCTGATGAACGATATGTCCAAGGGCGTCGAGGGCGGCAGCCGCGCCTATGAGCTCTACGCAGGCGCATTGAACGCGGCGGGGACTGCGGCACAGAAGTACGCGGTCTGGCAGGACTCGGTGACCGCTGCGCAGAACCGGCTGACCGCCGCCGCGGAATCCTTCTATGCGCTGCTGGATGCGGAGTGGATGAAGGACTTTTACAACGGCATGGCGGGCCTGGTGGAGGTCATCACTGCCGGCACGGACGCGCTGGGCGGCTGGAACCTGATGATTCCCGTCGTCGCTGCAGGCGTCGCAGGGCTGGTCGCCGTGGTCATCAAGGCAGCCGCAGCCATTAAGACGATGACGGCTGCGCTTTCTGCGGGATCGGGCATTGCCGCCGCCATGAGCGGAGGTTCCATTGGAGCGATCATCGCCGCCGTCGGCATGCTTGCTGCGATGGTCACCATGATCGCAGGCGTATCCGCCAGAGCCGACGAGATCCGGAAGGTGGACTATGCAGGCACCATCCAATCGGTCTCCGGCTACCGGGACGCCGCAGAGGCGCTGGTCAGCGAGCTGGAGACGCTCGCGGAACGAACAGAGCTGTCCGCTGACGAGCAGTCCCGCGCGGATGAGATCATGCGCACGCTGTCCGGAACCTCCCTTTCCATGAAAGCCGCGCTGGAAAACGGCGGAGAGGGCTTTGACACCCTGGGCGAAAAGGCCGCTGCTGCGCGCGGCGAGCTGGAAAGAACGGAGCAGGTGCTCCGAAGCCTGAACGCTGCGGAGGCGCTGCAGAATCTGAGGGACGACGGCGGTTCCTATTCGAATGCCATTCGCGAGGCGCAGCAGAACCTGACTTCCGTGAGCCAGTACAGGAAAATTGCGGACGCCTATGCGCAGTTCATGGCCGAACACCCCGAAGGACTGTATGCGCAGAGCTACACCGGTCCCCATGGCATGTACGCCAGCAAGGACGAGAATTTCTACGTCTACGCAAAGAATCAGGCGGAGCAGCCCATGCCCGTCTGGTATTCAAGGGAAGACAAGGCGAGGATCCAGGCGGATCGCGACTTCTGGGCGGGCGTCGTATCGGAGATGGATGCGCTTGGGCTGGACTATGCCTCCTCGGTGGAGACGATCTCCAACAAGATGCTGGAGTTCGACATTGCAGCGGGCGCCTACGCCGAGGCCAATCGTCAGGCTTTGGAGGATGCCTGGCAGCCGGTGTTCGATGATCTCTACACCGTCATGACCGATGGCACCCAGTTTGCGCAGCTGCCCTCCTTCATGCAGGACGCCGCCATCCGGTACTATGATGGGTTCATCGCCGGAATTGACCGGCAGGCGGAGCTGGCCGAGGGCGACCTGATGGCCATGGCCGCAGACCTGACCGGAAAGGTGGACGCCATGGCGGAATACGTCGACGCCCACGCGGACTTTGATGGAATCATCAAGCGCTTCGACGAATTGCTGGGCGGCGAGCAGACGCAGGAGACCGTGGACGAGCTCAACAGTCTGCTGCCCGTTGTCAACGAATTCATCACCGCCTACAACGCGCTGACGGAAACGACGGACGACGACATTCCGCTGTTCCCGGAGTTTACTTTGGACAGCCTGCGCCAGGCACAGCAGGAGATGGAGGCCACGGAGGAATCCATCGCTTCGCTGGACACCGATGAGCTCTACCGCAAGCTCGCCATCGCACGCGAGGAGGCCAACCGCTTCGGCTCGGTGCTCGCCAGGCTTGGCGAAGGCGAGGGCCAGTTTGACAACCTCCATGATGCGGTGCTGTCCGTTGCCGAGGAGATTGCCGCAGGGCTGAACATCACCGACGCAAAGGTCATCGGCGAAATCGGCGACGCACTGCTGGAGGGACTCTACGAAACCTATCCCGGCATCGCCGACTATGTGGACACCGCAACCGGCATGCTGACGGACGGCTGGCAGGAGGGCGTGGCGAAGGCCGCCAATCCCTGGGCGGAGTTCTTCGACAAGGCACGCCTGGAGGACGCACTCAAGGCTGCGAAGAAGGATATGGCCTCTCTGGACGCCTCCGAGCTGTGGACGCAGCTGCTCGATCCGAACGGCATGGGGCTCTATGCCTACGCCGAGGACTGGGCGCGCAGGCTCCTGCCGGAGGGCACTGAGGAGGAAGTCATCGCACTGGCGGGTCAGTTTGTGGACGCGTTTTTCGAGATGTTCGCCGACATCGACACGACCATCATGGACGCAAACGGCAGAATTGAAGCGGGCATGGACGGCGTTGTAGCGACCATGCGCGAAAAGGTGGCCGAGGCACAGCGGGAAGCGACCCAGCTGGAGACGGCCTACAATTCCCTGCACTCCGGACAGATTGCGCGCGACGAGGCAATTGCCGGACTGACCTCCATGGCCGGACTGGCGCGCAGCGGCGACAGCGCCGGCGTCCTTGGCGTCTTTGAAGGGATGTCCGCCGAAAGCATTCAGGCGATCACGGAGGCCATGCCCGAGCTGATCGACAGGCTTGTGGACGGAACCTGGGCTGCCGAGGACTTTGACGAAGCAATCCGTCGCATCGACGAGGTGGCGTCCAAAACCGGAAGCGACGCCTGGGCAGATTATCTCTCCGGAACCGCCGAAGGCATGAAATCCGACGCAGGCGCAATGAAGGAGGCTATGCGCTCGGTCATTGCCGAGGTTGCTGCCGCAGATGACAAGACCGCAGCCTTTTACAGCGCGCTCACCCGTCTGGAGAGCGAGGGCATTGACATCGGCGCGCTGCTGGAGCAGTTCGGCACGCTGGCAATGCTGCTGCTCAACGGCGCGGCCAGCGCGGACGAGCTGTATACATCCCTTGACCGGCTGGGCGATCTGCGCAACCTTCAGATCGATTTGGAACAGGCGGATTCGCTGTCTGCGGCCGCAAGGGCGATTGATCCCTCGAACGCCGCCTATGATCCCCTTTCGGCGCTGGATGCCTACGCGCTGCTGGAAGCGGAATATGTGGAGCTGACTGCGCTGCAGCGCGGTTCAGCGGAGTACATTGCCCGCGCCCGACAGCTGACGCAGGAGCAGACTGCAGCGGTCTACGAACAGGCGGCGGCCTACGGCGTCGTTTCTGATATTCAGGCGAAGTCCGCGCAGTATGCGGCGAATGCCCAGCGGGAGCGGCGATTTGACCGCGCAGAAGCAAACGGCTATGCGGGCGCCGTGTCCTATCTTGAGGACGCTGTGCGGCAGGCGGAGGAAAACGGCGAAGACGTCGTACAGGCATGGAACAATGCACTCGGCGATCTGGATGAAGCCGGCGTTCTCGAAGGCATGATTGCCATGTTCGGAGACATCTCCAATCTGGCGCTTGCCTGCGGCGGCGACGTGGCGAAGATCGTGGAAGGGATTTACGCCATGCAGGAGGCCGCCAATTCCATGACGCTCAGCGACATGGCGCAGTCCCTGCGCGAGGAGCGCGCAGCCAATGCAGCTGGCACGGATGGCTATCAGGACCAGATCGGCGCGCTGCTGGACGCCTTCGGCTCCGGCGGCACGGAGGGTGTGGAAAATGCCATGGCCGTATGGAACAGCTTCGATGAATCGCTGCGCCAGTCCATTGCCGAAACCTATCCCTCCCTCGTCATCGCGCTGGACGATGCAAATCAGGCGGCAGAGGCGCTGAAAGAAGGTACGTCCGAGCTGGAAGGCGCGCAGGGTGACCTGTCCGATGCATCCCGAAGCGCGGGAAAGCAGATCGACGCGCTGGGCAAGGAACTGAACAGCGCACAAAAGTCCTCCACGGCAAGGTATTTCAAGAATACCGCCGCTGCCATCGAGGATCTGAAGCATGGTGCGATCAGTGTCAGCGATGCATTCGGCGCCTACAACAAGGAGGCTGAGAATGCCGTCAAGGCCAACGAGCAGTATCAGGCTGCGGCTAAGAAGATGGCGCAGGGCATGCAGGTTGCGACCGACGAAATCGACGTGCTGGCAGAGTATCTGGGCAACATCGATCCCGAGGTGCTTCTGGCGAACTGGGATCAGGTTGGGCCGATGATGGCGGCGGCGCTGGCGGAAGGCGAAGCGGCCTTTGACCGGCTGAACGAAGCTGCATTTATCTGCATCACCGGCACGTCGGTCGCGGATTTCTCCGCATTGACCAACGGCCTTGTGAGCGTCAAGAATCTGGCGGCGGAAACCGTACAGGCGCTGATCGCCACCGGCCAGTGGACCACCGAGACCATTACGCTGCCCCAGGAGGGCGCGCAGTGGGATCCGGTCTCCGGCACATGGACGCGCACGATGCTCAATACCAACCAGACGGTGCTGAAATACACCGGCAGCAATCCTTTGAGATCCGGCGGCGGCAGCTCCGGCTCCGGAAGCAGCGGCGGTGGCGGTGGCGGCAAGGGCGGCGGTGGCGGCAGCTCAAGCACTGAGGTCAGCAAATCCATCCAGAAGATGCTGGATCAGATGGACGAGGATCAGGGCTTTGAGGATCACTACCGGAAGATGGCGCAGCT
>JBJEUD010000199.1:0-7673 GCA_051883655.1 Candidatus Faecivicinus sp. | reverse complement strand
CCGCCACAAACGCCACCGCCACCAGCGCGCAGAACCACAGCACCACCGAGAAGATGCGGCGAATGCGCGCCATGTCCTTCTTGCCCCAGTACTGGGCGATCAGCACTGCCGAGCCGCTGACCAGGCCGGTCATCGTCGCGGTATAGAACGCCGTGATGCTGTTCACCTGGGAAACCGCCGCCTGCGCCGCGGTGTGGTTGGGCAGCATGGAGACCATGATGTCGTCAGCCACCACCACCAGAAAGCTCACCAGCGCCTGAAACGCCGCCGGAAGGGAGATCCTTAAAATTGTGCGATAGAATTCCCGATCACGAATCATGCCTTATCCGCTCCCCAATACTTTTTCCGAAGTACAATCAGCCCTGCGATCATCAAAAGCGGAAATACCGTGCCGGCCAGCACACCCATCTTCAGATTGCCGTTCGCCAGCCCCGAGACCGCGCCGATCACCGCCGGGCCGAGTGAACCGCCCATGTCCCCCGCCAGCGCCAGCAGCGCGAACATCGCCGTTCCGCCGTTCTTCAGGCTGGCCGTGGCCACGCTGAACGTGCCCGGCCACATGATGCCCACCGAAAGGCCGCAGAGTCCGCAGCCCAGCAGGCCGAGCATCGGATTGCCGCTCAGGGAAGCCAGCAGATAGCAGATCACGCACAGCGCGCCGCTGAGCAGCATGAACCGGGTCAGGTCCACCCGCTCGCTGAACTTTGCATAAAAGGTTCGCGCCGCGCCCATCAAAATGGCGAACACGCAGGGGCCGGCCAGATCGCCCACCACCTTCGTCACGTTCAGCGCGGACTCCGTGTACGCCGACGCCCACTGGGACATCGACAGCTCGG
Source organism: Candidatus Faecivicinus sp. (assembly GCA_051883655.1). Lineage (GTDB taxonomy): Bacteria > Bacillota > Clostridia > Christensenellales > Aristaeellaceae > Faecivicinus. Next base: position 6,837 of record JBJEUD010000199.1, on the reverse strand, counting down.
AGGCGCCCGAACAGACCATCAGCAGCGCCAGCAGCCAGAACAGCCGGGTGCGCAGCAGCTGGCCGATGCTCATGCCCTCGCCCTCCGGGGTGATGGGATTGATCGGCACCACGATGAAATTAAAGATGTTCACCAGCGGCACAATCGCCCAGAAAAACGCCAGAACCTTCCAGTTGTCGATGCCAAAGGCGAAGAAGAACACCGTTGAAAGCGCGACCACCGCCACCACGCCCCAGCAGTAGAACGAGTGCAGCAGGCTCATCTGCGCATCCTTCTTCTCGGTGGGGCAGGCCTCCGCAATCGGGCTGACCAGCACCTCGCACAGTCCGCCGCCCACGGCATAGAAGAACACCGCCACGAGCAGGCCCGCAAACGGGTTGGCGCACACCTCTGGAAACACCGCCAGACCCGCAATGCCCACCACGTTGAACACGTGCGCGGCGATCATGCTGGCCCGATAGCCGATCCTGTCGACATACTTGGCCGCGACAAAATCCACCGCCAGCTGAATGCCGAAGTTGATGGACGCCAGCATGGCGATCTGGCTCAGCGGAATGCCGTACTGCCGCTCAAAGGTCAGGAACAGAAGCGGCGCAAAGTTGTTGGCGATGGCCTGCGTGATATACCCCATATAGCAGGCGATCATGGTGTGCTGGAAATTTTGGCTCCGTCGCATGTCTTTATTCCCCCGTATAGGATTGATCCCGTAAACAGTATAGCATTCCGGGTCGAAAGCGTCAATTCAACCGGCCGCTTCTTTACTTTTCCTTATAGTAGAGCAGGCAGTGGCAATAGCCCTCGAAGTTCTCGTCGGCGATCTGATCGCGGAACTCCTTGCACATGCACTTGTTCTCCTCCGTGCGCTGCAGCCGGCAAGGGCAGTAACCGCCCGTGCGCTTCAGACCCTCTTTCACGGAATTCACAATCTCCTGATTCTCATTGAGACGAATTTTCATACCCAACCTTCCTTTCACTTCATCAATCGAGGGCAGTGCATATAGCCCTCCGCCTCGTTCCACGGCACGGTAAATCCCGCGCCATGGGAACAGAACACACTGGACGCAGGCTGTTCCAGATCCGCGTTGGGATCGTAGCCCGCCGCCGCAATCACCGCCTGCGCGTCGTGGCAGACGTCGTAGCCGTCCAGCCAGAACATCGCGCTGCCCTCGCCATGGGTGAACGCCCTCAGGTTCAGGCTGTATCCGGCGAACGTCGCCACCGGCCCCCGGCCGCAGATCCTCACGTCGCCGCCCAGCGTCTCGGGCGCCTCGAACTCGCCCGCCAGCGCCGGAATGTCCGACATGACGCGCCCTGCGCAGGAGGCCGGCACGAGGATTTCAAATCGATAGAACGGCTCCAGCAGCACGCTCCGGGCGTTCATCAGTCCCTGCCGGACGGCGCGGTAGGTCGCCTCGCGGAAGTCGCCGCCCTCCGTGTGCTTCTCATGGGCACGGCCCGCGACCAGCACGACGCGGACGTCCGTCAGCTCCGCGCCCGTCAGCACGCCCCGATGGACGCGCTCAAACACATGGGTTCTGATCAGATTCTGATCGTTCAGCGGCAGATCATCCACATGGCACTCGCTGGCGAAGGAGATTCCGCTCCCCCGCTCGCCGGGCTCCAGCCGAAGGTTGACCTCCGCATAGTGGCGCAGCGGCTCATAGTGGCCGTAGCCCATGACCGGCGCGGCGATGGTCTCCTTGTACAATACGCGCGGCGGCGAAAAGAATGCCTGGACGCCGTATCGCGTCTTCAGCAGCTCCTGCAGAATCTCCAGCTGTACCGGGCCCATCACCCGGACGAGAATGTCCTTCGAAACCGCATCGTAGCTCACGCCCAGCTGCGCATCCTCGTCCTCCAGCAGGCGCAGCGCTTCCAGCAGCGCGCTGGCCGACGTGCCCTCCGACGCCGTCACCTTCGCAGCCAGCGCGGGCCTGGTTTCAAATTCGCCGCGTCCCGTGCAGGTCCGAACGCCGTCCACCTGTCCGAGCCGGTCGCCGCAGCGCGGGATGCTCAGGCCGGTGAGTCCCACCGCATCGCCCGGCAGCGCCTCGTCCACAGTTTCATACCGGTTGCCCCGATAGACGCGGATCTCGTGAATCTTTTCCATCTGGTCGCCGAAGACGAACACATCCCGCGGCGCAAGACGGCCTGCGATCAGCTTGACAAAGACAACGCGCCTGCCCCTGGGATCGCGGCGCACCTTGTACACCCGGGCATTCAGCGGCTCGTCCGCAAGCGCCTCACGGTCCTCGGGCAGCAGCGCATCCAACGCATCCAGCAGCGCATCCACGCCCTCGCCGGTCATCGCGGAGCCGCACAGCACCGGCATGGCCTCGCCCGCGCGAAATGCGCGGCCCAGCGCCCGCATGCAGTCCTCTCCGGCAGCATCGCCCGCAAGGTATTGTTCCAAAAATGTCTCGTCCAACTCCGCCACCCGCTCCGGATCGGCCGGAAGCGGCACCAGCTCCGCCTCCAGCCGCTGCCCCGCCTGTGCAATCACGCGCTCAGGATCGCTCGACAGCAGGTCGCACTTGTTCAGAAACAGCAGCACCGGCACCTTCCACTTCTGCGCCATCCGCCTGAGCAATACCGCATGAGGGCGCACGCCGCTGGTGGAATCCACCAGCAGCACCGCCGCATCCAGCGCCGTGAGCGCGCGCTCCGCCTCCGCCGCAAAGTCCACATGGCCCGGCGTATCGATCAGCGTATAGCGCCGCCCGGCGCGCTCAAACACCGCCTGGTCGGAAAACACCGTGATGCCGCGCTCCCGCTCGATCTGATCGGCGTCCAGCGTGGTATCCCCATGATCGACCCGGCCCAGCGCCCGCACCGCGCCGGTGCGGTACAGGATCTGCTCCGAAAGCGTGGTCTTGCCGGCATCCACATGGGCCAGCAGACCGATGCAGATCGTCTTCTTCATTCCCTCGGGCATTCGGCCCATCTCCCCTCCCGGATTGTCGATGGCAAAAAACACCCATCCGGCTTTCACAGAATCCAATATACGGAATAAGGCGCTTCCATCTCAAAGCCAAACTTCTCCGCCAGGCATCTGGACGCCTCATTCTGCGCATCCCAGTGGACGACGATTCCCCTCTCAGCGCAGTCCCGAAGCATCCGGGAGACACAGGCACAGGCCAATCCCCTTCCACGGTATTCCGGCTCCGTCGAGACGTCCAGCTCTACCTCTCCCGCAAAGCTGATAAAGGAGGATGCAGCAGAGACGATCTTCCCCTCGCAGCGCACCACCGCACCGGAGCCGCATTGCCGAAAGGCATCGAACGATGCATAGTTGCTCCCGTGGGAAAAGGGATGCCGACGGAAAGCGTCCTCGTCAAAGAGCGATACGGCAAATCCATCGGGGACCTCTTCTTCCCCTTCGAGTTTGAACCTGCCCGCCGGCCGCATCATGGTTCGCTCAAATACCTTCGCATCCGGGTGTTGCGCCCGCACGTACTGCTCCCAGGCCTCCGACAGGCAGACCAGCGGCCTGTTGTGAAACTGGCCTTCAAGCGCAGCGATGCTCTCAGCGCACGGAGTCCCGGAAAGATAGACAAACAGCGCGTCCGAGATGCTTCCGCCATCGAACGACATCCGCTTTCCAAAGGCGCCGGCACAGGCCGCCCGATACAGCAGCGGCGACTGAATCATTCCGCAACCCTCCCCCATTCAGGATTGTCCAGCGCTTCAGGCCGGACAGCCCGTCGACTAATTGCTCCGCCCTGAAAACAGAGCTGCCGCGAAACAGGCGACAGCTCGCAAGGCTCGGTATTGAGTTAATCCACGTCCTCCACAATCTCCTTCGGCGCTTCGTCCAGCTGCCACGGATTGCGCAATATGCCGCCGAAGAGGCGGAACACGGAGGCAAAGTAATAGCCGTCGCAGATGCGCTCGTCCATCACCAGCGTGTAGTTCATGGACTTCTTGACCTCCACGCTGCCGTCGCTCTTCACGGAGCGCTTCTTTTCGGTAATGCCGAAGGCCAGGAACACGGGCACGTTGCCGAAGTTGTAGATGTGATGATAGATCGGCGGCAGCCCCAGGCTGGCCATGGATGTAATGAACAGCGAGCCATGGAACGGCGAAAGCCGCTTGAGCGCCATGGGCAGCAGGCCGAAGTAATCCAGCACCCGCAGCAGCCAGAACGCGAACTTCTTGACCAGGCCGGGAATATAGTCCAGAATCTTCGCCAGGCTGTCGAAGTTGGTCGTCTCGTTCTTTGCGTTTTCGATCAGACTCTCCGTGATCTCATAGACCTGCTGGGCTGTGGCGTCCAGCGGATAGACCATCGAGATGACCGAGTCGGGCGAATTGAGCTTCATCTCCTTTTTGATGCACAGCATGGCCTCAAAGTGATTCCTTGCGAAGATCTTCTGGCCCATGATGAACCGGTTCAATCCGGGCCGCTGGGAGACCAGGCGCACATAGCTCGCCAGCAGCACATGCATCACCGTAAAGTTCGGCATGCCCTGCTTGCGCTTTTCCTGAATGTACTTGTCCATGGCATCCATCTCCGCCACACCGCGGAAGCTGTTGCAGGCATCGCAGCGCTGAGGCATGATGTAGGGCATGATCTTCATCATCGGGCTCAGCGACCGGAGCAGCCGCCCGTCATTGTGGTCTCCGAAGCGCCACTTTCTCTTTTTCTGTTCCATGTATCGCATCCCATCCTTCCGAGTTGTTGCTTTGCGCAGGCATACCGCGGCCCCGGCTTTCCCCCCGCCGGATCCGCGAACAGTGCATGCATTCCCAAACATATATCATCTTTATACATTATACATCCAATTCAACATCTGATCAAGTCATACGGCTCCGGAACCGGCTGCGGCGCGAACATTTTTGCCGCTTCCCCACGGCATTCCGTTTGAAGAAGTATTGCCGCAAAATTCAAGACATGTTATAATAGGAAACAGAAGAACTGCTACGGCAGTTCATATTGAATCGCAATCGATTGACAAGGAGGATATTTCATGGAAAGATTTGAAAGCGCGAAGGCCCGCTATTCCCAGTTCGGCGTGGATGTCGAGGCCGCGCTGAAGGCCGCTGCCGCCAAACCCATCTCCATTCACTGCTGGCAGGGCGACGACGTGACCGGCTTTGACCAGCGCGATGGCGGCGCCAGCGGCGGCATTCAAACCACCGGCAACTATCCGGGACGCGCCCGCACCTTCGAGGAGCTGAAGTCCGACTTCAAAAAGGCCGCCGGCCTCATTCCCGGCAAAAAGCGCATCAATCTGCACGCCTGCTACGCCGTATTCGGCCCCGGCGAATGGGTGGACCGCGACGCCATCGAATACAAGCACTTCGCACCCTGGGTGGATTTTGCCCGCGAGAACGGCTACGGCATCGACTTCAATCCCACCTGCTTCTCCCACCCCATGGTGACAGACGGCCTGACGCTGTCCAGCCCGAACGAGACCGTTCGCCGTTTCTGGATCAATCACTGCAAGGCCACCCGCCGCATCGCCAACGAAATCGGTGCACAGCTGAACGACAAGGTGCTCAACAACGTCTGGATTCCCGACGGCCTGAAGGACACGCCCGCCGACCGCATGGGTCCGCGCCTCCGCCTGAAGGCTTCGCTGGACGAGATCTTTGAGGAAAAGCTCCCCAATGTCATCGACTGCGTGGAGAGCAAGGTCTTCGGCATCGGTCTGGAAAGCTACACCGTGGGCTCCAATGAGTTTTACATGAGCTACGCCGCGTCCCATCCCGGCGTATACAATCTGCTGGACAACGGCCACTATCATCCCACAGAGGTGGTCAGCGACAAGATCCCCGCCCTTCTGTGCTTCTTCGACAAGATCCCGCTGCACGTCACCCGCGGCGTCCGCTGGGATTCGGACCACGTGGTGCTGTTCGAGGATGAGCTCAAAGAGATCATGAAGGAGATCGTGCGCAATGATGCGCTGGACAAGGTGCTCATCGGGTTGGACTTCTTCGACGCTTCCATCAACCGCATCGCCGCCTGGGTCGTCGGCACCCGCAATGCCCAGAAGGCGCTGCTCTGGGCGCTGCTCCAGCCGCACGACAAGCTCAGGCAGCTGCAGGATCGCGCCGAGTTCACAGAAAAGATGGTTCTGATGGAGGAGGCCAAAACGCTCCCATTCGGCGACGTCTGGGAGGAATACTGCCGCCGCGAGGGCGTGCCCGCCACCGAAAGCTGGTACGCCGATGTCGTCCAGTACGAGACTGACGTACTCTCCAAGCGCAGCTGATCAAACAAAAAGGCCACCCGGAAGCCGATGCAAAGCTGGCAGAAGCCATGCTTTTCACCCTTCCGGGTGGCCTTTTGCGCCGCAATCGGCATTTCTGCGGCTGCAGGTCTGCGTTTGTTTTCAGCGCCACGCCTTCAGATACTGCGCGACGTGGTGAGCGATCTCCTTGACGGATTCCGAACCGGTGTTAATGCACAGGTCGTAATTCGCCTTGTCGCCCCACTTCCGATCGGTACAGTGTTTATAGTAGCTGGCGCGATGCCAGTCCACCTCCTGAATGTGCTGGCGCAGCTCCCGGTCGCTCAGGTGCTCGTGCTCCGCGCCCTTCTGGCGGCAGCGCAGTATTCTGTGCTCCATGTCCGCGTAGACGAAGATGCGGAAGGGCCTGTATTCCCGGAGCATCCAGTCCGCGCAGCGCCCGACGATCACGCAGTTCGCCTTGTCTGCCAGCTCCTTGAGAATCTGGCACTGCTGTCTGAACACGTCGTTCCACTGCTCCTGCTGGGAATTGACGATGGTCGTAAATGTGCGCCCGATGCGGATGGGAAAGGCCGTCACCGGCCTGTGCTCCAGAATCTGGCGCACATAGGCCTCGGAAAGCGCTGTGCGCTGCGCAATC
>JBJEUD010000198.1:0-7713 GCA_051883655.1 Candidatus Faecivicinus sp. | reverse complement strand
AACAGCGTGCGCGGGAACCAGAATGCGCCGCTGAGGGTGTACCACAGCGCCACGTCGCCGGCGAGATGCTGCGGTTCCACAGCGCGCATGTCGGCAAGATAGGGTTCGATGGCATTCTCGGGATAGAGGAACGGCTTGAGGCGCTCGTAGTCATCCTCGTCCTCCATGATGGCCGCGCCGTGATGGGCGGGCTGGGGACAGCCGGGCGCGGCGTCCTTCAGCCAGTACTGGCGGTGGACGTCCAGATTCAGGGCTTTGAACAGCGCATCGCCCGACAGCGAGGGATCCAGTCCTTCACTGTGCCAGCGATTCAGGGTCAGGTCCCACCAGGAAGCCCACTCGATGACCGGCAGCCGGTCGTCGGGCATGCAGTGGCTGAGCACCGCCTGAAAGCGTTCGCGATTGGTCATGTCAATCACCTTTTGATTCAAAAATGGCTGTTGTTGACGCTACGGCGAGCGGAGAGGTCATTGGAGGTGTTTCCCTTTACAATGACGCTGCTGAACCTGCTTTTATCAACCTTGAGCTCGTCTGCCCCCAGGCGCCTTCCGTTCAGCGCGATGTTTTCCAAAACGATGTTGTGATTGCAGTGCTCGGCGTCCTGGCCGCCGAACGTGCATTCCGGTACAGCCATTCCTTTCGGGCCGCAGACCGCGATGTCCTGATAGTGAACGTCGCTCGTCCTTCCAAGAATGTGATCGTTGGAGAATGGGCCGTCATAGACCGGTGAATCGATCAGGTGCGGCACTCCGTGCCTTCGGAACGCGTCATAGGGCGCATTCATGTCGCTTTGGTAGACGGCCGCGAGATCGTGTTCGCTGTACTCACAGCGGATGTTTTTGAAGACCATGTTGTGAATATGGGCGCGATCGCTGTTGTGCGTGCGCATCATCACATGCGTGCCGTGGATGACGTCGCAGTTCTCCCACAGGATGTCGTGATACTCGTCCGCACAGGTCTCCGCGCCAAGTTCCAGCGCAGAGCCCCAGTCGCACCAGACAGTGCAGCCCGTAACGGCAATGTGGTGCAGGCTGGCCCTGTCCCAGCCCTTGATTCCCTTGAGGACGATACAATCGTCGAAATCGCGGAAGAAGCCGTTGGCAATGCGTACATGCCGGCTGTTGAAGAGATCGATGCCGTCCGAGTTATAGCGCCACATGCCGATCGTCTTGATCCATTCGCAGTTCACGCGGTCGCAGTTTGCGGCGACATAGGCAAAGGTGGAGCTGTCGCGGGCGATGACGCCGGCAATTTCGCAGTCCTGACAGGAGTAGAGGCGAACGCAACCCTTCAGGACCTTGTTCTCGCGGATATGCTTCCGAAGGATCTCTTCGTCCCGAAGATCGATCTTTGGATCGAGGCTCCACGGAATCAGCGGCCTGTCGCTGGTGCGCTCCTTGCGGCTGCCGTCGATCACGCCGTAGCCAACGATGCGCACGTTCTTTTTGCCAAATGCGCTGACGGAGCCGTACAGCACCGCGCCGCCATCCACGAACAGTGTTTCGCCATCCTCCAGTTCCATATGGCCGACCTCGTGAATGCCCGGGCCGTAATAATGCACGTTGGGCGCCGATTTGTCCACGCCGAAGTCTGTTGCGGGATTGGCGAAGATATGCAGTGCGCTGTGCATTCCGTCCAGCTCCACGGTATAGGCGCCCGGCTCCGACAGGGTGAATGTGATTTCACGATCCTTGACGATGGGGCTGATCCGCCTGCTGAGCGGGCGGACGACGGCCTCTGCAAACGGTTTTCCTGCCACTAACCGCAGTTCAACAGGCTCCTGCATCTCAAAACTGATGAAGGAGGCCGCTTCGGTCTGCTCGATCGGGCGCTGATGTCCCGGCAATTCGACGTTGTAAGGCATTGCCGAGACGCGGCAGTACCAGGGCAGGGTCCGCTCTGCGCCGATGAAGACATCGAAGAGGGTGGAGACCAGCTCGCCATTGGGCGGATGATGAATGCGAAGCATAGGACGGCCCTCCCGTTTCCTTGACGATTGCATATTGCGGATGCATGAGCGGCTGCGCTCATGCCATGGCCCAATTATACTTTTTTTCCATATTTTGTCAAGGCAGAATGATCAATCCGGACCGGGGCTGCAATCGCTGGAGAGGGGAAACCGCCTGTTTGCCTCAAACGGAATAAACAGGCAAGTTCTGGATAATAATAGAGCCGAAAGGCGGTGCGGGTATGAGCGATGAAGCACAGAACCGAAGGGATTTGCTCGCTTCACTGGTAGACATCCGGGATGTACAGATTGACCGGTCCCTTCCGATGGAGGAGCGGGTCAAGTCCTATGTGGAGCAGGTCAAAAACCCCTATATGTTCAAGGTCGGCAATACCGTCGTCCGCGTATCCTATGCGAACACGCAGCGGACCATGAACGATAACTTCGTCAGCATGATCGCGGCCATGTAATGGAAAACATTACATGGCCGTTTCCTTCCGGAGAAACTGGATTTCCGACTCAAAGTGTAGTATGATCAATACGGACAAAATCAGCGGAACTCCGGTTGCTTGAGGAGGTTTTCGACCTCAAAGAAAGAACAGGAGTGGCGCATTATGCAGAAAATGATCAACAGGACTTATCATGCCGCCATCTACCTAAGACTGTCTCAGGAAGATGGTGACATTTCTGTTTCCGACAAAAATGAGAGCAACAGCATCTCAACGCAGCGCGACCTGATCCATGCGTATTTGCAGAAGCAGCCGGACATCCACTGTGTCGCGGAGTTCTGCGACGACGGCTATACCGGAACCAATTTCGATCGCCCGGGATTCGAGAAGATGATGACCGCCGTTAAGGAGAAGCGCATCGACTGCATCATCGTAAAGGATCTCTCCCGGTTCGGACGCGACTACATTGAATCGGGCAAATACATCCAGAAGATCTTCCCGATGCTCGGCATCCGTTTCATTGCAATCAACGATGCCTATGATTCTGCCGACACAGAAAGCCGGTCGAACGACTTTGTTCTTCCCTTCAAGAATCTCATCAACGATTCTTACTGCCGCGACATTTCCATCAAGTCCCGCACCAACCTGGAAGTGAAGCGCAGAAATGGCGAGTTCGTCAATAACTTTGCGGTTTATGGCTATATGCGGTCTCCCGAGGACAGGCACAAGCTGATCGTGGACGAAGAAGCCGCCTTGACCGTCCGCAATATCTTCAACTGGAAACAGGAGGGCTGGAACGCTCAGCAGATTGCGAATCATCTGAACGGGCTCCATGTTCCTTCGCCGATGGAGTACAAAAGGAAGTGCGGATACAACTATTGCACGAGCTTCAAGACCCGGGCCACTGCTCAATGGAGCGCAGTCGCCGTCCTCCGGATCCTGAAAAACGCCGTCTATACCGGCGTGCTGGAGCAGGGCAAGACCACAACGCCGAACTACAAGGTGAAGATGAAGCGAATGAAGGATGAATCGGAGTGGGCAAGAGTGGAAAATACCCACGAAGCCATCATTGCGCCCGCGCAGTTTGAGCTTGTGCAGGAAATTCTCGGAATGGATACCTGCAGAGCGGAAAACAACGAGGAAATCTATCCGTTCTCCGGCATGATCTTCTGCGCCGACTGTCAGAGTCCCATGCTCCACCGAACCGCGACTTCCAATGGCAGGAAGTATCACTACTACGTCTGCTCTGGCAACAAGCGCGACAAGGACAGCTGCACCACCCACAACATCCGGTGCGATCTGGTGGAGGGCGCAGTCCTCGCCACCGTTCAGGCGCACATCGCGCTGGCGATCGACATCGACGACGCCATGGACGAAGTGAAGGCCCTGGATTGGGAGCACCGGGAGATTCGAAAGATCAATTCCCAGCTTGCGGCCCTGGAGCTTGACGTCGGGAAGTTCACCCGGCTCAAGCTGACCCTCTACGAGGACCTGAAGTCCGGCCTGATCACCAGGGAGGAATACCATTCCTTCAAGGCGGACTACGATGAGCGCATTTCCTCCATCAGAGAGCAGGTCGGCAGGCTCGTCAGCCGGCGGAATGCCGTTGAGGGCGGATTGACAGGCGTCCAGGGCTGGTTTGCGCAGTTTCGTCAGTACGAGAACATCGCGAAGCTCACCCGCATGACGATCGTCAGCCTCATCGAGAGAGTCGAAATCGACGGTCGAAAGGATATCCATGTAAAATTCCGACACGCAGACCAATTCGCGGCGGCGCTTGAATATCTGGAGCATCGGGAAGAACGGCGCAGCGGCAAAACGATTCCATGGAAGGAGGCTGGCCGGAATGGCAAGAACATCCCGCAAACCGAAAAAGACATCCCCCAGTCAAGCTCGATCTGAGCAGTCCAAACTCTATCGAGCAGCGATCTATGCCCGACTGTCTGTGGAGGACAACGGCAAGGACTCCGATTCCATCGAAAGCCAGATTGAATATCTGGAGGCGTTTATTGCAAAAGACCCGACCCTGCAAAAGGCGGCCGTATTCGTTGACAATGGCTATACCGGCACCAACTTCATGCGGCCTGAGTTCCAGCGGTTGATCGATGCGGCCCGGAGCGGCGACATCAACTGTGTGGTGGTGAAGGATCTGTCCCGCCTCGGACGAAACTATGTCGAGACCGGTGAGTTTCTGGAAAAGGTCTGCCCGTTTATCGGCTTGCGCTTCATTTCCGTGAATGACCACTACGACTCCGAGGCTGTCTCCAACAATGCTCAGCTGGCGGCGTCGCTGTCCAACATCATCAATGATTTCTACGCAAAGGACATCTCCAGAAAGGTGTCCTCCGCGCTGAGGACAAAGATGGAAAGGGGCGACTATATCGGCGCCTGGGAAAAGTACGGCTATCTGAAGGACCCCAACAATAAAAACAGGCTCATCGTCAATCCCGAAACGGCTCCCGTCGTCCGGCAGATCTTTCTGTGGCGCAGCGAGGGCATGAGCTACATGGGCATCAACAGGAAGCTCAACGGGATGGGCATCCCTTCTCCCGGCCAGTACAAGGCAGAGCGCGGCATTGTGACCAATAACAATCAGAAGCCCCGCAGGATTCTCTGGAACCGGCATCTGGTCACGGAGATCCTGAAAGACATCTGCTACCTCGGCCACATGGCGCAGAGAAAGTCCGGTCAGTGCCTGTATGCCGGCGTTCCCTTTGGCCGTGTCGATGAACAGGATTGGATTATCGCCTGGAACACCCACGAGGCGATCATCGACCAGGAGCTGTTCGATAAGGTTCAGGAGATCAACCGGGCTGCGCTTGAGAAGGCGAAGGCCAATCACGGCAAGTACGACTACCTGCCGAAAGCCAGAAACATCTATGGAGCAAAGCTGATCTGCGCCGACTGCGGCGCCCATATCAAGCTGCTGCGTTCCATCAGCACCAAAAAGGATAAGGCCTACTTCACTTTCAACTGCCCGACCTACGCTGAGCACGGCGAGATGGGCTGTTCAAGCAGGGCAAAGCGCAAGGCGGATCTGGATGAGGCGGTGTTTCAGTCCATTCGCAAGCAGATGGATGTGTTCATGGAATCGGCGCACATCATCAAAGCGCTCCTTGCCCGGAAGCAGGCGGCCGGCAAGAGCACCGTTCATAAAAAGAAGAAGGCCGCTCTGAACGCCAAAATCAAAAAACTTCGGTCCTCCATCGCAGCGCTTTATGTCGATATGAAGGATGACCTGCTGACGGACGCAGAATACCGGATGCAGAAAGCGAAGTACCTGTCTGAAATTGCGGAGCTCGAGCATGCGCTTGGCGAAATGGCCCGCGATGAAGGCGATACGGAGGAGCAGCTGATCGGTGCAAAGCGATGGGCGGCGATTGTGGAGGATTTTTCCAATGCAGCTGAGCTGTCCGAGGAGATGCTGAACGCCTGCGTAAAGCAGATCGAGGTTTGTGCAGACGGCTCGCTCAAAATTGAATTCAACTATGCGGAAGAGTTCAAAGAACTCCTCGAAACTGCAGAACGACTCAAAAAGGGGGTGGCATAGTGCCGAAAGCAGTGGCAATCTATCTGCGCCTGTCTCAGGAGGATATCGATGTGCGGCGCAATGCCGCCAGGGATGAGAGCAACAGCATCTCCGCTCAGCGCAGTCTGATTGTACAGCATCTGGACCAGACCCCTGACCTCGCAGAACTCCCGCGCCTGGAGTTTTGCGACGATGGCTTCTCCGGCGCCAACTTTGATCGCCCCGAATTTCAGCGGATGATTGAGCTTGTCAAAGCAGGTGAAATCAGCTGCATTGTGGTCAAGGATCTTTCCCGCTTCGGTCGCGACTATCTGGAGGTGGGCGACTATCTGGAACACATCTTTCCGTTTCTGGGCATTCGCTTCAAGTCCATCAACGACCATTACGACAGCAGAAATCATGATGGAAAGACCGTCGGCATGGATATCGCCTTCCGCAATCTGGTCTATGATTACTACAGCAAAGACCTCTCTTCCAAGGTCAAGACCGCCATGCGATGCAGGCAGGAAAAGGGCGAGTTCATCACTTGCTTTACCTACGGCTATAAGCCGTCGCCGGAGAACAAGCACAGGATGGTGATCGATGAACCTGCGGCAGAAATCGTCCGCGAGATCTTCAATGCCGTTCTCGCGGGCAGAAGCACAAGCGAGATTGCCGCCGATCTGAACGCCAGAGGGGTGCCGACTCCGAAGGAATACAAGGGAGTCCGCCGCAAGGAAAAGACCGAGCCGCAATGGACTCACCCCCGCATCGCATGCATGATCCGCAACATCAAGTACGCCGGTGTGATGGCAAACCACACCAGGGAAAGCCGTCACATCCGCGACAAAAACCAGCGCAGAGTCCCTGTGGAGAAATGGATTCTCCATCCGGATGCTCATGAGGCCATCATTCCCCGCGAGAAATGGGACAGGGCAAACGAGATGCTTCGCAGTCCCAGGAAGGTCAGAAGATCGGTCCTGGATCAGCCTGATCGCGTTTACTACTGCGTGCACTGCGGTCGAAAGCTGCGCAAGACCTACGGCGCCGACCAGTACTACACTTGCATCTCTGCCAAATATCAGCGCGAAGGCGAGTGCGCTTCCATTCGCCTGAAGAGAAGCGAAATGGAGGAAATCCTGGTTTCAGCTTTGCGAACGCAGCTAAGCCTTGTCAAGGTGTCCAAAGAGGAGACGAGGAATCAGCAGCGTTCTGCAAGCGAAGCGTGCTGCAATGCGATCGGGCGGATGGAAAAGGAGCTCGCCCGGGTTCAGCAGAAGAAGCTGGAGCGATACGAGGCTTACCGCAGCGGTGAGATCAGCCGCGAGGATTTTATCTGCATCAAGGAACATCTGGCCTTGAAGGCTGAAGAACTAGCTGCCCAAAAAGCACACCATGAGCAGGCATACCAGGCCCTGCTCAACGCTCAGCAGCAGCAAGCGGAGAGAACGGCAGGATTCACTCAGGCGGAGAAAGCTCTCGCCGGTTTTGATGCCGGTTTGAGGGAGCATCTTTACGAAGCGATAGAGCGCGTGCTCGTCACGAGCAACGAGGAGATCGAAATAGAATGGGTATTTGCGGACGCTTTCACTCAGTGAGGGATGATCGGCGTTTTGCCCCCATTATGACACGAGAGGTATCCCGCGTCAAGGTCTGTCGAAGCGCGCCGAAGACGGTCAATACCACCCCCAAAAAGGGCTTTGATGGTCCCGATATTCTTTTGCTTCTCCCTTGACACGTTGAGATGAACTCGGCCGCGTCGTTATTCCCAAAGAAATCCGCCGCACACTGCGCATCCGCGAGGGAGA
>JBJEUD010000197.1:0-7728 GCA_051883655.1 Candidatus Faecivicinus sp. | reverse complement strand
TGCAGGCCGCCATCGCCACCGCACTGGAGGGCCGCACCAGCTTCATCATCGCCCATCGGCTGTCCACCATCCGCAGCGCCGACATGATCCTGGTCATCCGCAACGGCCGGATTCAGGAGTCCGGCAGCCACAAGGAGCTGCTGAAGCAGCGCGGCTACTATTACCGCCTGTACGTCAACCAATTCCGCGAGGAGCAGGAGCGCCGCGCGTGGGAAACCGCTTGATCTGCATCGCGTGGGAAACCGCTTGATCTGCATATTAAATAGAAGGAGGAAATTGTCCGGATGCTCAGACTTGTCAAACTCACGCCTGAATACCGCGCTCAGCTGAATGACATGATGGACGAATGGACTGCAGCCGGCGAAACGATCGTACCCTATGCCATCCGCAAGACAGACTATCGTGATTTTGACCGATATCTGCCCAGCCTTGAGGTCGGCCACGACCGTGACGAAGGCCTGGTTCCCGATTCCACCTTCTTCTGTCTGGACGACGAGCGGAACCTCTTCGTCGGTGCGGTCAATATCCGTCATTGGCTCAACGAGGGGCTGCTGCTCAACGGCGGCCACATCGGCGACGGCGTTCGCCCGTCCGAGCGCCGCAAGGGCATCGCCACGAAGATGATCGCACTTGCGCTGGTGGAATGCCGCAAGCTCGGCATCGACCGCGTACTGATGGTCTGCGATCGAAACAATGTCGGCTCCGCAAGGAGTATCATCCACAACGGCGGCGTTCTTGAAAATGAAGTTGAGGTCAACGGCGTCGTCGAGCAGCGCTATTGGATCGACCTGCAATGATATGAAATCAAAGGAGATGCCTGTCATGAATACACTCGACGCCATCCGCGCCCGCTGCAGCTACCGCGGCGCTTACCGGCCGACGCCCGTCCCCCGCGAGAATCTCAGACGGATCCTCGAAGCCGGCCTCGCCGCGCCGTCCGGCTGCAACAAGCAGACCGTCAGCCTGATCGCCGTGGACGATCCGGAGATTCTCCGCCGCCTGAATGCAATCATCGACCCGCCCGTCGGCCGCACCGATACCGCTCCGGCCATGATCTGCGTGCTTACCCGCCCCATCATCGCCTATCGCGACCGCTGCTACGCCGTGCAGGACTACGCTGCGGCCATTGAAAACATGCTGCTTGCGATCGTCGAGCTGGGCTATCAGAGCTGCTGGATTGAGGGCCATGTCACCGACGCGGATCATCTGGGACGGAAAATGGCGGATGTACTGGGGGTTCCGGAGGAATACGAGCTCGTGTGCTATCTGCCAGTTGGCGTGGCCGCGGAAGAGGCGCGCT
Source organism: Candidatus Faecivicinus sp. (assembly GCA_051883655.1). Taxonomy (GTDB): domain Bacteria; phylum Bacillota; class Clostridia; order Christensenellales; family Aristaeellaceae; genus Faecivicinus. Next base: position 6,428 of record JBJEUD010000197.1, on the reverse strand, counting down.
GTACCGCCCAAAAGCAGGCTTTCGAATCCCGCGCGTGGTTCAATGCATTTGGATGCGGCGATTGAATAGAGCATCCTCCTTCCGTGCATCCTATAAAAGGAAAAAAGCCGAAGGGAGTGCAGAATATGGCCATGATGGAATGCAGCTGCTGTCACCGTCTGGCGGATTCGCGCAGCTTTCAGCGCTGCTGCGATTGCGGCGCGCCGCTGTGCGATGATTGCGCCAGCCGTACCGACGGTCTGTGCGACAACTGCTACGACGGCGATCGCTACTGAATTTCCCAATCATCCCGAACGGCGAAGCGGCATTCCCGCTTCGCCGTTGCTGCGTCTTTTACGGAAACGTCCAGTTCCCGTCAAAAAACATCCGCTCCAAAATGCTATAATGATACGAATGAAAATATCCGGCGCACCTGCCGGCAGCAAGAGGTCGTATTATGAATCGCAAAGAAATTTCTGAAATCCGCCGCCGCTTCAATCTGGACAAGAACGCCATTTCCTGCATTCGCGGCTGCTATGTCAACGATAAGCGCGAAATCGTCTCCATGTTCAACCGTCCGCTGATGTCCTTTCCCCAGGAGGAGGCCGAGAAATATCTGGCTATCTTCCGCCGCACGCTGTCCGGAATTCCCGGTAAAAACCTGGTGGAGATGGTGTTCCGCCCCGACCAGGTGATGGAGGGCGAGGAGCATCGCCTGCTGACAGCGCTGCGCAACACGGCGCTGAAGGTGGAGGAAGGCGTGCAGAGCTTCTATCAGAAGGTCATCGACGCGCTGGAGATGGAGGGCAACTATCTGATTCTGATGCTGCACGACGCCTACGACGTCCCCTTCCGCACAAAGGACGAGCTGAAGGTGGACGATGCTTCGGAGGAGGTCTTCGATTACATCATGTGCGCCATCTGTCCCGTGAAGCTGAGCAAGCCCGCGCTGAGCTACTACGCCGAGGACAACGAGTTCCACGACCGCGAGCTGGACTGGGTCGTCGCCGGACCGGAACTGGGCTTCATGTTCCCCACCTTCGACGACCGCGCCGCCAACATCTACAACGCCCTCTACTTCACCCGCGACACCGAGACCATGCACGATGAATTCATCTCCGCGGTCTTCAATACCGACGCGCCGATGCCGGCCGATGCGCAGAAGGAAACCTTCCAGGCGCTGCTGGAGGAGTCCCTGGGCGACGACCTGAACTATGAAGTGGTTCAGACCGTTCATGAGCAGATCCGCGGCATGATCGAGGAGCAGAAGTCGGACAAGGAGGCCGAGCCGCTGGTGATCTCCAAGCGCGAGGTGAAGAGCATGCTGGAATCCTGCGGCGTGTCCGAGGAACATGTCGCCGCCTTCGAACAGAAGTACGACGAGGATTTCGGCGCAACCATCGATCTCGGCGCCCACAACATCGTCAATGAGCGCAAGTTTGAAGTCCGCACGCCGGATGTGGTCATCCAGGTCAATCCCGAGCGAAGCGACCTCGTGGAAACCCGCGTGATCGACGGCTTCCGCTACATCCTCATCCGCGCGGACGAGGGCGTCGCCGTCAACGGCGTGAACATCAGCATCCCGGAGGATTCAAAGGAATAATCCCCATTGAGCCGGAGAGAGGCGTGTCCTCCTTCCGGCTCAACTTTATTGTTGACATAATTTATAAACTGATATATAATACGTTTACGATATTTATAAACTCAAGGTGAACTATGGATTTCGAAAATTCGACGGTGGAAGCCCTTGCACGGGGCTATGAGCTCCGGACGGACGCATGGGTGTGCGTATACTGCCAGAAGCGCTTCGATCTCGGCGAAGTCTTTCCCTGCGGGGAGCGCTTTTTGAGTCCGCAAAAGGCGGTGGAACAGCATGTACAGTCCGCGCATCCGGACCGCCTGGCCGAGCTGTTTGGGCTGGGCGAAAAGCATCTCGCTCTGACGGACAACCAAAGGGAACTGCTGCACCTCTTCGCCTGCGGGCTGAGCGACCAGGAGATCGCCGGAAGGATGGGCATCGCGCTGTCCACCGTGCGTCACCAGCGCTTCACCTTCCGGGAACGCGCCCGAAGCGCGAAGCTGTTTCTTGCCACATGGCAGATTGCTGAAGAGGGAAAGGACAACCGGGCGGCATTGCTGCCCGTTCACAAGGGGGCAACCATGGTGGATGAACGCTATGTCATCACGGAAGAAGAAAATCAGAGGATCCTCAGCAATGTATTTGAAAGTCTCGAACCGCTCCGCCTGAAGGTCTTCTCTTCCAAAGAGAAGAAGAAGATCGCCACGCTGCGCCGCATTTCGGCGGAATTTAAATCCGGCCGCGAGTATTCCGAGAAAGAGGTCAATGAAATCCTCAAGGCCATCTATCCTGATTTCGCCACGCTGCGCCGGTATCTGATCGAATACGGCTATCTGTCGCGAACGCAGGATTGCCGCGTCTATTGGAAAAAGTAATTTCAAAATCATGGAACAAAACTGCCCCGTGCCGCGTCCAAAACGGTATGGGGCAATTTCTGCGCCTGTTCATGAAAATGACACGGAAATAACGTGCGCCCATGCGAATTCTATGCTATAATAGATGATATTGGAACAGGTATATTCTGTTTATTCCAGCCAAGGATTGCTACGGAGGAATCATGAGCCTGAAATACTCGATCTTCAAACCGCGTGAAACGCAGAAAAACTTCCTGCTCTCCGTTGTCTTTATGACGGTGCGCATGCTGTTCTTTGTCGTGCTGCTCATCGGCCTGTCCTGCACCGGACTTCTGGTCGGCGTGGGCAAGGCCTGGGTGGATACGACGCCAAACCTCGATCTGGACAAGATCGGCGCCCAGGCGCAGACGTCGTTCATCTATGACAGCCAGGGCAACCTGATCACCGAATTCAAGGGCACCCAGAACCGCATCTATGTCGAGCTGGGCGATATCCCCCAGAATCTGATCAATGCCGTCATTGCCGTTGAGGACGCCCGCTTCTATCAGCACCACGGCGTCGACCTGAAGCGAATGGTCGGCGCACTCCTCAACAATGTGATGGGCGGCAGCACCCAGGGCGCCTCCACCCTCACCTGCCAGCTGGTCAAGCTGACAATGCTCAGCAGCGACCAGAACTATCAGCGCAAGGTGCAGGAGGCCTATCTGGCCGTGCAGGTTGAAAAAAACCTGTCGAAGGAGGAAATCCTCGAAGCCTATCTGAATGTCATTTATCTCGGCGGTTCCAGCTACGGCATGAAGATCGCCGCTCAGGACTACTTCGGCAAGGATCTGGACGAGCTGACGCTGCTGGAATGCGCCACGCTGGCCGGCATGATCCGCAACCCCACCCGCTACAATCCCCGCCGCTGCTATTATGGCAACAGCACCTACAGCACCAAGGAAGGTCTCGACAATCGCACAGAATACGTGCTCGACTGCATGCTCGAACAGCAGATGATCTCGCAGGAGCAGTATGATGAGGCCATGTCGCAATCGCTGAGCGTCCTGGAAACCTCAACCGCCGCATCCGACGCGATGTACGACAACGCCTATTACGTCGAGTATGCCATCTATGATGTCGTCACCAAGATGCTGCGCGTGGAGGGGCTCGAGGACAACCGCACCAACCGCAGCGCCATGGAGGTCAAGCTGCGCAACGGCGGCTATATGGTCTTTACCTCTCTGAACTCCAAAGTGCAGAGCGTCGTGCAGAAGGTCATCACCGAGTGGGACAAGTACCCCACCATGCGCTATTCCACCGACGCTTCGACAAAGGCTTCCCTGGGCGGCGGCGAGTATCTGACGGTCGTGCAGCCTCAGTGCGCTGCGGCAGTGGTCAACTGGCACACCGGCGAGCTGGTTGCCGTCGTGGGCGGGCGCGCCGAGCCCCAGCAGAAGCTGCAGCTGAACCGTGCCTATCAGATGAACATGCCCGTGGGTTCCTCAATCAAGCCGCTCTCCGTCTATGGCCCCGCCATCGACCTTGGCAACTCTCCGGCCAGCCCCGTGCTCAACCTGCCGATTCCCATTCAGGGCTGGATCGGCGGATCCGGCTTCCCGAAGAACTTTGAGAGCGACGGCGGATATACCGGCGTGGAATCCCTGCGATACGCCATCAACAAGTCCCACAACACGTCCACCGCACATACGCTCTATGAATATGTCGGCATCGAGAACTCCGTCAAGTACCTGCTGATGCTGGGCATTGACGCCGATCACATCCTCGGCACCGGTGCGGGCCTCTCCCTCGGCCTCTCGGAGCCGACCATGATCGAACTCGCCACCGCTTTCGCTGCCATTGCAAACTCCGGCACCTATCAGGAATCCTACGCATTCACCCAGGTGCTCAACCCGGACGGCACGGTCTACATCGACATCAGCGAAGTGCAGATCAAGCGCGAGGTCTTCAAGCCTTCCACCGCATGGATGCTGGTGGATATGCTCAAGGGCTGCGTCACGCAGGGCGTCGGCACCGGATCGAGCGCCAACTTCGGCGGACTCACCATTGCAGGCAAGACCGGTACAAACACGAACAACATCGGCGTCACCTTCGCCGGTATGAGCGGCTATTATGCCGGCGCCGTGTGGATCGGTTCGGACAACTACAAGCCGCTGGCCTCCGATGCCACCGGCGGCCGATATGCGGCGCCGCTGTGGTCGCAGATCATGTATGTCGTGCACGGTCTGACCGGCTGCACCACCGACCGCGATATCATCGGCGGCTCCCCGTCGGATTACGGCCTGGTCAAGGGCTCCGTATGCGCGGTATCGGGCATGCTGCCCACAAAGGCCTGTATGAACGACGTCAACGGCTACGGCGTCAATACCGACTACTGGCTGGAAGGCACTCAGCCCACTGAATACTGCAACATGCACCGCGCTGTCACGGTCTGCACCCGCAGCAAGAAGGTTGCCACGGATCGCTGCAAGTCCACCATGGTGGTCGGCATGATCTACATTCCCGAAGGCCATCCGCTGCGCTATGCGGAAGACCTCTCCGATGTCACCAAATACTTCATCGGCGCATCCATTAACGAGGAATCGGCGAGCCTTGGCTACTGCACCACCTGCAATTAGCCGGACGCAGAATAATGCAGACAGCCCCCTCATATGCTTTCAAAAAAGCTTTGAGGGGGCCTTTTCATGTCGTCCAATCGCATTTCGGTTCTGCTTTCCATCCTGAAGGGCTTCATCGCCTGCATTGCAGTCACCCTCGCGGGGATGCTGCTGATCACGCTGCTGACAGTCTTTGCGCGCATCCCGGACAGTGCAATTACGGCGCTCAATCAACTGCTCAAAATCGCGGCGATCGTCCTCGGCGCGCGGGCGGCGGTCGGGCGCGGCGGCAGCCGCGGCTTCGTCACGGGCATGGTGGTCGCCCTTCTGTACATGATCCTGGGCTATGCGATGTACGTCTGGCTGGGCGGCGGCGCCCACTCCGTCACGCTGATGCTGGGCGAGATGCTGATCGGCGCGGCCATCGGCGGCATCGTTGGTGCGATTCTGGCCAACCTGCAGCCGAAACCGCGGAAAAAGCATCGGGCCGCTTCCGCAGCCCGATCCTGAAAAAATCGGCAGGAGCGATTGCGCTCCTGCCGATCATCCGGATTCTCCTCATCGCTTCAGCCGATCTCCTTGAGCAGCATCTCGGCATCTTCGCGGCTGATCTGAAGAATCGCGGAGAAGGGAATCTCCATGGCCTTCTTGAGAATTTTGCGCGCCTGATCGTTGTCGCCGGATTCATGCAGCGCCTTGGCATAGAAGTAAGCGGACGAAATCTGATCGGGCTTGATCTCGCAGGCCTTTTTCAGATAGCCCAAGGCCTTCGCGCGCTGTTCATCGGCCAGTTCCGCATTGCCTTCGCCGAGAGACTTCTCCGACATCGCCAGATACATCTGACCCATATTGTCCAGCACGCCGGCATCCTCGTCGTCATATTCATAGGCCTCTTCGTTCAGCTTCATGACCTCTTCAAAGTCGCCGGTCTGGCGCGCCTGCTCCACGAGATACATGCCCAGCGTGGTGTAGACCATTCCGTTCATCTTTGACTGGGCCGCAGTGCGCATGGTCTCGATCGCCTTGTCCAGGCGGCCCATCTTCCACTGGCAGATGGAGAAATCCACGCGCAGGGAGAATCGATCGTCCGCGGACATCTGCTTGTCCTTGCTGCACTCCAGCATGATCTCACGTGCGCGCTCGAATTTGCCGCGGCGCATCAGCAAGAGGGCATAGCCCTGCAGCACGTTGCTCTTGCGGAAGCCCATTGCATACGCCTCGTCATAGAGCTTGATGGCCTCGTCCAGCTTGGCCTCGGATTCCGCGTACTTTCCGTTTTTGCGAAGCTGCATGGCCGCAACATGCGTGCGATACGCCTTCGTACCCATCTGGTTGCTCTTCATCGAATCAAATAATCCCATGGTCTCTCCTCCAAATCATTGCCTTTCCAGCTTCTTTTCAAGTCGGGCGATGCGCCTG
>JBJEUD010000196.1:0-7802 GCA_051883655.1 Candidatus Faecivicinus sp. | reverse complement strand
CCAACGACCAGCCCTTCTCCGCCCGCGTCTTCAAGACCATGGCCGACCCGTTCGTCGGCAAGCTGTCCCTGATCAAGGTGACCTCCGGCGTGCTGTCCTCCGCCACGACGCTGTACAACGTCAATGCGGAGAAGAGCGAGAAGCCCGGCAACATCTACTTCCTGCGCGGCAAGAAGCAGACCGCCGCCACCTCCGTGTGCGCGGGCGACCTGTGCGCGCTGGCGAAGCTGCAGTCCGTCGCCACCGGCGATACCCTGTGCGACGCCAACAACCCCGTGAAGTTCGACGACCTGGTCTTCCCGGCCCCCTGCATCTCCAAGGCCGTCTATGCCAAGAAGGCCGGCGAGGAAGACAAGATCTTCTCCGGACTGAACCGCCTGATGGAGGAAGATCCCACCATCAAGCTGGAGAAGAACGTGGAGACCACCGAGTCCGTGCTGTCCGGTCTGGGCGAGATGCACATTGAGGTCATCGCGAAGAAGCTGGCCAGCAAGTTCGGCGCGGAGTGCGTGCTGCAGGATCCCAAGATCCCCTATCGCGAGTCCATCCGCAAGCCCATCGACGTTCAGGGCCGCCACAAGAAGCAGTCCGGCGGTCACGGCCAGTTCGGCGACGTCAAGGTCAAGTTCCGTCCCAACGACGATCCCAGCGATACCGAGTTCCACTTTATCGATTCCGTCGTCGGCGGCACCGTCCCGCGCAACTTCATCCCCGCGGTTGAAAAGGGCCTGCGCGACAACATCAAGCACGGCGTGCTGGCGGGCTTCCCGGTGGTCGGCCTGACCGCCGAGCTGTACGACGGCTCCTACCATCCGGTCGATTCCTCCGAAATGGCGTTCAAGACGGCTGCCCGTCTGGCGTTCAAGCAGCTGACCGGCGCCATGCCGATCCTGCTCGAGCCCATCTATCACGTTGAGGTGGATGTGCCCGATCAGTACATGGGCGACGTCATCGGCGACATGAACAAGCGCCGCGGCCGCATCATGGGCATGGACAAGGTGGGCGATCTGCAGCGCGTGACCGCTGAAGCGCCTCTGTCCGAGATGTTCAAGTACGCGACCGACCTGCGCTCCATGACGCAGGCGCGCGGCTCCTTCACCATGAGCTTCGAGCGCTACGAGGAAGTTCCCGCCGCGGACGCGAAGAAGATCATCGAGGCCTACAAGAGCGAGGACGAGTCCGACGACTAATCCTGTGTGCCGACGGCCCATTTCTGGCGCGTTTACATGACGAATCCCGGGCTGCCATGGCGGCAGCCCGGGATTTCTGCTGCGTTTTTATTGAGGAATCGTTCAAATGAACGCCCCTGTCCGCCGTTGATTCAGGCGGTCAGGGGCTGTGTTTGCGTCAGAGATCGAACATTTCCTTGAGGATTCCTTTGCCGGCAGCGGTCTTGAAGGTCTTTTCCAGCATGCTGCGCCTGGCAGCATCGGAGCGGCCGCCTTCGAAGGCGTTGACCAGGAAGTCGGCCTCGATGAGGATCTGGTGATCCGGGGAAGTGATGCCGGTGAGCGTATGGTGATGGGCGACCAGCCAGCAGACGCGCTCCACCTGATCGGGCGCAAAGCCGATCGGCGGCAGCATCTCGCGGACGAGGTCGGGGCCCTCGGCCTCCTGATGGGGGCCGGAGCAGTCGCCGTACTTCTTCAGGCACAGCGGAATGGCGATGTCGTGGACGAGGGCGGCCGCTTCAAGGATCTCCTGCTGATCGTCGGGCAGGCACTCACACGCGGCGATCAGGCGGCAATAGGCATGCACCTTGGTGAAGTGCTGGATGAGCTCCGGTTCGCCGCGATCGAATACGATCATCGCGAAGGCGAGCTTGCGGATGCGATCGTTCATGGAGTTACGCCCCCTTCAGAATGTCGTTCAGGGTGATCTGCTGATCGAGCACGCCAGGCTTTCTGCGGGAGCGGCGCTTTTGCTGGCCCTCCTGAAGCCTGGCAATGGTTTCGTCGCGCTCGCGAATGATGTCCTGATAGAGCTGCTCCTGGGCGAGCTGCTCCTCATGCGCCTCCTTCAGCTGGCGTTCCAGCAGGCCGGCGCGCATGCGGCCGGCGGACGCCTCCTTCTCCGTCTCGATGCGCCGGGCATCCGCCTGTTCAATGCCCTTCTCCGCCTGAAGCGTGCGTTCGCGCTGCTCATCGAGGGCAAGCTCCAGATCGTCGCTGCGCTCCTGCTCCGCCTCGAGTGCGCGGTGCAGCGCGGCAATCTCGCGGCGGCGGCGGGCATTGTCGTTGCGAATGCGCTTCACCTCCTGCCGGAGCGCTTCCGCATCCGCCTCCTGCTCCTTCTGCTGCAGGAGCTCATTTCGCTGCTGACGGCATAGGCCGGCCAGGCCGGCGGCGACCAGCGCGAGCACTGCGGAAACGATCATCCAGTAATTCACATTCTTTCCCCCATTTCTTCTTCGCCCTATTATAGCACAGCTGCCAGAGCCGAAAAAGCAGATTTATGATAAAAGCCCCGCTTCCATGAGAAGCGGGACTTTCCATTTTCCGGAACCTACTTCAGCTGCCTGACGGTGCGCCGCCGGGTCCCCTTGCGCAGCTGGGAAAAAAGCCCCAGGCAGCCCAGCACGCCGAACAGGAGGCCCATGGCCAGGTTGACGCCGAATTCCTTGATGGCAGCGGTCTGATTGTCCGCATAGTCCGAATCCCAGACCGTCTGGACGAACTCGTCCCTGGAGATGTACTGCTCCCGATCGTCTTCGGGGACATTGGAGATCATCCGGTCGTACATACGGCCCAGCATGGCGGACTGGTCGGCGCAGAGATACTGATCCCAGCACGACTGAACGAACTGGATGCGCGTCAGGCCGATGGCCCCATAGCCGCCTTCATCGTCAAAGGATCGGCTGAACATCGCGCTGACGCCGCCGATCTGCCCGAGCAGCACGCCCACGATCAGCGCAGCCACCACAATGGCCACGCGGGCCCTGCCGTTCCTGCCGCCCAGCTTTCCATAGAAAAAATTGGAGAGATAGCCGATGAGCAAGCCGACGATTCCGGCCACATAACCCAGCACATAGACAATCGCCCACGGAATCGCGCCGGTCACCGCGCCGAGGAGCGCGCCCAGCGCGCCGCGCAGCACGCTGCCCTCCCCGGGCGCGCGCTCGATGCTGTCCAGCTGCGCGGACATCTTCGCCGCGCATTCAGAATGCACCGGCAGGATGTAATCGTCCAGGAGCACGTGTCTTGCATCGTCGCCCAGCGCCCCGCCGCAGCAGGCGCAGGCATCGGGGCACAGTTCGAGCGCGTCGAGTCCGGGCATCACCTCTTCGATGTAGCGCTCAAGGTGTTTCATCGCGCCCGGGCCGTCCTGGAAGACGACCACCGCGCGCCCGTTGTCCACATTGACAGCGTCCCGCCGGATCAGCCGGTACTCCCTTGGGCTGCCGCTCCGGAGGATCTCCCGAATGCGCTCCTTGAGCGCGCTGTCCACCTGCATCATCGGCGGATAGAGATAGATCTGAAGCATCTTTACGCCGGAACCATCCACCATCGCAATGTAGCGGCCGTTGACCTTTCCATAGACATATCCGCCATCGCAGGTCATGCCATGGGCTTCGGCATAGTTTTTCAGGGCAGTTCCGATCATTTATTCATCCTCCGCAATTTATCGTAATATAATTATACCGTCTTCGTCATATATTGTCCAGTATTTTTCAATATTTGCGTCACAGATATGCCTCAGAAATGAATCGGGCCCGCCAAACTTGACAGGCTTCAAGGAATGCACTAAAATAGAATGAGGAAAATAGGAAGTTGAGGTTTTGAGCAGATGCGATTCAGACATCGTGCATTCGCAGCGCTGACGGCGCTCATCCTGACCGGCGGCGCCATTCCTGCGCCGCTGTTTGCCGTGCCCGCCATTGCCGAAGAGGCCGCCGCGCCGAAGCTCGAAATCACCGTAACGGCTTCTCAGGATCCCCTCGCCGTGCCCGATGAAATCGCACTGACCTTCCTGCTGACCAACCAGACTGATTCGCTGCTGGAAGGCGTCTGCCTGTCCTCGCCGGACGGGCTGCTGGTGGAGCCCATCGGCGACATCGCGCCCGGCGAGACGCACTCCTACATTCACACCGCTGCCGTGACCGAGGAGGAACTGGACGCAGGCGCAATCTCCTATATCATCACCTGCGTGGCCGGCTCCGAGCACTTCAGCTACCCCGTCGAAGCCGCGATTCAGCGCAGCACTGCGGAGCCCCAGGTGGAGTTTCTGCGGCAGGTTTCCAACCAGTACGTCACCGACGCCGGCAGCGCCACCATCGTCTATGAGATCCGCAACACCGGCCGCGTGGACATCCGCGCGCTGGAGATCACGGATCCCCTGGGCAGCTTCACCGGCCGCCTGGACGATCTGGACGCGGGCGAGCACAGGCGCTTCGTCCAATACGTCTCCATCTCCCAGGACTCCGTGTCCTCTCCCACGCTGACCTACACGACCGCGAGCGGTTCGTCCTATTCCCAGACGCTGGACGACCTGACGATCTACGCAGCGCACGGAGATCTGGATGCCTCCATCACCGCGGGGCGATCGATGTTCTCGTCCGATTCCGCCGAAGTCATTCTGACCCTGACGAACAACGGCAACGTCGACTATCAGAATGTCACAATCTACGACGATATCTATGGCGGCATCATCGCCGATTCCATCTCCATCCCCGCCGGCGGCGAGCCGGTGGAGGTGGCGCACTCCTATCCCCTCCGCGAGGACAGCAGCTATCGATGGCGCGTGACGGGAACGACCTCCGCCGGCGACCGCATCGACTTCATCAGCAACACCGCCGCCGTCTACCTGGACAACGAGGGCTCCGATCCGCTGCTGACCCTTCGCGCCTCCACGTCCATGGCCAAAATCAACCGCAGCGGCTATGTGCCGGTGCGCCTCGAGATCAACAACATCGGCTCCGCGATGGCCTCCAACATCCTCATCCGCGAGGAAAACCTGGGCGACGTCTGCGAGCTGGCCGTCGTGCCCACCGGCGATCCCACGATCTATGAGCTGCGATATGAAGTGCGCCAGAACACCACGCTGACATTCACCGCCACCTATGCGGACAGCTACGGTCAGGAGCGCGTCGCCACCTCTGATCCCATCGAAATCGCCATCGGTCCCGGCGGACAGACGCCCGAAACCGGCAGTCACCCGAACTCCCTCATCGGCGGATTGTCCACCCAGATCAGCAATTCCCCGCTGTTCATGGGACTGCTGATCGGCTCCTGCGTCGTGCTGGTGGTGCTCATCGTCGTGCTGGCCATCACCTCCCGCCGCGCCCGCGCGCGCCGCAGGGAGCGCGCCGCCGCGCGCAAGCAGCGCCTGAAGGAGGATATGGCCAAGACCGCCCGCTTCAAGCCCGTTCGCAGCAAAATCAACGGCAAATCCGGCAAGAAATAGAGGAAAACCACCATGTTCCAGGGCTACAGTGACGAAACCTTCGAGTTCTTCATGGCCATTCGCTTCAACAATAACGCTGATTTTTTCCACTCCAACCGGGACTGGTATCTTCGCGGCGTGCGCGAACCCAGTCTGGCGCTGGCCGAGGCCCTGGCGCCGACCATCGAGTGGCTGGACGACTCCCTCGAGCGCCGTCCCAACCGCGTGGTCTCCCGCATCAACCGCGACATCCGCTTCAGCCGCGACAAGTCCCCCTACCGCGACTACCTCTGGCTGGGCTTCCGCCGCCCCAAGGAGGATCGCTCCACCAGCGTCGGCCTGTACTTCGACCTGTCCGACTCCGGCGGCAGCTGCGGCATGGGCTACTACCGCGGCTCCAGACCGCTGATGAACGCCTGGCGCCGCCGCATTCTGGTGGAGCCGGACGTTCTGGAGAATCTGATTCGGCCCGTTCTCGGGGAATTCAGGCTGTACGCCGAGCGCTATCGCCGCATGGCGATCCCCGAAGAGGTGCCCGAGCTGCTCCGGCCGCTTTATCCGGTCAAGGGCTTCTACTTTGAAAGGGAGCTCAACGACTTCAGCCTGCTCAAGTCCCCCGCGCTGGCCGACGAGATCGCCCGCAGCTTCCGGGTGCTCGCGCCGCTGTACCGCTATCTCAGCGCGCTGGTTCCGGAGGAGGACGGGGACGACACCGTCGAGCGCGGCTGACCGCATCTGCTTTCGCGCCGCCCAAGGCGGCTGCAAATCGCGTGCCCTGCACGCAAAATATTGGAAGGGGTTTTTATGAGTTCTGACAGTAACAGTACCCACAGTTGGCAGAAATTCCTGAGTGGTTCCGAGATTCGCGGCGACGCCGCGCTCCTGACCGACGACTTCGCCGCGCGCATCGGCTACGTCTTCGCGCACTGGCTGGCCGAACGGCTGTCCACCACGCCCGACCATCTGAAAATCGCCGTCGGCCGGGATTCACGAACCTCCGGTCCGCGCCTGAAAGCCGCGCTGATTCGGGGCATCACCGCCGCGGACAGCGACGTGTTCGACTGCGATCTGTGCACGACGCCCGCCATGTTCATGACCACCATCGCCCCGGAAACCCGAACCCACGGCGCGATCATGATCACCGCCAGCCACTATCCCGGCGAAAAGAACGGCTTCAAGTTCATTCTGCGGGAGGGCCATCCCACCGAAGCGGACGTCGCCTCGCTGATCGCACGCGCCATTGAGGTCGAAATCCCGGACCGTCTGGTCACGAAGATCGACTTCCTCTCGCTGTACACCGAGCGGCTGAAGCAGATGGTGCGCGAGCGGCTGGAGGACGACGCGCTGAAGCCCCTGCTGGGCCTGCACGTGGTGGTGGACGCCGGCAGCGGCGCCGGCGGATTCTATGCCGACTTTCTGTCCGATCTGGGTGCGGATGTGGACGGCAGCCTGAACCTGGAGCCCGACGGCAGCTTTCCCAGCCACAGCCCGAACCCGGAGAGCCCGTTTTCAATGGATGCCATCGCCCGCGCCGTCGTGGAAAATGAGGCCGATCTGGGCGTCATCTTCGACCCCGACTGCGACCGCGCTGCCATCGTGGACCAGAACGGCCGCGCCATCAACCGCAACCGCCTGATCGCGCTGATCGCGGCCATCCTGCTGGAGGAAAAGCCCGGCGTGACTTTCGTCACCGACAGCGTCACCAGCTCGGGCCTGGCCCAGTTCATCACCGAGTGGGGCGGCACCCATTACCGCTACAAGCGCGGCCACCGCAATGTGATCAACGAAGCCGTCCGCCTGAACGAGGAGGGCATCGACTGCCCGCTGGCCATCGAAACCAGCGGCCACGCCGCTTTCCGGGAAAACTACTTCCTCGACGACGGCATGTACCTGGTCACCCGCCTGATCTGCGAGGCGCTGAACCGCAAGCGCGAGGGGCAGACCCTCTCCTCGCTGATCGATGAGCTGCAGGAGCCGGTGGAGAGCGTGGAAATCCGCATGGACATCCTCTCCGACGACGTGCGCTCCGCGGGGCGCGACATCATCGACGCGGTGCTGGCCCACACGCTGGTCAACCCCGAATGGACGCTGGCGCCCGACAACCGCGAGGGCGTGCGGATCACCTTCAACCTGGACGGCGGCGTGAGCAACGCCTGGTTCCTGCTGCGCCTGTCGCTGCACGATCCCGTGATGCCGCTGAACGCCGAAAGCGACGTGCCCGGCGGCGTTCACACCATGCTCAGCCAGCTCTACGGTCTGCTGAAAACCATTGAGGACATTGAGCTCGACCTCGAGCCCCTCCGCCGCCTGGTGGAGGCTGAATAGACGAAAGCGCCCGATACTGCGATATGCAGCATCGGGCGCTTTTGCGTGTCAAAAAAGTCTTTTTGACACTTTCAATGAAAATCTGAGGATTTTCA
>JBJEUD010000195.1:0-7846 GCA_051883655.1 Candidatus Faecivicinus sp. | reverse complement strand
GGGTCAGCAGCATGTACTCGTGGGAGACCTTGCCGCCCATCATGCCGCTGTCGGAGGCGACGGCCACGACCTCGGGCACGCCCGCGCGGGCGAAGATGCGATTGTAGGCGTCATAGCAGATCTTGTAGTAGCGCTCCAGATCCTCCTGGGAGGTATGGAAGGAGTAGGCGTCCTTCATGGTGAACTCGCGCACGCGGATCAGGCCGCCGCGGCAGCGGGGCTCGTCGCGGAACTTGGTCTGGATCTGATAGATCATGAAGGGATACTGGGTGTAGCTGTCGGCGACGTCGCGCACGAAGTGCACGGAGGCCTCCTCGTGGGTCATGCCCAGCACCATGTCCGCGCCGGAGCGGTCCTGGAAGCGCAGCAGCTCGCTGCCCACGGACTCGAAGCGGCCGGACTCCTTCCACAGCGTGGCGGGCATGGCCACGGGGAACAGCACCTCCTGGCCGTCGATGCGGTTCATCTCCTCGCGGATGATGTTTTCGATCTTCGCGGTGATGCGCTTGGTGATGGGGAACAGGGTAAAGATGCCGTTGCCGACGGGCTTGATGTAGCCGCCGCGCATCATCAGCGCCTGGCTGGCGATCTGGCAGTCGGCGGGCGTCTCCTTATAGCGCTTGGAAACGAGGTTTCTGAGTTTCATGGCTTTTTCTCTCCTTGCAGTGAAAATGAAAAAAACCTCCGCCCCATGCTGCAGGGGCGAAGGATTGCTTCGCGGTACCACCTTGCTTCGACGTTATGCGTCCTCGCTCGCCCTGTATCGGGAGCGCCCGGCGGGATTTCTCCCGCGCACTCGGGAGGCCGGAGCGTTCCACTGCCGACCGCGCGCCTTCCAGCCATGAGCGCGCTCTCTGAGGATCGGAAAATGGGGCTTTCTCCCTCATCGTGATGAGATCATTATACCCGCTTGCCGGGGATTATGCAAGTGAAGTTTTGGGAAACGGGCGTCAGGCGGGATTGCAGGCCTCCTCCAGATAGAAGGACTCGGCCAGGCGGGTGACATTGACATAGCCCTGGCCGGCCGTGCCGCCGACCCAGCGCTGGGTGTCCCCCTCGGCGGATTCCTGCGCCCACTCGCCGTCGAAGCTGAAGACGTACTGGTCGTCCGGCAGATAGAGGATGGCGAGCGTGCCGTCGGGGTTGTCGTAGGGCAGGGAGAAGCGCGCGCAGGTCTCATAGCCGGTCACGATCTGGATTTTGCCCTCCGCCAGCACGGCCTGAACCTCGTCCGTGTCCCGGATGCCGGCCCACTTTTCGGGGTCCATGGCGTTTTCGGCGATCTGGGTCAGCAGCGGCGCGTGCGCCTGAACATAGGAGGCGGGCGTGACCGCAGTTTCCTGGGACGGGAAGACCAGCCGTCCGATGATCGCCCACATGCCCACGAGCAATACCACGCCCAGGCCAAGCTGGATCATGGATTTTATAGCTTCACGATTTTTCATTTTCGATTCCTCAATAGAAATAAAGAAGGGGCTGTCGCCGGTGCGACAGCCCTTTGACGGAACAAATTACTTGGCCGGAACCGCCTTGACCTTCTTCAGGTTGACGAAGCGGGGCAGGCCGTTGACCTTGGTCAGCTGGGTCTCGCCCTGGATCAGGGGCAGGCAGTAGTCGATGAAGCCCTGCTTCACGCCGTCGCCGGTCTCGTTGATCCACTCCAGGGGAACCTTCTTCTCGGTGTTGGCCACGATGGTGAGGTCGAACAGCTTGGTATTGCACTTGTACTCGCCGTTCTCGCGGGTGCACTCGAAGCCGACCATCTTGTCGGTGATGCCGGCGACCGCGTTGTCGACGGCGGCCTTGCCGGAGGCGAAGGACTCGTCGATGTCGGTCTGGGACGCGCAGTGGGCCGCGCAGCGCTGCAGCAGGGAGAGCTCAATGCCGCGCACCTTCGCGCCGGTCTCGGCCTTGATGTAGTTGGCCAGATAGGCCGCGGTGCCGCCCAGCTGGGTGTGGCCGAAGCTGTCCTTGGCCGCGTTCTTGTTGGCGTACTCGGCGATGAAGGTGCCGTCCTTGTCGTGGATGCCCTCGGAGACGACCACCAGGCACTTCTTCTTGGCGGCGTAGATCTCCTTGACCTTCGCGGTGAACTTGTCCAGATCGAAGTCGATCTCGGGCAGGTAGATCAGGTCGGCGCCCTGGCCGCAGGCGTTGGCCAGCGCGGCGGCGGCGGTCAGCCAGCCGGCGTGACGGCCCATGCACTCGATGATGGTGATCATGCCGGTGTCATACACGGTGGAATCGCGGTACACTTCCATGACGGAGGTGGCGATGAACTTGGCCGCGGAGGCGAAGCCGGGGCAGTGGTCGGTGCCGGCCAGGTCGTTGTCGATGGTCTTGGGGATGCCCATGCAGCGGACCTCATAGCCGTTGCGGAGCATGAACTTGGAGATCTTGTTGCAGGTGTCCATGGAGTCGTTGCCGCCGTTGTAGAAGAAATAGCGGATGTCGTACTTCTTGAACATCTCGAGGATCTTGATGTAGTCGGTCTCGTCCACATCGGGGTCGGCCAGCTTGTAGCGGCAGGAGCCCAGCGCGGAGGAGGGGGTGTACTTCATCAGGGCCAGCTCGTCGGGATCTTCCTTGCCCATGTCGATCAGGTTGTCGTTCAGCAGGCCGACGATGCCGTTGCACATGCCGTAGACGTTGGTGATGACGTCGCTGTCCAGCGCGGTCTTGATCGCGCCGTAAGCGGAAGCGTTGATGACAGAGCTGGGGCCGCCGGACTGGCCGATGACTGCTGCGCCGATAAGCTTGCTCATTGGAATCATTCCTTTCAAATATCTCAGGTGGAGTGGCATAGGATACAGCCCTATGCTTACAGGATAAATCTAGCACAAATCGCGCCCGTTGTCAACGCAAGTGGGTTAATTCTGCGCACGCGGTTTGGTTCGGACGGCAGATCAGCTTTCGAACCAGCTTTCGTCCGCCGGGTTGAATTCGATGCCCGACGGATAGCGCCGGTTGTTGATCGCTTCCTTGATGGGGATCCAGGTTTCCAGATCGATGCCCTCGGCGTTGGCGAAGGCCAGCGTGTAGTAGAGGATGTCGAACAGCTCCTCCTCCACGGAGCCCTTCAGATCGTCGGGGCCGGTGGCGTGGCGCTCGCCGCGCAGCATCGCCCGGGCGAGCTCGCCCAGCTCCTCGGCCAGCTTGATGTAGCACATCTTCGTGTCCTCGGTGTGATCCAGCTGGCCCTGCTTGTGCTTCAGATACTCCTGCATGTAGCGGATGGTGACGGTTCCCCTTTTCATGCCGGCCTCCTCACTGCGGGGCGTGCTCGGGCACGACGGTGAAGATCACCAGATCCTCGTCGCCGTCGTTGATCATGCCGTGCTCGTGGCCCATGGGGCAGTAGTGGCACACGCCGGGGCGCAGCGGCTCCGTGCCGCCGTCCATCCATGCCGTGCCGGTGCCGCTGATGATGTAGACGATTTCGCTGCTGGTCTCATGGCGGTGCAGGCCGATGGAAGCGCCGGGAACCAGCGTGCCCAGCATGATGCGGTTGCGGCCGTCGGCAAAGGCCCGGGCGCGGGCCTCCTTTTCACCGCCGTGAAAGCGGGGGATGACCTTTTCGGGCAGGTCGTCGAAGGAGAGAATCACGGTTTGTCAGCTCCTTTCAGCACACGGTGCGCAGATAGTCGCGCTGCTCGGGGGTGAGCACCGCGTCGCCGGCCTCCTTCAGGGACAGCACGTGTTCCAGACGGCTCGCACCGGTCAGCGCAAAGGTGGGGAAGGGCTGGCAGGTGAGCCATGCCAGCGCGATGGCGCCGATGGAAAGCCCGGTCTGTTCGCGGACGACCTTCATGCGCTCGTAGACCTCCAGATTCTCCGGATACAGGAAGCGGCGCCGGGCCTTGTCCGGCAGTCCCGCCTCACCCAGCGCATCCAGCTTGGAGAAGAAGCCCTTGCCCTGGGAGGAGAAGCAGCAGCAGATCATGTTCGTCTCTTTGTGCATCCGCCAGGTTTCCGCGTCCATGGGCGTCAGCGTAGGATCTTCCACGGTCATCTGCCGCGCCAGGGAGAACTGGGGCTGGTTGGCGGTCAGCGGGGTCAGGCCGTGGGCCGCGGCGTAGGCGTTGGCCTCGAGGATGCGCTTCGGCTGCCAGTTGGACACGCCGATGAGGCGGGTGGAGCCGTCCTCGATCAGGCTCTGGAGGGTTTCCATGATGTCGCCCACCGGGCGGGAGACGTCGTCGCGGTGGAGCCAGTATAAGTCCACATGGTCGGTGCGCAGATCCTCCAGGCTGCCCGCCATATCATCGCGGATTTCCGCGCGGCTCAGGCGGCCGATGTTCATGGAGCCCAGCTCGGGATGTCCGCCCTTGGTGCTCAGGAAGATGCGGTCGCGGCAGCGGCACTGCTCCATCCAGCGGCCGACCACCTTTTCGCTCTCGCCGTTTTTCGGCGTGGCGAAGTCGCCATAGACGCGGGCGGTGTCGATGAAGTTGCCGCCCAGTTCGACATAGGCGTCCATGAAGTCGAAGCCCTGCTCCGCCGGGCACAGTCCGCCGAATTCGGAGGTGCCCAGCGCCAGCACCGCCACGTCGCGCTCGCCAAATTTCTGCGTTCTCAAGGTACCATCTCCTCTGTAATTTCTTGCGATGTATCCATTATAGCAGATTTCGGGAACAAAGACAATCCGGCAGAAATTTGCGCAGATTGTGTCGGAAAAAGTCGGAAATGCATAAAATATGCGGAAATAGGGGCGAATATACCGTGCATATATGCAAACATTTCACAATGTGTATGCAGGATTTCAGCCAAATATGTCGTATATTTAATTGCGTATTCATTGCATATACAAATGGGAAAGCGCATAGACTATGATTGTACGAACCCAACGGAAGGAGCTATACTTATGGAAAAGCGATGGGGAAAACGGCCGAATTTGCCGAAGGTCAATCCGAAGACAGCGGGTGTGCTGGCCGGATGCGCGGCAGTGATCGTGCTGCTTGTAATGCTCTGCATAACGATGGTTATGCGGTCGCATATACAAAGTGAATATACAAGCGCACGAAATGAAATCGGCGAAGAAATGTATGCGCAATTATACATGCTCTGCCAGACATTCGACCAGGTGACCGTTCCGGGACAGGACGTCCAGAATGTTGTGATCCCGACGATGGAGGACTACTATCTGGCGGCGCGGACGCTCAATGATGCGCTCGCCAACGCCTTTGGTCAGCGCTATTCGGTATTGGCGCAGGAGAATATCTCCGCGCTGGACAGCGCGTTCGAGGCCTATGAGGCAGCGTTTCGGGGCGGAAAGACGACGCAGGAGGCACAGTCGTCCATGCAGAGCTGCATGGACATGATCCGAACGCTCCTCAACACGCGCTATCGGGATGGCGTGCTGAAGGCCGCCTGATATCTTGCCGGTTTCTGCGCAATCCCCTCACCGTCCGAGCCTGTGCCGGACGGTGATTTCCGTTTTTGGGGAATTACAGCATGCCGTAGGAGATCAGGCGCTGGACGCAGCGCGCGGCGTCCAGACATTCGCAGGTGATCGTGGCTTCCGGCGCGGCGGCCGCAATCCGGTCGAACAATGCCGGAAAGCCGATGGTTCCGTCGCCGGGAACGGCGTGCGTGTCGCAGGTTCCGTCGTTGTCGTGAACGTGCAGGTGAGTCAGATGCGGGGCGAGCGCGTCGATCCAGGCCTCGACGGGCGCCTCCGAGGCGACATGGGCGTGGCCCACGTCCAGACAGATGCCCGCGCGCGGATCGCCAATGGCGTTGACCATCTCCAGCAGCGTGCAAGGATCGGGATCCAGAACGTTTTCGATCATGATGGAGAAGTCCGCCGGGCGGCCGGCGAGAAAGTCGCGGAAGAATCCGGCGGACTGTTCAATGAACCACTCCGGGAAGTAGACCCGGGGGATGAAGCCGGAGTGAACCACCATGCGGCGCACCCCGTAGCGGTCGCAGAGCTTCGCGGCCTGGTCCAGCCGGAACCGCGCGACCTCGCGCACCTTCGGATCGATGGCGCAGGGGGAAAGCTCGGCGAAGGGGGCGTGCAGTATGAACCGGTCGGACTGCGCCAGGAGCGCGCGGGTGTGGGCATCCCAGCGTTCAAAGTCGGCATCGAGGTTCATCGCCGTGCAGAAGTCGTCCAGCTCCAGGCCGAGGCCGTGCCGGGCGGCCATGGCTCCGGCGGAGTCGGAAATGGTGGCCAGATAGAGGCGGCTGCGAAAACGGCTCAATGCGATTCCCCCTGATCATTCCGGAATGCGGTTTTTATTCTTTCATCTATTGTAGTCATTTCCGCCAAAACTGTCAACTCGGGGCGTTGACAGTTCGCGGGGGGTTTGCTATAATCAAATTGTTCGGATGCATACGGGAACCGGGTGAAAATCCCGGACGGTGCCGCCGCTGTGTGCGCCGAGGAGAGCGCCATTTTGTCACTGCGAATGCGGGAAGGCGGCGCGCTCCGCTGGAGGCGTGAGTCAGAAGACCGATCCGAACAGCGCTTCGCCACGGGTCATGGCAGAGAGGCGTGATTTCGTGCGCATAAAATAAAACGGCTGCGGCAGACTCTGTCGCAGCTATTGTTGAATGGAGGAAATGGAATGGTTTCTGTGACTTTTCGGGTCAATGGCGCGGACGTTGTGATGCACGCCATGGAGGGGGACAACCTTCTGGCGGCGGCGCAGCGCGCGAACGTGGCCATCGACGCGCCCTGCTCCGGCAACGGCGCCTGCGGCAAGTGCAAGGTGAAGCTGGTATCCGGCGAACTGGATTCGCCCCAGACCCGCCACATCTCCGACGAGGAGTACGCCCAGGGCTGGCGGCTGTCCTGCGTGAGCAAGCTGGTCTCCGACGTGACCGTGGAGGTGCCGGACATCGCGTCCGCCTACCGCAGCCGCATGCGCGTGGCGGACATCTCCTCCGAGAAGGAGCTGGCCATCTTCAACCAGACCAAGGCCGGCATCGAGGAGGCGGGCATCGAGTTTACGAACAACCTCTCCGCCGTGAATGTCACCATGGATCCGCCCACCGCCGACGACACCATGCCGGACAACGAGCGGCTGGCGTGGAAGCTGGAGGAGGTCACCGGCGCGGAGAAGGTGACGATCAGCTTCGCGGCGCTGAAAAAGCTGGCCCGCGTGCTGCGCGAGAGCGACTTCAGCGTGCGCTGCGTGATCGAGACGGAGGGCGACCGCGTCAACGTGCTGGACGTGCTGCCGGCGGACGACGCCGCGCCCGTGGCCGGTCTGGTGGTCGACCTGGGCACCACGTCGGTGGCGGCGATCCTGGTGAACATGGAGGACGGCTCGATTCTGGCGAAGGCGTCCACCGGCAACGGCCAGATCCGCTACGGCGCGGACGTGATCAACCGCATCATCGAGTCCGGCCGGGAGGGCGGCAGCGAGCGGCTGCAGAAGGCGGTCATCGAGGAGTCCCTGCGCCCGCTGATTCAGGAGATGTGCGCCACGGCGAAGATCAGCCCGAAGCGCGTCTACCGCATGTGCCTGGCGGGCAACACCACCATGAACCACCTGCTGCTGGGCCTGTATGCCGAGCCGGTGCGCATGGATCCCTACATTCCCAGCTTCTTCCTGTGCGACGATGTGCCCGTGCAGGCGCTGCACCTGGGGCTGCATCCCGAGGCGAAGCTGATCCTCGCGCCGAACATCGGCAGCTACGTGGGCGGCGACATTACCGCGGGCGCGTTCGCGTCGATGCTGTGGAACAAGGAGGAGCTTTCGCTGTTCATCGACCTGGGCACCAACGGCGAGCTGGTGTTCGGCAACAACGAATTCATGATGTCCTGCGCCTGCTCGGCGGGCCCGGCGTTCGAGGGCGGCGACATCTCCTGCGGCATGCGCGCGACGGACGGCGC
>JBJEUD010000194.1:0-7860 GCA_051883655.1 Candidatus Faecivicinus sp. | reverse complement strand
ACTGCGTGGTGGGCATCACCGCCAACCGCGACAAGATGCGCCACAACCTGCACAATTCCCTGATGCTGGTCACTGCGCTGAACCCCTACATCGGCTACGACAACGCCGCCAAGACCGCCAAGAAGGCCCATGCGGAGAACATCTCGCTGAAGGAGGCCTGCGTGGCGCTGGGCTTCCTCACGCCGGAGAAGTTCGACGAGGTTTTCCATCCCGAAGAGATGGTCTGATTCGAGATTTGGGGGTTCTGATATGAAATTCAGCTATTATCCGGGCTGTACGCTCAAGACCAAGGCCAAAGAGCTGGACGCCTACGGTCGTCTCTCTGCGGCAAAGCTGGGCGTGGAGCTTGAAGAGATCGAAAACTGGCAGTGCTGCGGCGCGGTCTATCCCCAGGCGGAGGACGAGATCGCCACGAAGCTCAGCGCCGTGCGCGCGCTGGACGCCGCGAAACAGAAGAATCAGGAGCTGCTGACGCTGTGCTCCGCCTGCCATCACGTGCTCAAGCGCGTGAACAACGATATGGCGACCAGCGAGTACATCCGCCTGCGCGCCAACAACTACCTCAAGCTGGACGCGCCCTATGCCGGCGAGACGCACGTCATCCACTATCTGGAGATGCTCCGCGACCGCGTGGGCTTCGACAATCTGAAGAAGGCCGTCGTGAAACCGCTGAAGGGCCGGAAGATTGCCGCCTACTACGGCTGTCTGCTGCTCAGGCCCAGCAAGGTCATGGCCTTTGACGATCCGGAGAACCCGACGATCATCGAGGACTTCATCAAGGCCATCGGCGCCACGCCGGTGAAGTATTCGCTGCGCAACGAGTGCTGCGGCGGCTACATCGCCCTGGAGGACAGGGCGGCGGCGCAGAAGCGCGTGGACGCGATCCTCGAAAGCGCGCAGAGCGCCGGCGCGGAGACGATCGTCACCGCCTGCCCGCTGTGCATGTACAATCTGGACGCCAACGCCACGAAGCACGCCGTTCCGGTGAAGTACTTCACCGAGCTGCTGGCCGAGGCGCTGGGCGTGAAGGAGGGAGACGCATGAGCCTGACCAATGAGGTGACCCGCGAGGACATCCTCCGCATCAGCGGCGTGAATCCCCGCAAGTGCATGCAGTGCGGCAAGTGCTCCGGCACCTGCCCCAGCTATGACGAGATGGAATACCATCCGCATCAGTTCGTCGCTATGGTGCGCAAGGGCCAGATCGAGAAGCTGATGGCGTCGAAGTCGATCTACAAGTGCCTGTCCTGCTTCGCCTGCGTGGAGCGCTGCCCCCGCAATGTGGAGCCTGCCAAGCTCATCGAGGCGGTGCGCCTGGCGGTCATCCGCCAGCAGGGCCAGGATCACATGACCGCCGGCGATATCCCCGAAAAGCTGGACGAGAAGCTTCCCCAGCAGGCCATCGTCAGCGCCCTGCGCAAGTATAGAAAGTAGGAGAGAGGACAATGCAGAAAATTGGCGTATTTGTATGCTGGTGCGGAAGCAATATCGCCGCGACGGTGGATGTTAAGGCCGTCGCTGAAGCGGTAAAAAGCGAACCCGGCGTTGTCTTCAGCACCGAATATCAGTATATGTGCTCCGAAAACGGCCAGGCGATGATCCGCGAGGCCATCAAGGAGTATGGCCTGACCGGCGTCGTGATCTGCTCCTGTTCGCCGCGCATGCATGAGGCGACCTTCCGCAAGACCGCGATGCTGGCGGGATTGAATCCCTACATGGTGGAGATCGCCAACATCCGCGAGCAGTGCTCCTGGATTCACAAGGACATGCCCGAGGGCACCGAAAAGGCGATCATCCTGGCCCGCGCGGCCATCGCGAAGCTGCACCTGAACGCGCCGCTGACTGCGGGAACCAGCCCGGTCACCAAGCGCGCACTGGTCATCGGCGGCGGCATTGCGGGCATCCAGACCGCGCTGGACGTGGCGGACGCCGGCTACGAGGTGGACATCGTTGAAAAGTCGCCCACCATCGGCGGCCGCATGGCCCAGCTGGACAAGACCTTCCCGACGCTGGACTGCGCCGCGTGCATTCTGACCCCGAAGATGGTCGACGCCTCCCAGCACGAGAAGATCAACATCATTTCCTATGCCGAGCTGGAATCCCTGTCCGGCTTCGTCGGCAACTTCACCGCGAAGATCCGCAAGAAGGCGCGCTATATCGACGAGACGAAGTGCACCGGCTGCGGCGTCTGCACCGAGAAGTGCCCGTCCCGCAAGGGCCTGAACGAGTTCAACATGGGCCTGAACACCCGCGGCGCGGTGTACATTCCCTTTGCCCAGGCGATTCCCAACGTGGCCGTGATCGACAAGGCCCAGTGCCTGCACTTCCGCACCGGCAAGTGCGGCCTGTGCGAGAAGAACTGCTCCGCCGGCGCGATCAAGTTCGATCAGCAGGACGAGATGATCGAGCGGCAGTACGGCGCGATCATCGTGGCCACCGGCTTCAGACCCATCGACGCCAGCGCCTTCGACGAGTATGCCTATGCCCAGTCGCCCGATGTGGTGACCAGCCTGGAGTTCGAGCGCATCATGAACGCCGCCGGCCCGACGAAGGGCCAGCTCGTGCGCCCCTCCGACGGCAGGCATCCCCATGAGATCGTGTTCATTCAGTGCGTGGGCTCCCGCTGCAGCGAGGACGCGACCAAGGGCAAGCCCTATTGCTCCAAGATCTGCTGCATGTACACGGCCAAGCACGCCATGCTGGTGCGCGAGAAGTATCCGGACGTGAACGTGCACGTGTTCTACATCGACGTGCGCACCCCCGGCAAGAACTTCGACGAGTTCTATCGCCGCGCGGTGGAGCAGTACGACGTGGACTATATCAAGGGCATGGTGGGCAAGGTTTCCGTGGAAGGCGACCACCTGCACGTGCAGGGCAGCGATCTGGTCAACAACGAGCAGATCCACATCAATGCCGACATGGTGGTGCTGGCCACGGCCATCGAGCCCGATCCCACCGCCCGCGCCCTCGGCACCATGCTGACCGCCAGCATGGACACCAACGATTTCTTCACCGAGGCCCATGCCAAGCTCCGCCCCGTGGAAAGCCCCACGGCGGGCGTGTTCCTGTCGGGCGTGGCCCAGGGCCCCAAGGATATTCCGGAGACCGTCTCTCAGGCGGGTGCGGCGGCCGCGAAGGTCATCGGCCTGCTGAGCAAGAACAGCCTGACCTGCAATCCCTGCGTGGCGCATTCCAACGAGCTGCTGTGCAACGGCTGCTCCCAGTGCGAGCGCGTGTGCCCCTACGGCGCGATCTCCTACATCGACAAGGAGGTTCGCGGGCCGGAGTTCCGCGGCGTGAAGCGCGTGGCGGTGGTCAACGAGGCCGTGTGCCAGGGCTGCGGCGCGTGCACCGTCGCCTGCCCGTCCACGGCGATGGATTTGAAGGGCTTCTCCAACAAACAGATCATGGCGGAGGTGGATGCAATATGTCGGTAAACGAAAAGAAGGATTGGACGCCGACCATCGTCGCGTTCTGCTGCAACTGGTGCAGCTATGCCGGCGCGGATCTGGCGGGCTCCGGGCGCATGAGCTACCCGGCCAATGTCAAGATCATCCGCATTCCCTGCTCCTGCCGCCTGAACCCGATGTTCGTGCTGCGCGCGTTCCAGCGCGGCGCCGACGGCGTGATTCTCTGCGGCTGCCATCCGGGCGACTGCCACTATTCCACCGGCAACTACTATGCCCGCCGGCGCATGACGCTGCTGTTTTCCATGCTGGATTATCTGGGCATTGAGCGGAGCCGCACCCGCGTGGAGTGGGTCTCCGCGGCCGAGGGCGCAAAGTTCGCCGCGACGATGAACGATTTCGCCAAGACCATCACCGAACTGGGTGAGAACAAGAAACTGGGGGATCTGCGATGCAAGGAATGATTCTTGAGCGTGTGCGCGCCCTCATGTCCGAAGGCGTCGCCGACCGCGTGCTCGGCTGGGAAGCGGGCGAATCCGCTTACGACCGCACGCCCGCGTTCTTCAATTCGGAAAATCTGGACAATTTGAAATACGATTCCTTCTGTGGGAGCAACGTCAGCAAGTATCTGGTTGCCGAGATGCCGAAGGAGGGCAAGGTCATCGCGCTGATCAAGCCCTGCGATTCCTACAGCCTGAATCAGCTGTGCACCGAGCATCGCGTGAACCGCGAGAAGGTGTACGCGCTGGGCGTGGGCTGCAGAGGCAAGATCGATGTGGAGAAGCTGCGCGCCATGGGCATGAAGGGCATTACGGACATCGCCGAGGACGGCGACATGCTGAAGGTGACCACGCTGTATGGCGAAAGGACCGTCGCCCGCAGGGATGCGCTGCTGGATAAGTGCCTTTGCTGCAAGGGCAAGGAGCACAAGGGTGTGGACGAAGTGATCGGCGAGAGCGAGGAGACCACCGTCGGCGACAAGTTCGGGATGGTGGCAAAGCTGGAAGCCATGACGCCCGACGAGCGCTTCGCCTTCTGGCGCAGCGAGCTTTCGAAGTGCATCCGCTGCAACGCCTGCCGCAACGTCTGCCCCGCGTGCAGCTGCGTCAAATGCGTGTTCGACAATCCCAACACCGGCGTGGCCAACAAGGCCGCCGCGGACGACTTTGAGGAGAACATGTTCCACATCATCCGCGCGTTCCACGTGGCCGGACGCTGTACCGACTGCGGCGAGTGCAGCCGCGTCTGCCCCCAGGGCATCCCGCTGCATCTGCTCAACCGCAAGTTCATTAAGGACATCAACGAGCTCTACGGCGACTATCAGGCCGGCGAGGAGATCGGACAGCGCCATCCCGTAATCGACTTCACCAAGGCCGACGCGGAGCCCTCCGTCGTCCATCAGCGGGGAGGTGCCAAGGCATGAAGAAGCTTGCACTGAGCGCGCTGAACGCGTTTTATTCGAAAATCTCCGAGACGAAGACCCTGATCGCGCCCATCGAGAGCGCAGGCCAGGTCGACTTCGGCGTGTGGAGCGAGGGCGCGCAGGTTCGCCTGGACGTGCTCAAGACCGTCAAGAGCGCCAAGGGTGCGTTCTTCCCCCAGGTGGAGGACATGGTTCGCTTCCACGTGCAGGGCAAGAACATCGAGATCGATCCCGCCGAGGTGATGGACGAGGACTTCGTGATCTTCGGCGTGCGCGCCTGCGACGCCCGCAGCTTTGAGCTGCTGGACCGCGTGTTCCTGTCCGACCCTGTGGATCCCTTCTATGCGGCCCGCCGCGCGCACGGCACGGTGGTGACGCTGGCCTGCGGCGAGCCCGAGGAGACCTGCTTCTGCACCAACTTCGGCATTGACGCCGCGGATCCCAAGGGCGACGTGTCCGCCTGGATCGTGGGCGAGGCGATGTACCTCCGCGCCAATACCGAGAAGGGCGCGGCGCTGATTGAAGGTCTGGACGACGCGGAAGACGGCGCGGTCGAGGAGACGCAGGCGTCCATCCGCGCCATCGCGGAGAAGCTGCCCTTCGGCAGGCTGAATCTGACCGGCTTTGACGGCGATCACCTGATGGAGAGGTTCGGCGATCCCAAGTGGGCGGAGCTGTCCCGGGCGTGCCTAGGCTGCGGCACCTGTACCTTTGTCTGCCCCACCTGCCAGTGCTACGACGTGCGCGATTTCGATACCGGAAACGGCATTCAGCGCTATCGCTGCTGGGACAGCTGCATGTATTCCGACTTTACGCTGATGGCCCACGGCACCAACCGTCCCACGCAGCTGGAGCGCTTCCGCCAGCGGTTCATGCACAAGCTGGTGTACTTCCCGTCCAACAACGAAGGACTCTACTCCTGCGTGGGCTGCGGCCGCTGCCTGGCGAAGTGCCCGCAGGGACTGCACATTGTGAAGGTCATCAAGGCTCTGGGGGTGAAGGACAATGCATGACAACATCATTCCGATGCTGGGCGTGGTGACTGAAATTCGCACCGATACGCCCGATATCAAGACCTTCCGCGTGGAGGCAATCGGCGGCGGCAAGTGCTTTGAGCACAAGCCCGGACAGTGCGCCATGCTGTCCATTCCCGGCGTGGGCGAGGCCATGTTCTCCATCACCTCGTCGCCAACGGTGAAGGACTATCAGGAGTTTTCCATCAAGAAGTGCGGCTGTCTGACCGAGTGGCTGCACCAGATGGACGTGGGCCAGCAGATCACCATCCGCGGCCCCTACGGCAAGCCCTTCCCGGTGGACGATGCGCTGCTGGGCAAGGATCTGCTGTTCATCGCCGGCGGTGTGGGCCTGGCCCCGCTGCACTCCGTGATCAACTATGTGCTGGACAACCGCAAGAACTACGGCAAGGTGGACATCGTGTACGGCTCCCGCTCCAAGGAGGATCTGCTGGATCTTCAGGAGATCCAGTCCAGCTGGATGGACCCGAAGAACGACATGAACGTGCACCTGACCATCGACCGCGCTCAGGACAACTGGGATGGCCACGTGGCCTTCGTGCCCACCTACGTCAAGGAGCTGGGCTTCGACCCGGACAAGAACGTGCTGGTGTGCGGCCCGCCCATCATGATCAAGTTCGTGCTGCAGGCGCTGACGGAGCTGGGCTTTGAAAAGACCCAGATCTACACCACCATGGAGCTGCGCATGAAGTGCGGCGTGGGCAAGTGCGGCCGCTGCAACATCGGCGACAAGTACGTCTGCAAGGACGGCCCGGTCTTCCGCTTCGACGAACTGGGCGAGCTCCCGAGCGAGTATTGACAGGAGGGAACGAACATGGCAAATACTGTCAACGTATTCCTTTATGGAAAAAAATATGAGGTGCCCGCGGGACTGACCATCATGGAGGCCATGGAGTATGCGGGTTACAAGCTGGTGCGCGGCGTCGGCTGCCGCAACGGCTTCTGCGGCGCCTGCGCCACGGTCTACCGCATCAAGGGCGACCGGGAGCTGAAGGCCTGCCTGGCCTGCTCCACCACCGTCGAGGACAACATGTATGTGGCGACGCTGCCCTTCTTCCCGCTGGTGAAGGAGCCCTACGACATCGAAAAGGTGCGCCCCGACGAGCAGATCATGATGCAGCTCTATCCCGAGATCTACGCCTGCGTCGGCTGCAACGCCTGCACCAACGCCTGCTCCCAGGGCCTGAACGTGATGCAGTACATCGCCCACGCCCAGCGCGGCGAATACGACAAGTGCGCGGAGCTGTCCTTCGACTGCGTGATGTGCGGCATCTGCTCCTCCCGGTGCCCGGCGGGCATTTCCCATCCCCAGGTCGCCATGCTGGCGCGCCGGCTGAACGGCAAGTACATTGCCCCCGAGGCGGCGCATCTGACCCAGCGCGTCAAGGAGATCGAGGACGGCCTGTGCACCGAGGCCATCGAGGCCATCATGGCCAAGCCGGTGGAGGAGCTCAAGGAACTGTACAACCATCGCGAGATCGAGAAGTAAGGGGGCGGCACCATGATTTACACTCCTGAAATGCTGGAATCCATGAAGAAGGTGGAGGCCGCGCGCGAGAAGAACATTGCGCTGGAGCCCCGCCGCATGACGGCCGAGGAGAAGGACAAGCTCCTGGCCGAGTACCATCCCGATTACAAGGACGAAGGCTTCACCACCATCAAGGTCGGCACCAACAAGGGCGAAAAGGTGCCCGTAGAGCTGGAGGAGATGCTCGAGGGCCGCAGCCGTGCGCTGGATCTGAACGTCAATCTGGACAAGATCGACTACGACGTGGACGTGCTGGTGATCGGCGGCGGCGGCGCGGGTTCCTCCGCGGCCATTGAAGCCCACGAGGCCGGCGCGAACGTGATGATCGTCACCAAGCTGCGCATCGGCGATGCCAACACCATGATGGCCGAGGGCGGCATTCAGGCCGCCGACAAGCCCGGCGACTCCCCCGCGCAGCACTATCTGGACGTGATGGGCGGCGGCCACTACTGCAACCGCCCCGAGCTGG
>JBJEUD010000193.1:0-7864 GCA_051883655.1 Candidatus Faecivicinus sp. | reverse complement strand
CTTCGTCAGCACTTCTTGTACAAAATGACTTTCTCTGTATCGTTTTCAAGGATCGTTTGCGTCGTTCGTGTTGGTGTCACTCGCTCAACGCATGAATTATTATATCAAAAGGGTCAGGGTTTGTCAACACTTTTTTGGAACTTTTTTATTTTACCAGATATTGTGGTATTTCCTTGGATTTTTCCACTATATCTTGCGGTTTTCCAGCTTTTTTGAGTGGAAATTCGGGATTTTTCGCCGGATTTCTTTTGTTAAGAAATGGGTTTTCTTTGAGGAAAATCAGCCCCGGAACGGCCAGAATTGCGGCGGTCAGCGCGGAAATTTCCAGCGGCTGGATCATATTTTTGCCTGTCTGCGTGTTCCAGCGCAGCTGCAGGGCGGTATAGACGGTCATCAGAGCCGCATGGCCGAGTCTGGAGGCGAAGTATTTTCCCGGTCTGAGCCCGTTTTTCCCGCACGCGGACAGATTCTGCGCGGCGATGCACAGTCCGCCCGTGCCGGACAGGGCCGCGATGCCCATCAGCCGCAGCTCCCTGGGCAGGGGCAGCGCGGCGAGCGCGCGCGCGCCGGAGGGGAGCTCCAGCACACACAGCGCTGCCACGCCTGCGATTTCGCTGTGCACGACGCGGGCGATCAGCGCGGCGGCGACGCTGAACAGGGTCATATACCCGCAGACGGTGAGCACGCCCAGCACGGCGGCGCGCACGGGCTGTTCCCCCTGCGTCGGCTCCGGCGGCGGCAGCGGCACATCGGGCACGACGCGGCGCGTGGCGATGAGCAGCGTCAGCTGGGACGCGATCTGCGCGCGCAGCAGCAGTCTTCCGTCGGCGGCGCTGCCCAGCATGGACGCGCCGATGCCCGTGACCAGAAACGCCGGGCCCATGCCGCAGGCGCAGCAGACGATGCGCTCCATCTCGGCGCGGCTCATGCCGGCGCTGGCGCAGACGCGGGCGGCGGCCAGCGCGCCGGCGGGGGAGCCGGCGGTCATGCCCACGACGATGGCGGGCGCGGCGGCGCCGGGCAGATTCAGCAGCGGGCGCATCCACCGGCCCAGCAGCCGCTCATAGGCGCTGACGGACTCCGGGCAGCTCAGCAGCGGCGCGAGGGCCATGAATGGAAAAAGCGCGGGCGCGACGGACTTGTACCACGCAACCATCGCTTCCCGCGCGGCGTTCAGCGCGGTTTCCGGGAAGGACAGCAGCGCGAGCATGATCAGCGCGGCGGCGGCGGGCTTCAGCAGTTTCATCGGGTCACCTCCCGAGCCATGCTTATGCGCAGATTTTTTCGGATATGATGAAGGCCGCCCCGCGCATGCAAGACGGCCTTCACTGCCAAACACGAACGTTTGGAATCTTTTTCCAGAAATGTTCGTATTCATATTATATAAATAGGGAGAAATCCGGACAAACCCGTCAGAAGCTGAGCAGGATCTCGCCGGAGTCGCCGGGCTCCGCGTCCTCAAGATAGAAGCGCACGGTGGTGTCGTCGAGCCACTCATAGCACAGCCGCGCCTGGCTTTCGCAGCCGCGATAGATCAGGCCCTCCACGGAGACATTCATGTTGTAGAAGATGCCCATCACGCGGGGATAGGCGCAATAGACATAGCCGTATGCGCCGTAGGGATAGCTGTCGAGCACGGCCGCATCATTCGCGTCGGGCTCGGCGGTCGCCTCGGCGGCGGGCTCGGCGGTCGCTTCCGCGTCGGAGACCTCCCCTTCGGCGGGCGCGGGGGTGGCGCTGGCCTCGATGTAGGCGACGCGCTCGTCCATGCGGGCGAGCATGGCGGCGAAGTCGCCGTCGCCGTTCATGCCCGTGTCGACGCTGTTGACGATCACGACCTTGCGGCCGGCGGGCGACTGGATGGTTCCATAGGCGTGGGGCAGGGTCAGCTGGCCGAACTGCATGATATAGGTGGACAGGAACATGCCCACCATCATGATCACCAGCACGGCGATCAGGTTGAACACCAGCTTGCCGTTCTTTCCTCTGATGCGGCGGCTGATGGACACCGCGCCCCAGATGAGCAGCTCGACGATGATCACCACACAGCCCAGGAAGTTCAGCTCGGGCATCGCCAGCAGGCGGATGCCGTTCTGTTCGAGCAGAGTGGTGGCGATGAGCAGCATGGAGGTCGCGCCGATGGCAATCATCATGACCTTGCTGAAGGTGGAGAGGGGTCTTCTAGCTTTCTTCACAGTATCACCTCAATGAAAATTCAGGGAATCCTCAAAGTCGCACACGGCGCGGGTGTAGCGCGGGGTGTCGACGATGTAGCTCAGTCCGTGGCCCGCGCCGGGAAAGGTGAGCAGGGTCACGCGGTCGGGGTTGGCGGCGTGAATCTGACGGCTCATGTCGCAGGGGACAAAGCGGTCATCCTCGCCGTGGATGAGGAGAATGGGCACGGCCGCGTGCCGGACGGCCTCGACGGCGGAGGCGGCGCGGAGGTCGAATTTTCCGAACATTTTCGCGGAGAGCCGCACCAGGGGCATGAGCAGCCGGTCGGGCAGCCGGGAGCTCCGGGCCACGGTGCGGATGATCGCCTCGGGCGCGGAGAAGGGGCAGTCGGCCACGATGCCCACCACGTTTTCGGGCAGCGGCAGCTCGGCGGCCATGAGCACGGTGGCCGCGCCCATGGAGACGCCGGCCAGGAGGATCTTCACCTCCGGGCCGAAGCGGGACACGGCATAGCGGACCCAGTCGAGGCAGTCCAGCCGCTCGTTGATGCCGAAGGAGATCACCCGGCCGTCGCTCTCGCCGTGGGCGCGCTCGTCGATCAGCAGCACGTTGTGGCCGCGGCTGCGGCCGATCTCGCTGCCGCCGCAGAAATCCCGGATGGCGCTGCCGCGATAGCCGTGGCATTCAATCTCCAGCGGCGCGCCGTCGGCGGCGTGATAGTAGCGCGCGTGCAGGCGCAGGCCGTCGTGGGAGCGGATGTACACGTGCTCGCAGGGAAGGTCGTAAAAGGACTGGACGAGCGCCTTCATGCGTTCGCGCTGAACCTGATACTGCCCGGTGGACGGGATGTCGAAGGGGTTTTCCGCGCGGCCGCGCCGCGGGGAGTAGAACACAATCCGGAAGACGACGCCCAGCGCCGCGAGAAACGCCAGCGCCAGCAGCAAAATCAGAATGGGAATCAGAATCATAAGTCACCTCACGATTCATTATAGCGCGAAAGCATGGCCTTGGCAAGCGGAAAAGATGGGGAGCAGACAAAACGGCGACAGGAAGGGCCAGGGAGGCGGCTCCCCCCTGGCCCTTCCTTTGCCGCCGCGCTTCTAGTACAGTCCCCGCGCATGCAGCGCGCAGAGGGCCTGGGCCACGGCGGGCCGGTCCTCCTTGTAGGTCACGCCAAACCAGATGGCATTGGTGGGCAGCACGCTGACCGTCAGCCGCTGCTCCTTCACCAGCTCATCCACGAACACCGGCAGGAGATACTCCGCCGTCAAATCCCCCTCGGGGATTCCCTTCACGAAGGCGCGGAACTTCCGGTCCAGCTCCTGAAAGATCTCCCTGCCGAAGCCCCAGAAATTCATGGACACCGGGCTCTCCGGGTCCAGGATCTCCGCCGCGCGCGCGTCCGTGACGTTCAGAATCCTGCCGTCTTCCTCCAGCCGGATGCGCTTCACCTCGCGCACGCCGGCCAGCCTTCCGTCCTCCACCCGGCAGATGCCCCGGGTGACGGTGCCGTTGCGGCTCACGGTGTTCTTCAGCCGGTAGCCCATCATTCCGGCCTCCCGCGCGCCGTCCGCCGTCTGCAGAAACGCGTACATCTGGCCGAAGGACTCCACGCCGTAATAGTCGTCCGCGTTGATCACCGCGAACGGCTCGTCGATATGCTCCCGCGCGCACAGCACCGCGTGCACCGTGCCGAAGGGCTTCACACGCTCCGCCGGCGCTCCCCCGGGCACCGACGAGAAGTCCTGAAACGCATACCGCACCTCAATCTTCTCTTCGAACTTTCTTCCGCAGATCTCCTGCATTCTCCCCAGCATTTCAGGTTTGATGATGAAGACCACCTTGGTAAACCCCGCGCGGATGGCGTCCATGATGGAGTACTCCATCAGGATCTCCCCGTGGGGGCCCATGCCGTCAATCTGCTTGTTGCCGCCATAGCGCGAAGCCATGCCGGCCGCCATGATGACCAGCGCTGCCTTGCTCATCGAAATTCCCCTCCCTCATTTGCGATTCGTGCTGCCGAAGCCGCCCTCCCTTTCCGCGCTCGCGTCGTCGTCCGTCGTGATTCCAAACGGCACAAAAACGCCCTGCGCCACCGCCTCGCCGGCCGCCGCGCGCAGCGTCTTCCCCTCCCGGGAGTCGTTGGTCAGCTTGAGCATGATATGTCCTTCATTCTTCGCGCCGAAGTAATCCGAGTCGATCACGCCCACCGTGTTGTTCAGCTGCAGCCTGTATTTGAACCCCAGCCCGCTGCGCGGATACAGCATCAGGACCCATCCCTCGTCCATTTTCGCGCGAACCCCCGTGGGCAGCAGCACGCTCTCGCCCGGGGCCAGTTCAAATCCCGCCGGCGCAAAAAAATCATACCCCGCAGATCCGCTGGTGGCTCTGCGCGGCAGACGTATTTCCTCCGGCACCGGGGCCCGCATTCCCGCCGACGCCCAGTCTGCCTCCAGCTGCGCCCGGCTCACCGGAAAGAATTGTGCAATGCGATTCATCCAACTGTCCTCCCGGCTTCTTTGAATTTGATCATAACACAGTGTTAATTTTTTATCAAGCACCCACAGCACCTGACCTATCGTTATTATACACATCTCCGCCACCCGCGTCAACCCTGTGTGTTCATCTCCGGTTGTGTTTGTTAAAAATCTGTTTTGTTCCCGGTTTATTCATAATCGCTTGATATAATGCTCCTATAATGGTGTTAAGAATCGAAAGGAGAATTCAGCATTGAACTCTGCAAAGGATAAATTGAAGCGCTTCCTGCGCACGCCATGGGTCTACCTGGTGGTATTCGCGCTGGTGCTGGCGCTCACGGCCCTGTTCTCCTCGCCGGGCATCAGGGTGGAGGAGATCAGCTACTCCGAATTTCTGCAAATGCTGGAGGACGGCAAGGTGGAGTCCGTGCAGGTGGTGGACAACCAGCTGCAGATCAAGCCCGTGTCCTCCGCCGAGGACGGCCTGCCCACCTATTACACCACCATGACCGTCTCCGACGAATACCTGATCGACCAGCTGCGCGGCGCGGGCGTGGAGTTCTCCGCCTCCGAGCCCTCCCAGCCGCTGAGCATCCTCGACCTGCTGATGAGCGGCGTCTCCCTGATCATGATGGGCTTCATGGTCTACTGGATCGTCATGCTGGTGCGCGGCTCCCGCCAGAGCGGCAAGGACGGCGGCAGCGGCGGCGGCTTCGGCGGCTTCGGCTTCGCCAAGAGCAATGCCAAGCAGTACGACGTGCAGAAGTGCGAAACCCGCTTCCACGACGTCGCCGGCCAGGACGAGGCCAAGGAATCGCTGATCGAGATCGTGGACATCCTCAAGAATCCCGGCCGCTACACCTCCGTCGGCGCGGAGATCCCCAAGGGCGCGCTGCTCGTCGGCCCGCCCGGCACCGGCAAGACGCTGCTGGCCAAGGCCGTGGCCGGTGAGGCCGGCGTGCCGTTCTTCTTCGTCAGCGGCTCCGCGTTTGTGGAGATGTTCGTCGGCACCGGCGCGGCCCGCGTGCGCGACCTGTTCAAGCAGGCCTCCCAGAAGGCCCCCTGCATCATCTTCATCGACGAGATCGACGCCATCGGCAAAAAGCGCGACGGCACCGGCTTCTCCGGCAACGACGAGCGCGAGCAGACCCTGAACCAGCTGCTGGCCGAGATGGACGGCTTCGACCCCGAGAAGGGCATCATGGTCCTCGCCGCCACCAACCGCCCCGAGATTCTGGACAAGGCGCTGCTGCGCCCCGGCCGCTTCGACCGCCGCATTCCCGTGGAGCTGCCCGACATGAAGGGCCGCCAGGAGATCCTGCAGGTCCACGCCCGCAAGAAGAAGATGGCCCCCAATGTGGACCTGAAGCGCGTGGCCGACGCCACTCCCGGCGCGTCCGGCGCGGAACTGGCCAACATTCTCAACGAGGCCGCCCTCGCCGCGGTGCGCGACCATCGCGACGCCGTCACCCAGGCCGACCTGGACAAGGCCACCGAGTTCGTCATCGCCGGCAGCGAGAAGAAGAGCATGGTCATCTCCCCGGAGGAAAAGCGCATCATCGCCTATCACGAGATCGGACACGCGCTGATCGCCATGAAGCAGAAGGACGCCGCGCCCGTGCGCAAGATCACCATCATTCCCCGCACCAACGGCGCACTGGGCTTCACCATGCAGGCCGACGAGGAAGAGCACGTGCTGATGAAGAAGGAAGACCTGCTCAACCGCCTTGAGGTGCTGGTGGCCGGCCGCGCCGCCGAGGAGCTGATGTTCTCCACCTGCACCTCCGGCGCCTCCAACGACATCGAGCGCGCCACGGCCATCGCCCGCCAGATGATCACCCGCTTCGGCATGAACGAGGAAATCGGTCTGATGGCGCTGGACACCGTGGTCAACCCCTATCTGGACGGCGAGCTGAAGTCCAACGCCAGCCCCGAGGCCGCCGCACTGGTGGAGCGCGAGATGAAGAAGCTGATTCAGGGCGCCTACGATTCCGCCCTGAAGACCCTTCGCGAAAACGCCGCCCTGCTCAACCATCTGGCCGAATACCTGCTCCTCCACGAAAACATCACCGGCGACGAATTCATGCAGCTGGTCCACGAGCGGGCAGTGCCCGCCGCCAACTGCTGACGCGTTTATGCAACGGATTGCGGGCAGTGCCCGCCGCCAACTGCTTCCGCGTTTATGCAACGGATTCTTCGGCGCTGTGGTAGCGCCTTGAATCCTTCGTTGGTTCGCACTGCCACACATACTTCTAACCGACGACCTTGACGGCCACTGATTCAAGCCGTCAAGGTCTTTGTTTGTTCCGGGAGCGGGGTGCGATAGTTGAGGGTCGCGCGGAAATTGAGAAAAAAAGGACGCTTCGCATTGAAGCGTCCTTCAGTTGAATCCGGCGACGACCTACTCTCCCGGGCCGTTTCCAGCCAAGTACCATCAGCGTGCTGAAGCTTAACTTCTGTGTTCGGTATGGGAACAGGTGGATCCTTCAGGCTATAATCACCGGAAATTGAACTTAATTATTATAGCATGAATTTCCGCACTTGTCAATTCCCCAATATCGTGCTACAATCCTCTTACTGAGAATTGGAGGCTGACGACCATGAATTTATATCTTGTGCGCCACGGCCAGAGCGTGCCCAATCTGGAGAACCGCCACAGCGGATGGACGCAGCTGCCCCTGACCGCTCAGGGCCTGGACGATGCCCGGCGCGCCGGCGAGCAGCTCCGGGGCATATCCTTCGACCGGATCTATTCCAGCGATCTCTGCCGCGCGATTCAGACAGCCCGGACTGCGCTGCCCGGCTGCGACCCGATTCAGCTGCCCTTGCTGCGCGAGCGCGATGTAGGCATCCTGACCGAGCGTTACATTCCCGACTGCTATGCCGAATACGGCGACAAATACGCCCAGTGCCGCGCGACGATGGACTTCTCACCCTTTGGCGGCGAAACCGCAGATCAACTGCGCGCCCGCGCCGCCGAATTTCTCCATCTTTTGGAGTCCGATCCCTGTGAAAACGCAGTTGCCTTCACGCACGCTGGCTTCATCCGCTCGCTGATGGAAACAGTACTCGACGCCCGCCTTGACCCCGAGAGCGTCCGCATCCCCAACGGATGCGTCATTCATCTCACCTTCTCCGCCAACCGCTGGCGGGCAGTGCCCGCCACCGATTGCTGACGCGCTCATGCAACGGATTCTTCGCGGGCAGTGCCC
>JBJEUD010000192.1:0-8047 GCA_051883655.1 Candidatus Faecivicinus sp. | reverse complement strand
GATCAGTCGGACACGTAGGGCATCAGAGCGATGGTACGCGCGCGCTTGATGGCGGTGGACAGCTGACGCTGATGCTTTGCGCAGGTGCCCATCATGCGGCGGGGCAGGATCTTGCCGCGCTCGCTGGTGAAGCGACGCAGTCTCGCAACATCCTTGTAATCGATGTGCTGAACCTTGTCAACGCAGAATGCGCACACCTTCCTGCGGGGCTTGCGGCCACGAGGACGGCGAACGCGATCGCCTCTATCTTCAGACATGTTAGCGTTCCTCCTTGTCAGTTTCAGAAGAGCGGACGAAGGATGACCTTCGAACCGCGTAGATGAGATCGCTCAGGGCGATCAGAACGGAAGCTCGTCGTCGTCAACCTCGGTGAAGCCGCCGTTGCTGTTATTGGCGCCATAGCCAACGGGCGGTTCCGGGACGGGCGGCGGATTGTCGGTGCGAGGACGCGCTGCGTCGGCGCGGGAGTCGCAGAACTCCACATTGTCGGCGATGATCTCGGTGACATAGCGCTTCGAGCCGTCCTGCGCATCATAGGAACGGTTCTGAATGCTGCCTTCCACCGCGATCTTGCGGCCCTTGGACAGATAGCGGGCGCAGAAGTCCGCCGTCTGCCGCCAGCAGATCACATTGAAGAAATCCGCTTCGCGCACGCCCTGCTGATTGGCAAAGCGGCGCTGCACGGCCAGGCGCAGCGTGCACTGCGAAATGCCGCTCTGGGTCGTGCGGGATTCGGGATCCGCAGCCAGATTGCCAACGAGGATTACCTTATTCATGCTTCGCACCTGCCTTTCGGCGTGGGGTCGTTATTCAGCTTCCGAAACGGGGCGCTCGTCGTCGACGATTTCGGCAACGGGAGCCTCCACGGCAGCGGGGGCCTCGACTGCGGGGGCAGCCTCGGCGTTCTCACGGGGAGCATAGGGCTTCAGCGGCTCGCGCTTGGCCGGCAGAGCTCCTTCGTAGCGGACCACGAGGTAGCGCAGAACGGAATCCGCGATCTGCAGATTGCGCTCCAGCTCACGGGGCAGCTCGGACGGGGCCTTGATGTACATCAGCACATAGTAGCCCTCGGTCTTGTAGTTGATGGCATACGCCAGACGGCGCTTGCCCCACTCGTCAACGCGGTCGATTTCGCCGCCGTTCTTCTTCACGAGGTCGGAAAAACGGTTGATCAGCTCAACTCTAGCGCCATCTTCCAGCGCCGGGTCGATCACGTACATGACTTCATACTGGTTCATGGTGTTTCACCTCCTTATGGACTTCGGCCACGATCTTTGCGTCGTGGCAAGGATGCGCCATCCATTATTATACCCTACAAACGCCCCTTTGGCAAGGGCTGGGCGCGCGTCTCCAAAAAACTTAATAATGATGTCCGGGCTTTGACTTTCCGCGCCTGCGGGAGTATAATGTTGTCAAAAAAGGCAATCAGGAGGTCGGTTTCATGCGCATGATCGACAGTCATACCCATCTGGACAACCATCGGCCGGAGAAGCTGCTGGAGATGGTGGATCACTTTCACTATGAGAAGTTCGGCGTGATGGCCATTCCCTGCAACGGCGATCCGCTGAACACGCTGGAGTGCCTGCTGGTGAAGAAGCTGGCGCCGGAGCGGGCGTATGTGTTCGGCGGCATGGTGTATCTGCCCAATCTGGAGCCCACGGCCCAGAGCCACGAGCGGCAGCTTCGGCTGATGCTGGACGCGGGCTTCGACGGCTGGAAGCTGCTGGAGAGCAAGCCCAGCGTCTACCGCAGACTGCAGCTGCCGCTGGACGGCGCGGCGTTCTCCCGGGCCTTCGCGCTGGCGGAGGAGGCGCAGCTGGCCGTGACCTGGCACGCCGGCGATCCCGCCACCTTCTGGAGCGCCGAAACCGCGCCGCGCTTCGCCGTGGAGAACCACTGGCTGTGCGTGGGCGAGGGCTTCCCGTCCCTTCCGCAGATTTACGGCGAGGTGGAGAACGTGCTGGCGCGGCATCCGAAGCTGTGCGCGTCCATGGCCCACCTCTACTTCACCTCCGACGACCGCGCCCATGCCGAGCGCGTGCTGGACGCCTATGAAAACCTCTGGTTCGACCTGACGCCCGGCAGCGAGATGTACCACGACTTCCTGGCCGACCGGGAGGGCTGGCGCGCCTTCTTCGACCGCTATCAGGACAAGCTGGTGTTCGGCAGCGACATGGTGGACGACGAGGGCGACGTGGTGTTCAGCAGCCAGGATTCCATCGTGGACTTCGTGGTGAAGACGCTGGCGGGCGGCGAGCCCTTCCGGGTGCAGGACGTGTCCGGCACGGGCCTGGGGCTGTCCGAACAGATTCTCGGCAAGATCTTCCGGGAGAACTTCCTGCGCCGGGTGGGCCCCGCGCCGAAGCCCATCGATCCCGCCGGGCTGAACGCCTACGCCGAATGGCTGCTGCCGCTGCTCTCGGCGGACGACCGCGCCCGCGCCGAGGCGATGCTGGCGAAATTCTGACCGCACACGCCCATGCAAAGGCCCCGGGATGCTCCTGGATGGAGCGTCCCGGGGCCTTTGCATGTCAAAAAAGGATTTTTTGACACTTTCGATGAAAATCTGAGGATTTTCATCGAGCAGGAAGAAAACTGCGGAAATCTGAAAATCTCACGATTTTCCGGGCGATTTCCTGACCAAGGGTGCTGTTTTTCCGCCGCCTGCGGAAAAACACGGGCGCGCCGTACACGCCGCCGCGCCCGATCTCACAGGTGGTTCTGCGAACGCGCCTTCAAAATTTTAAGCCCCGGGATGCTCCTGGATGGAGCGTCCCGGGGCCTGCATTTTTTGGGAAGGCTTTGGCCTTATGCGCCGCCCAGCAGCGCGGACTGGGTGTCCACATCGGCCACGCCTGTGGCGGGAAGGCCCACGGAGGCCTGGAAGGCGGCCACCGCACTGGCGGTGCTTTCGCCGTACACGCCGTCGGCGCACTGGCCGATCACCGCGTGGGAGGAGGTGGCGCGAAGGTAGCCCAGCTCCTCGAGCTTCGCCTGAATCTTCACTACGGCCCAGGAATAGTCGCCGTTCTTCTGCTCGCGGTACTCCACGGTGTAGGCCTGGGGCTGGGGCATGGAGGTCTCGGCGGTGGACAGGTCGGTCCAGGTGTTGGCGGGATAGCCCAGCAGCTCGTTCAGCGTGACGAGCTCGTAGCCCTGAGAGGCGGCGTAGGGGATGAACTCCTCCAGCTTGGCGGTGTCCGCGTCGGTGGTGTGGAACAGGTAGATCACGCCGGGCGCCAGCGTGGAGTTGATCAGGCTCATGTCCGCGTCGGAGCCGGACAGCGTCCAGTCGGCGATGCCCCTGAAGCCCAGCTGCTTGAGATAGCTGTGGGTGCGCTGGTCATACTCGCCGTCGCCGCCCATCAGGCGGAAGAAGCTCTGCTGATAGTTCACGCCCAGCGCCTGGTTCAGCGCGTTGCGCTGCTTCCAGATCTCGGCGGCCATCTCCTCGTCGGACAGGCGGAACACGCGGGCGTGGCTCCAGGTATGGTTCTCGATCTGGAAGCCCTTGCTCACGGCCAGCTTCAGCAGGTCGGACATGCCGGCCTTGGAGAGATTTTCGCCGATGGGGAACAGGGTCAGGCGGCCGCCGTACTTGTCCGCCGTCGAGCAGATGCGGGCGAGGTTGTTCACCTGGAAGCAGTCGTCCACGGTGATGGCGATCTTCTTTTCCGTGGTCTGCGCCTTCTTCACCACGGGGAGATACTCGAACGGTTCCGAAGCGGGCGCGGCGGTCGGCTCCGGGGTAGGCACGGCGGTCGGCTCCGGGGTGGGCGCGGCGGTCGCTTCGGGCAGGACTGCGGCGAGCGGATCCGCGACGGCGGCGAAGGCGGGCGAATCGGCGGCTTCCGTGGCCTGCGGCAGGGAGAGAATCGTCATATCGCGGTCCGCCGGGATATCCCGCGCGTTCGACATTTGAACGACGATCTGCGCCGCGACCAGAGTGACGACGGCAAT
Organism: Candidatus Faecivicinus sp.; assembly: GCA_051883655.1. GTDB lineage: Bacteria > Bacillota > Clostridia > Christensenellales > Aristaeellaceae > Faecivicinus. Next base: position 4,087 of record JBJEUD010000192.1, on the reverse strand, counting down.
TCCTGCGAGAACGACTGCATACAGATACCATTTATTCTGTCTTTTCAGCTTGCGGCGGGACTGTTTCTTTGCCATTGCAATGCCTCCGAAATTTTGTGCAGGCGTGTCCGCGGGAGATCGACCGGATTCGACGGGATCCTCTCGCAGATGCCCGGTGAGTATAGCACATATTAGACGCAAAAACATAGCGGAATCGCTGCAAATGCGAGTTAAATATGTGTTAAATCATACAGAGCTGTTCGCAGCGGGAGCTGCCGGACTGTGTGCGCGTCACCAGCAGGCGGGCGTCGATCATCTCCCGCAGCAGCGGCACGTGGGAGATCACGCCCACCAGCCGGTCGCCCTCGGTCAGGCGGGAGAGGGTGGCCATGGCGCGCAGCAGCGACTCCTCGTCCAGCGAGCCGAAGCCCTCGTCGATGAAGATTGCGTCCAGCTGCACGCCGCCGGAGGAGGCCTGCACCACGTCGGCAAAGCCCAGCGCCAGCGCCAGCGACGCCAGGAAGGACTCGCCGCCGGACAGGGTCTTCACGTCGCGGCGACGGTTGGTGAGCGCGTCGAACACGTCCAGCCCCAGGCCGGACTTGGTGTTGCGCTTCGCGGGCTCCTCCTGGCAGGAGAGATAGAAGCGCCCGGCGGACATCCGGCTGAGCCGGTCGTTGGCCGCGAGGATCACGCGGCGAAAGTAGTACTGCAGCACGTAGGTCTCGAAGGAGATCCGGTCCTGGCCCGCCAGCTGGCCGGTGAGCGTGCGGTAGAGGTTGTCCAGCAGGCTGAACTGCTCCCGGGCCTGGCTCAGCTCCCGGGCGACGGCGCGCAGGCGCCTGAGCGCGGCGGCGTTGACCTCGCAGTCCGTGGCGAGGGACTGGCGGGCGGCGGACAGGGCTTTGCGCTGCCCGTCCAGGGCCTGCAGGCCCGCTTCGACGGCGGTCAGGTCCACGCGATCGCGGCCCTGCCAGCGCGGACGCAGGTCGGCGAGGGCCTCGCGCAGATGGGCCAGCTGCCGCTCGTGCCCCTCCACGGCGGACTGCAGGCGGCTGATCTCCCGGTCGTCCCGGCGGGCGGCGAGGTAGTCGGCCTCGGTGGGAAAGCCCGATTCGGACAGCGCGCGCCGGGCGTCCGCGCGGGCGGCCTCCAGCTCGCGGTCCACGGCGGTCAGCTGTTCGGACAGGGTTTCACAGGCGCTCTGCGCGGCGGCGCGCTGCCTGCGGGCGGCGGTGGCGGCGGAATCCGCGGCGCGATATGCCTTTTCAATGGCGTCCAGGCGGCTGTTCAGCGCGAGCCATTCCGCGCGGGCGGACTGGGCCTCGCCGTCGGCGTTGGAGATGTTGATCTCGCGGCCCAGCGCGGTCTGCACGGACTGGTGCAGCGCCAGACTGCGGGTCTTGAGCTGCAGGCAGTCGCCGGCCAGCTTCTGCTCCGCATCGGAGAGCTGGCGCATCGACTGCTGGGCGCGCTCCACATCCTCCTGGGTGGCCGATTCCGGCGGGAGAGCGCAGGGGCGGGGATGGACGGTCGCGCCGCACACGGGACAGGGCTCGCCGTCGCGGAGCTCCCGGGCCAGCAGGCCGGCCTGGGAGCGCATGAACTGGTCGAAGCGCTGCGCGTATCGGGCCTGGGCGGCCTCGCTCTCCTTGCGGGCGGCGCGATGGCGGGTGTAGGCGTCGCGGGTCTGGGTCACGAGGGCGGACAGCTTCGTCAGATCGTCGGCGGACGCCTTCAGCGCGTCAGCGCGGGCGCGCAGCCCGGGCAGCTGATTCCAGTCGGATGCGGCCTGGGCGAGCTGCTCTTCGGCGCGGATTTCCCCGGCGTGGGCGGAGTCGGCGCGTGCGCGGGCGTCCCGGAGTTGCCGCTGGCGGCGGGACTGCTCGTCCTCCAGCCGGGCGACGGCCTCAAAGCGCTTCGAAACCTCGCGGGCCTGCTCGGCGCGGGCGCGGGTGAGGGCGAGCCGGGAAAACTCGCCGGCGCGGCCCTCCTCCTGGGCGAGGGCGGCCTCGGTCCGGGACAGCCGGTCCAGGCCGTCGTTGATCATCCGGCCGGTGCTCAGCTGTTCCCGGCACTGGGCGAGGCGGGCCTCCGCGTCGGCGAGATCGGCCTCCAGCTGCTTCAGCTGCGCTGCACCGGATTTGCAGTGGGCGTCCAGCAGGGCGACGGCGTCGTCGGCGCGGTCAGGGGCTTCGCGCAGGCTGAGGATGGCCTCGTCCGTCAGGCGCAGGGAGCTGAAGAGCTGGTCGTATTTGAGCAGCGATTCCTTCCGCGCGTCGCGGGCGGTCTTCCAGCGCTGGGAGACCTCGGTTTCGATGGTATCGTAGAGCTGTGCGCCGAAGACCTCCTCGAAGATGCGCTCGCGCTCGGCGCTGGTGGCGTGGAGGATGCGCAGGAAATCGCCCTGGGCGATCATCATGGTCTGGCGGAACTGGCGCTCGTCCAGCCCGAGGAGGGCGGTGACGGCGGCGGTGACCTCCCGGGCGCCGTCCCAGAGCTCGCCGGTCTCGGCGCAGGACATGGCGGCGTCGTGGGTGCGGGGGGTCTTGTAGCCCTCGCGGAGGTAGGTGGGGTTGCGGCGGAGGGTATAGGTGCGGCCGCGGTGCTCGAAGGTGAGCTCGACGTAGGTTTCGGACCTGGGGCTGGCGAAGTGGCTGCGGAAGTCGGAGGGATCGCGCCGGTCTCCGCCGCCGCTGGCGGAGCCGTAGAGGGCGAAGGAGATGCCGTCGAAGAGGGTGGTCTTGCCGGAGCCGGTGTCGCCGGAGATCAGGAACAGGCCGCTGCGGCCGAGGGCGGCGAAGTCCACGGTGGTGATTTCGGCGAAGGGGCCGAAGGCGCTGAGGGTGAGCTGAAGGGGTTTCATGCGTCCGGGCCTCCTTGCTGGATGATTTCGCGGATGAGATCGGTCTGGGCGTCGGCGGGGGGATGGCCGTTGCGGGCGGTATAAAAGGCGATGAAGTGCTCGAGGGGGCTGAGGGCGGGGTCGAGGGGCTGAGAACTGTCGGAGTGCCCGGCGGACTGGGATTGGTCGAAGGTGAGGTTGAGCAGGTTGGGGTAGGTGAGCCGCAGCGCGCCGACGGGGTCGAGGGGGCGCACGGGGTCGGTGAGGTGGATCTGGACGTAGTCCTCGCTGCGGGGCTGTGCACAGAGGTCGGCGAGGGCGCCCTCGAGGCGGCGGCAGGGATGGAGGGGCTCGAAGGGAACGAGCTCGAAGGTGTTTTCGGAGCCCTTTTCGCCGAGGGTGACGAGGGTGGCGGAGCGATTCTGTCCGCACTCGTCGAAGGAATAGATCAGCGGCGCGCCGCAATAGCGCAGGCGGCCGTGGGCGAGGGTCTGGGGCTTGTGGAGGTGGCCGAGGGCGACGTAATCAAAGGCGTCGAAGGTACTGGCGGGGATCTGGTCGAGGCCGCCGATGGAGCGCTCCTCGGAGTCGCTGGTCTGCGCGCCGGTGATGAAGTGGTGGGTGACGAGCACATTGCGGGCGCGGGGGTCGGGGTTGGCGTGAGCGATGGCGGCGGCGACGGCATCGGCATAGGTTTCAATGGGGTCGTCGGGGTAGAATTTGCGGGCCTGGGAGGGCTTCAGGAAGGGGAGGAGGTAGATGTTGAGGCTGCCGTGGGCATCGGAGAGGGTGGTTTTCTGGAGGGAGCCGTTGAAGATGTCGCTGATATGGATGCCGGAGGCGGCCAGGAGGGGGGAGGCGTAGGCGAGCTGGGCCTCGCCGTCGTGGTTGCCGCGAACGATGAAGGTGGGCTTTTGGAGGTGGGAGAGGTCGGTGAGGAAGCGGCTGAATTGGGCGATGGCGTCAGGCTGGGGCTGAGCGCGGTGATAGACGTCGCCGGCGATGAGGATGGCGTCCACATCGGGACGAGCGGCGAGGAGGAGGATTTGACTGAGAATGTGGGCCTGATCGTCGATGAGAGAGCAGCCGAAAAGGCGCTTGCCGAGATGAATGTCGGAGACGTGCAGGAATTTCATCTTTTGTGGGACCTCCATGAGATGATGAGACCCTGTGTCATGGCACAGGGCGGGAATCGAGCTGTAAGCCGCAATAGAAAGCGCGGCAGCAGAAGCAGGGTCAAGGGGGATCATCCCCCTTGCGGGG
>JBJEUD010000191.1:18493-43649 GCA_051883655.1 Candidatus Faecivicinus sp. | reverse complement strand
CGCCGGTCACGCGCATCGCCTGATAGACATAGCTGCGGCCGGACAGCGGATCGCGGATTGCGCCGCCGATGCAGGTGGCTGCGCCGCCGAAGGGCTCGATCTCGGTGGGATGGTTGTGCGTCTCATTCTTGAACAGCAGCAGCCAATCCTCCTGCGCGCCTTCCACGTCCACCTTGATCTTGATGGTGCAGGCATTGATTTCCTCAGACTCGTCCAGATCTGTCAGATCGCCGCGCTTCGCCAGCACCTTCGCGCCGATGGTCGCAATGTCCATCAGAGTCACCGGCTTGGTGCGATGGAGCTCCTCGCGCATCGCGAGATACTTCTCATAGGCGCGCTGCACATCCTCGTCCTCAAAGCTCACGTCGGTCAGCTCCGTCAGGAACGTGGTGTGGCGGCAGTGATCGGACCAGTAGGTATCCAGCATGCGCAGCTCGGTCAGCGTAGGATCGCGATCGATGCTGCGGAAATAGTCGCGGCAGAATGCGATGTCCGCGCGATCCATGGCCAGCGCATAGGTCTTGATCAGCGCAAACAGCGCCTCATCGTCCAGCTTCGTGAAGCCATCCAGTGTCGCCACGGTTTCGGGAAGCTCGTACTCCATCTTCAGGGAGTCCACCCTGTCCAGAGAAGCCTCGCGGCGCTCCACAGGATTGATGACATGATGCTTGATCTTCTCGATATCCTCCACCGACAGGGCGCCGTTCATCATGTAAACAGTGGCCGTGCGAACGATGGGGCGCTCGCACTGGGCCATCAGCTGAATGCACTGGGCGGCAGAATCGGCGCGCTGGTCGAACTGGCCGGGCAGATACTCGGCCGCCAGCACGAAATCCGCGCCCGCGGGCAGCTCCTCGTAGACCTCGTCCAGCTGCGGCTCGGAGAACACGCCGCTGACGGCGCGCTGATAGATCTCCTGGTTCAGGTTCTCCACGTCGTAGCGATTCAGCACGCGCAGGCTGTTCAGGCCCTTGATTCCCAGGAAAGAGCGCAGCTCATTGAGCAATCCCTGCGCTTCGTGATCGAAGCCGGGCTTCTTTTCCACATACAGTCTGTAAACCATCGTCATTCCTCCGTCCTGTTCAGGCAGGCCAGCGCGCGCGCGCCGATGTCCGTGCGCATGTGCAGCTTTTCGAACCGCACCTGAGACGCGGCGGTATAGGCCGCGCGAATCGCGCTCTCCAGCTCGTCGCGCACGCAGCAGATGCCCAGCACACGGCCGCCGGCGGTGACCAGCTCTCCGGCTTCATTTCTTCCGGTGCCGCTGTGGAAGACCTCGGCCATCTCGGGCGCCTTGCCCAGTTCGATGACCTTGCCCTTCTCATAGGCCTCCGGATAGCCGCCGGATGCCAGCATCACGCAGCAGGCTGCGCCCTTGGAGAACTCGACCTCGGTCTGATCCAGCGTGCCGCTCTCAACGGCGCGCATGATATCGAACAAATCGCTCTTGAGCAGGGGCAGCACCACCTGGGTCTCCGGATCGCCGAAGCGGCAGTTGTACTCAATGACCTTCGGGCCCTGCTCGGTGATCATCAGTCCGAAATACAGGCAGCCCTTGAAGGTGCGCCCCTCCGCCTTCATCGCGCGGATGGTGGGCAGGAAGATCTCGTCCATGCAGCGCTTTGCGACTTCGGGCGTATAGTACGGATTGGGCGCGATCGTGCCCATGCCGCCGGTGTTCAGGCCCTGATCGCCGTCGTTGGCGCGCTTGTGATCCATGGAGGACACCATGGGCTTGACGACATTGCCGTCGGTAAATGCCAGCACGGAAACCTCGGGGCCCTGAAGGAATTCCTCAACGACGACCTTCGCGCCGCTGCTGCCGAAGCGATGCTCCAGCATCATGGAGCGCACCGCCTGCTCCGCCTCCGCATTGGTCTGGCAGATCAGAACGCCCTTGCCCAGCGCAAGGCCGTCCGCCTTGACCACCAGGGGACATTTCGCATTGCGGACGTAGCGGATGGCGGATTCCGAATCCTCGAACACCTCGAAGGATGCGGTGGGAATGCCGTACTTCTTCATCAGCTGCTTGGCGAAGGCCTTGCTGCTCTCAATCTGCGCGGCCTTGGCCACCGGGCCGAAGCACGGGATGCCCTTCGCGTGGAGCGCATCCACCGCGCCCATGGCGAGCGGATCGTCCGGCGCGACAACAGCAAACTCAATGGCGTTCTCAACGGCAAACTTCACGATGCCGTCGATATCCGTCGCCTTCACGTTCACGCAGGTGGCCTCCTGGGCGATTCCGGCGTTGCCCGGCAGGGCAAAAATTTCCGTAACGGAGGGATTTTCGCGCAGCTTGCGGATGATCGCATGCTCGCGTCCACCGCCGCCAACGACCATAATCTTCATGTAGACTTCCTCCAAATCTCTTAGTGATGGAACAAGCGCAGACCCGTGAACGCCATGGCGATGCCATAGCCGTTGCAGGCCTCGATCACGAGGTCGTCGCGGATGGAGCCGCCGGGCTGGGCGATGCAGGTCACGCCGCTGCGGTGTGCGCGGACGATGTTGTCGCCGAACGGGAAGAACGCGTCGCTGCCCAGCGCAACGCCGGTGACCTTGGACAGGTACTCCTTCTTCTCCTCGCGGGTCAGCGGCTCGGGCTGGCGGGTGAAGCAGCTCTGCCAGACGCCGTCGCCGATGACGTCCTCATAGTCGTCGGAAATGTACACGTCGATGGCGTTGTCGCGTTCCGGGCGGCCCAGCTCCTCCTTAAAGGGCAGGGCGAGCACCTTCTCGTGCTGGCGCAGATGCCAGTTGTCGGCCTTGTTGCCGGCCAGACGGGTGCAATGGATGCGGGACTGCTGGCCCGCGCCGATGCCGATGGCCTGGCCGTCCTTGACATAGCAGACGGAATTGGACTGGGTATACTTGAGGGTAATCAGCGCGATCATCAGGTCGCGCTTCTGCTCCGCCGTCAGTGCCGCGTTCTTCGTGACGACGTTGGAGAGCATGTCCTCGCGGATCGCGACGGCATTTCTGCCCTGCTCAAAGGTAATGCCATAGCACATCTTGCGCTCCAGCTCGGCGGGCACATAATCGGGATCGATCCGGATGATGTTGTAGCTGCCCTTGCGCTTGCCCTTCAGAATCTCCAGCGCCTCGGGCTCATAGCCGGGGGCAATCACGCCGTCGGAGACCTCGCGGGCGATCAGCTTCGCAGTGGGCACGTCGCAGACGTCGCTCAGCGCGATAAAATCGCCGAAGGACGACATGCGGTCCGCACCGCGGGCGCGGGCGTAGGCGCAGGCCAGCGGGGACAGCTCCAGGTCCGCAGGCACGAAATAGATGGTCTTCAGCACATCGCTCAGCGGCAGTCCGATGGACGCGCCCGCCGGGCTGACGTGCTTGAACGACGCGGCGGCGGGCACGCCGGTGGCCGCCTTGAGCTCGCTCACCAGCTGCCAGCTGTTCAGCGCGTCGAGAAAATTGATGTAACCGGGGCGGCCGTTGAGCACCTCGAGGGGCAGCTCGCCGCCCTCCATGAAGATGCGCGCGGGCTTCTGATTCGGGTTGCAGCCATATTTCAGTGCGATTTCATGCGCCATTGCAGTTTCCTCCTCACGCATTGCGGTTGATGATGCGGCTCTCGCAGGCGCCGGTGGCCAGATCGACCGCTTCGGTCCACAGGGACACGCGGTTGTCGGCGTTCAGCGCATTCCAGATGCCGTCGGTCAGCGCGTCCAGATCGCCACTCAGCGAGATGACCTCCGGCTCGCCCTCGAAGGACGGAATGGGATTGCCGTCGCAGCGATAGGTGTGCAGAAAGCGCCCTTCGCCCGCGGGCATATCCTCGTACTCATAGAAGCAGCGCAGGCAGCGCTCGCCCGTGGAATCCGCCGCCTTCAGGATGCCCATGTCAAAGCGGAAGCCGTTTGCGAAGTCCGCGATCAGGCTGATGCGGGGGGTGTAGTTGGGCGCATCCGGCTCAAACTCGCGGGTGCGCAGCGCGTCGGCAAAGGTCTTGCCTGCGGCGACGGCGTCGTAGATCGTATCGGTCTGATCGCCGTTGGTCACGATGGTGTACTTTCCGATCTTGCGAACCGGCGCGTAGATCACCAGAGAGGGATCCACCATCTTGCTCGGATCGAACGCCTGGGTGCGAATGCCCTCGCCCTCCCGCACGAACACGCGGTTGCGGGAGTTCACGCTCCGACCCATGATGAAATACGCAAAAAAGGCCTTCGCGCCGTCCGCCGTCCGGCCCGCGATGATGCCGCGCCCGGGATAGCTCGTTGCGCCAACCGCCTGAAACACATTCTGCATTTATGCTCTCTCCTTCATCCGTTCACTTGCCACCTTCTCCACCGCGCGGGGCAGCAGGATCCACTCGGCCTGCTCCATCACGCGGCGCTGAAGGCTCTGCGGCGTATCGCCGTCGAGAACCTCGACGGCCTTCTGAAAGATGATCCGGCCGCCGTCGGGAATTTCATTCACGAAGTGCACCGTTGCGCCCGTGACCTTCACGCCGTATGCCAGCGCCGCTTCGTGCACATGCAGGCCGTAAAAGCCCGCGCCGCAGAACGACGGGATGAGCGACGGATGCACATTGAGGATCCGGTCGGGATAATGGGCCACAAAGCGCTCCGACAGAATCGCCATGAAGCCCGCAAGGACCACCATTTCAATTTCATGCGCGCGGAGAATCTCCAGCAGCTCCGCCTCGAACGCCTCCTGGGACCGGCCCTTCCGCAGGCAGACGGCCGTCTCGATACCGGCCTTCTCCCCGCGCTGAAGCGCATAGGCGTCCGCATTGTTGGAAACCACCAGCGAAAGCTCCGCCGAGGGCAGCTCTCCCCGGTGGGCGGCGTCGATCAGTGCCTGCAGATTCGTTCCGCCTCCGGAGACCAGTACAGCAACTCTGACCTTCATTACAGAATCACCTTTTCCTCGGATTCGACGATCTCGCCGATGACGTAAGCATCCTCGCCGTTGGCGCGCAGAACCTCCAGCGCAGTCTCCGCTTCTTCTGCGGGAACCACCACGCTCATGCCCACGCCCATGTTGTAGGTGTTGAACATGTCGCGCTCGGGGATATTGCCGGTCTTCGCGATCAGATCGAAGATGGGCAGCACCTTGACGGCGGACTTGTCGATCTTCGCACCCAGTCCGTCGGGGATGGAGCGCGGGATGTTCTCGTAGAAGCCGCCGCCGGTGATGTGGCTGATGCCCTTGACGTCCACCTTCTCAAGCAGCGCCAGGATGCTCCTGACGTAGATCTTCGTGGGGGTCAGCAGCGTCTCGGCAATGCTCTTTCCGCCCAGCTCCTCCCGCGCCTCATACAGGCTGTCGGGATTGCTGTCGATGTCGAACACCTTTCGGCACAGGCTGAAGCCGTTGGAGTGAATGCCGGTGGAGGCCAGGCCGATCACGACGTCGCCGGGCTTCATCCGGTTCTTGTCGATGATCCTCTTCTTGTCCACGATGCCCACGGCGAAGCCGGCCAGATCGTAGTCCTCCACGGGCATCATGCCGGGATGCTCGGCCGTCTCGCCGCCGATCAGCGCAGCGCCGGACTGGACGCAGCCCTCGGCCACGCCGCTGACGATCTCGGCGATCTTCTCGGGGATGTTCTTGCCGCAGGCGATGTAGTCCAGGAAGAACAGGGGCTTCGCGCCGCAGCAGATGATGTCGTTGACGCACATGGCGACGGCGTCGATGCCGATGGTGTCGTGCTTGTCCATCAGGATGGCCAGCTTCACCTTCGTGCCGCATCCATCGGTGCCGGACACCAGCACGGGCTCTTCCATGCCCGCCAGGTTCAGCCCGAAGCAGCCGCCAAAGCCGCCCACGTCGTCCACGCAGCCCTCGTTGCGGGTGCGGGCGATGTGCTTCTTCATCAGTTCAACCGCCTTGTAGCCGGCAGTGATATCGACGCCGGCTGCGCGGTAGCTTTCACTGAAACTCTTCATCATTCGTTAACCTCCGATAATCTGCGTTCAAACAGGCACTTTCCGGGATTTTTGGGCGGATCGCAGGGGTAATCGCCGTCAAAGCAGGCGGTGCAGAAGCCATGGCAGTTGTCCGCCAGCAGCTTCGCACTCTCCACGCTGAGATAGCCCAGGGAATCCACGCCGATGATGTCCTTGATCTTTTCGATGGGATACTTGCACGCAATCAGCTTGTCGCAGCTGTCCACATCCGTGCCGAAATAGCAGGGATGCATGAACGGCGGCGCCGACGAGCGCATGTGCACCTCAGTGGCGCCCGCCTCGCGAAGCATCTTCACGATGCGCGCCGAGGTGGTTCCGCGCACGATGGAATCGTCCACCAGCACCACGCGCTTGCCCTTCACCACCGACGAGACCACGTTGAGCTTGATGCGCACCTTGTTCTCGCGGTCGGCCTGGGTGGGCTGGATGAACGTGCGGCCGATGTACTTGTTCTTGATGAATCCGATCTCATAGGGAATGCCGGACTGGCGCGAAAAGCCGATGGCCGCGTCGATGCCGGAATCCGGCACGCCGATCACCACGTCCGCCTGCGCCGGATGCTCCAGCGCCAGGAACGCGCCCGCGCGCAGGCGGGCCGTGTGCACGGAGCTGCCGTCGATGACGGAATCTGGCCGGGCGAAGTAGATGTACTCGAACACGCAGGTGGTCTTGGGCTTCGTGCCCACGTGCGTGGTATCGTTGCGCACGCCGTTTTTGTCGACGATCACGATCTCGCCGGGCTCCAGATCGCGCTCGAAGGTCGCGCCGATGGCGTCCAGCGCGCAGCTCTCCGAGGCAAAGACCACGTTTTCGCCGATTCTGCCCATGCACAGCGGCCGGAAGCCGTGGGGATCGCGGGCGGCGATCAGCTTCTGGGGTGACATCACGATCAGCGAATACGCGCCGGCGATGACGTCCATGCTCCGGCAAACGGCCTCCTCGATGGACTTCGAGTTCAGCCGTTCCCGGGTGATGATGTAGGAAATGACTTCGGTGTCGCTGGTCATGTGGAAGATGGAGCCCTTCAGCTCCAGCTCCTCCCGCAGCTCGCGGGCATTGGTCAGCGCGCCGTTGTGCGCAAGGGCCATGTAGCCCTTGACATGATTGACCACCAATGGCTGAGCATTCTGGCGCGGATCCGCGCCGGAGGTGCCATAGCGTACATGGCCGACGGCCATCTTTCCCGTGCCCAGGGTCTCCACCGCTTCGCGGGTGATGACCTCGTTCACCAGGCCGGGATTCTTAACGCAGCGGATCACGCCGTCGTCATTGACCGCGATGCCGCAGCTCTCCTGTCCGCGATGCTGCAGTGCGTACAGCGCATAGTAGGAGGCAGAGACGACGTTCATGTCGTCGCGACAGTAAATTCCAAATACACCGCATTCCTCGTGAAGATTGCTCATGCGCACACTCCTTAGTCCGCCATCATGCGGCGCATAACTTCGTTGTACGCGTCCTCGACGCCGCCCAGATCGCGGCGGAAGCGGTCCTTGTCCAGCTTCTCATGGGTCGTGGAATCCCAGAAGCGGCAGGTGTCGGGGGAGATCTCGTCGGCCAGCACGATGGTGCCGTCGGACAGGCGGCCAAACTCCAGCTTGAAGTCCACCAGCGTGATGTTCACCTTCGCGAAGCGCTCCTTGAGCAGCTCGTTGATTTTGAACGCCATGGACTTGATCGTCTCGATCTCCGCCTTGGTGGCCAGCTTGAGCGCCAGCGCGTGATATTCGTTGATCAGCGGATCGCCCAGATCGTCGTTCTTGTAGGAGAACTCGATGGTCGGCTCGTCGAAGACGATGCCCTCCTCCACGCCGTAGCGCTTGGCGAAGGAGCCGGCGGAGATGTTGCGGATGATGACCTCCAGCGGCACGATGGAGACCTTCCTGACCACGGTGTCGCGCTCGGAGAGCTCCTCGACGAAGTGGGTCGGCACGCCGTTCTTCTCCAGCATCTGCATCAGCATGTTGGACATGCGGTTGTTGATGACGCCCTTGCCCGAGATGGTGCCCTTCTTCAGGCCGTTGAACGCGGTTGCGTCGTCCTTATAGGAAACGATCACCAGATTTTCATCGTTGGTTGCGAAGACCTTCTTCGCCTTGCCCTCATAGAGCTGAACCGTCTTTTCCATTTTCTTCATCCTCCATCATTGATCGGTCAGGCAAACTGTTCGCGGATTTTGCGATCCTTGGCTTCCACCGCTTCGGTCATTTCCCGGCGCATGGTCTTGATCGCGGCATTGAGGTTTTCGTCCGTCAGGGCCAGAATCTGCGCGGCCAGAATGGCGGCGTTCTCCGCGCCGTCGATGGCCACCGTGGCCACCGGCATGCCGGAGGGCATCTGCACGGTGGACAGCAGCGCGTCCAGGCCGTCGAGCGTGGACGATTTCACCGGAACGCCGATCACCGGCAGCGTGGTGTTCGCGGCGATGGCGCCCGCCAGGTGCGCGGCCTTGCCCGCCGCGGCAATGATCACGCCGAAGCCGTTCTCCTCCGCGCTTCTGGAAAACTGCGCGCAGGCCTCGGGCGTGCGATGGGCGGAGAGAATCCGCACCTCGCAGGCAATATGAAGCGACCTGAGTTTATCGATGGCTTTCTGCATCGTTCCCAGATCGCTGTCACTTCCCATTACGATTGCAACCTTCCTCATTGAAATTCCTCCAATTTGAAAACGTTGATCTCTCTAAATGAAAGGTACATCTTATTATCGCACAGTTTATGAATATCTGCAAATCGGGGATGATAATTGTTCGGAAATTCTTCGTAAACTCAAGCATTGTTCGGATGAATGTTCGGAAATACTGCAAAACACGCAACAGCGCGTTGCTTGTCATTCGGGTTTTCATGGATTATAATGGTTCCAGGATCATCCGAAGGGGGCTGAATCGATGAAAGAAATCCTGCTCGAGCTGCGCAAGCGCCACAATCTCTCCCAGAGCGAGATGGCGGACCGGCTGTTTGTCACGCGCCAGGCCGTCTCCAGGTGGGAGTGCGGCGAGACCATTCCGAACACCGACACGCTGAAGCTGATCGCCGACCGGTTCGACATCTCCGTCGACACGCTTCTGGGCGTAACCCGCAAACACATCTGCCAGAGCTGCGGCATGCCGCTGGACGACGAGTCCCTGCGCGCGCCGGAGCCCGAGGGCGAGCTCAGCGGGAAATACTGCAAGTGGTGCTATTCCGACGGCCACTTCATCCGCGACTGCACGCGGGATGAAATGGTGGAACAGTGCCTGCCCCACATGCAGTGCGACAATGTCGAAGCCTGCCGCACCTACCTCCGCGAGCTGCTCTCGAAGCTTGAACGCTGGCAATAATCGCCGCCCATCCGCGCTTGCCGAGTCTGAAGCGCCGGTTCCTCCGCTGGAACCGGCGCTTATATTTGTGTCCAATTCTGGAAATACTGATTCAAAAAGCGCTGGAGGTGATCTCATGGCCGAACAGCCAAACGCCGAGCTGCTCCGCTCGGAGCTCACGACCTCATTGAAACAAAATCTGAAATCCATCAAAACCCTGCTGAACGCCCCCTCCAACAAGGACGTGGTTCTGCGCAGCTATGAATGCGGCGATATTCCGCTGTGCGCGGTCTACATCGAGGGCATGGCGGACGACAAGAAGATCTCCGAATTCATCCTGCACGCCTGCAAGGAGGCGTCGTCCCCGGAGGAGATCCCGCCGGAGCAGCGCGCGGAACAGCTGATGAACCGCTATCTCGAGATCGCGCAATGCGAGCGGGAATCGCGAATGTCGGAGATCATCTCCTCGGTGATCGGCGGCATGACCGCGGTGATCATCGAGGGCGCAGACGAGGCGCTGCTGCTGGATACCCGCGGCTTCGCCCATCGCCAGGTGGACAAGCCCTCCAACGAGGCCGTGGTCATCGGCGCGCAGGAGGGCTTCGTCGAAAATCTGCGCACGAACATCACCCTGCTGCGCCGCTATGTGCAGTCCAACGAGCTCGTCACGGAGCGCATGACCGTGGGAACGAAGATCCCCTCCAACGTCGCGCTGCTGTACCTCAAGGGCGTCGCCGATGAAAAGCTCATCGATGAGGCCCGCCGGCGGCTGAACAGCATTCAGGCCGCCAGCATTCAGGGCATCGGCAGCATCCAGCAGCTGATCGAGGATCTGCCCCACGCGCTGTTTCCCCAGATGCTGCAGACGGAGCGGCCGGACCGCGCCGCCTCCTGCCTGAAGGAGGGGCAGTTCGTCATCCTCGCGGACAATTCGCCCTATGCGCTCACCGCGCCGATCACGCTGTTTCACCTGATTCACGCATCGGACGACACCTTTCTGCGCTGGCAGTACGCCACCTTTCTGCGCCTGATCCGAATCGTGGGCATCGTCATTTCGCTGTTCCTGCCGGGGCTCTATGTGGCGCTCATGCTGCACCACACCCATCTGGTGCCGTTCACGCTGCTGCTGTCCATCGCCGAGACCCGCGCTGACGTGCCGTTCACCATCCTGCTGGAGGTATTGCTGATGGAGTTCTGCTTCTATCTGATCAACGAGGCCGGAACGCGCATCCCCTCCCAGATCGGCTCGACCATCAGCATCGTCGGCGCGCTGATCCTCGGGCAGGCGGCCGTATCCGCGTCGATCATCAGCCCGATTCTGATCATCCTCATCGCGCTGACGGGGCTGGGCAACTACGCCATTCCCAATTACAGCCTCAACCTCTCGATGATCCTGTGCCGTCAGCTGCTCATCCTGGCCGGAGGATTTCTCGGACTGTACGGACTGCTGGGCGCGGCGATCGTCATCAGCGTGCACCTGTGCAGCATCCATTCCTTTGGCGTTCCCTATCTCGCGCCGGTCTCACCCTATCGGCCGCACAACCCGGATATTCTTCTGAGGCTCTCGCTCCGCCTGCAGAACAAGCCCATGTTCTACGCCCGCCGCGACAGCTGGATGCACGTCAAGGAGGAAAAGGCCGAATGAAACTGCAAATCTCCGACAACGCCGCCTGTTCCCTTGCAAAGCTGGCCATCGCCGCGCGCGCGGTCTACGGCATCGTGATTGACATGCCCGAACTGCTCAACGCCGGCTGGATTTCCATACTGCTGGGAGGACTGCTCGCCGTTCCGCTCGCCCTGGCGCTTTCGATGCTCCTGAAAAATGAAAAGGCTGCGCCTGTGGAGAGGCTGCAGAACAAGGCTGCGCTCCCATTCCGTCTGGTCTGCGCGGTGTTCTTCGCGATCTCCGCTTACGACGCTGCCGTCGTCGCTGCGGCCATCGGCAATTCCGCCAGCTTTATGGCCCTCTCCGACGTGGCCCCCGTCTATCTGCTGCTCCCGCTGCTCGCGATCTGCCTGGCCTGTCTGCGGCTCAACGGAAACGCCATCGGCATGAGCGCCAGCATATGGAGCAAAGCGCTGGTCTGGCTCCTGCTGCTCGTGATCCTGCTGGAGGCGCGCAATTATCAGGTGGAATGGCTCACCCCGGTGCTGGGGCCCGGCATCCCCGCGCTGCTCGACGGCGCGGTCCGATCGGCGGGATGGTTCGGCCTTTCATCGGCGCTCTTTCTGGTCGCCGCGCCCGACGAGCGCGATCCGAAGGACCATCTCTGCCCCTTGAAGGCGCTGGGAACCTCCGTGGGCTTTGCCGCACTGGTCAGCCTGATGTACAGCATGCTGTGCCCGGCGACCCTGGACGGCAATCTGTTTTCCCGCAGTTTCCGGCTCGACACACTGCTGGCCAACGGCCGGACAGGGCTGTCGCTGCAGTTCCCCACAAACATCCTGTGGTATATCAGCCTGATCTACACGCTGCTCTTCGACGTCTTCACCAGCACAATCATGCTGCAAGCCGCCCTGCCCCGCCTTGGGAACCGCATCTGCGCGCTGTTCGCGCTCATCGCCATCAGTCTGCTGGCCGTCAGCCGGCTCTCCGGGCGCACGCCCGGCCTGATGGCTGCCGGATGGCTCTTCTGCGCCGAGGGCGCTCTGACAGCGCTGCTGATCGCGGCAATCATCTGTTCGAAGGGAAGAACCCGCCATGCGTAAGCGAATCCTTGCCGCGCTCCTGTGCGCGTGCGCGATGCTCCTGACCGGCTGTTCCGAGCTCGATCAGGTGGAGAACCTGGCCTTTGCCGTCATTCTGGGCGTCGATCTGACCGAACAGGGCGAGATCGAAATCTGCATTCAAGTGCCGAAGATCACCAGCCAGCAGGGCGAGGAGGGCTCCGGGGGCTCGGGCAGCTCGGATCACCTGATCTATTCCGCCAGCGGCAAAAACTTTGACGAGGCCCTCAACCTGCTGCAATGGGCTGTGCCGCGAAAGCTCGACCTCTCCCAGATCAATCTGATCGTCGTATCGGAAAAGCTGGCCGCCGACGAGCACTTCATCCGAATCGCCGATACCATCATGGCCATGCCGCGGCTGTATACCGCCGCACGGCTGGCAATCTGCAAGGGCAGCGCGAAGGATTTTGTCTCCGCTGAGGCCCCGATGATTGGCACGCGCATGTCTACCGAGCTGACCGCAACCTTCGAGGACTATACGAAAAACGGCTTCATTCCCGACACGACCTTCGCCGACATCTACTATCGCAGCAGATCCGTCTACTCCGATCCGCTGGCCATCTATGCGGAGCCCGCGCCGAAATCCGAGTCGTCCGAAGGCTCCGATTCCGCCCAGGCCGCGGCCGCCATCATCCCCGACAGCACCAGCGTCTCCAAGGCCGAGATGCAGCAGAGCAACCGCTTTCTGGGCGCCGCCGTGTTCCACGAAGGAACCCTGGTCGGCCGGCTGAGCGGCGAGGAATCGCTCTACTGCAAAATCCTCCAGGGCGGACAGCAGACCTTTGCCTTCTCCCTCGGCGAGCAAACCGTTGGACTGACCACCCTCGGCGCTCCCGACGTCCAGGTCGACACCGGCGCATCTCCCATGCAGATCCAGGTCGGACTGCGCTTCTCCATCGCCGCCAGCAGCAAAAACGCGCCCACTGAAGAGCTGGAGCGCGAATTGGAGCAGGCCCTTCTTAGCACGATTGAGGCCTGCAAGGCTATGGGAGCAGAGCCTCTGAACTTCGCCGAAGCGGCCGCCGGCGACTTTTGGACGATGGAGGACTGGCGCGCTTTCGACTGGAACAGGCGCTTCCTCGAGAGCGACGTGCATGTCGCCGTGCACGTCACACCCTCCGACGCATGAAGAGAGCCCGCCTGCGACAGCTGTCGCAGGCGGGCTCTCTTCTTTACTTGCAGCGGTAGCTTCCGCACATGCTCTCCTCGCTGGCCTTGCCGGAGCAGCAGTCCTTGCAGGGCTCCACCTGAATGGAGTTCAGCGAGCAATACTCCTGATCGCCACAATGGAAGGCGCAGCTGGTCACGCGGCAGCGGATGTCCGTATTCGGCTTTTTCTGAGACATGATGAATTCCTCCTCTGGATTTGATTTGCTGATTCCAGCAACTCTATTCTTGCCGGAATCGCGCCCTCGCATCCGTGATTCACACCCTTTTCATTTTATTTCAATTTTATTTTTACATAAAGATCTTGACAAACATCGCTCAAAGCGGTATTATATATAAGCAATTTGGCGAGCACCTTTAGCTCAGTTGGTAGAGCACCTGACTCTTAATCAGGGTGTCCAGGGTTCGAGCCCCTGAAGGTGTACCACAAGCGGAACATCGTTTCGGTGTTCCGCTTTTTCATGCCATACACCGACGTCCAACGCCGCGAGGAGCCGCAAATGACAAACCAGGACATCATGCGCATTGCACTGCAGCAATCCGCTTACGACTGCAGCTGCGCGCCGGAGGACTTTTTGAAATCGCAGAACCTCCTGACGCTTTCCCGAAAGCATCCCCTCGCCCGCAGCTACCTTCCCCTGCCGGTCGCCTGCGACCTGGTATCGTACGGCAGCAACATCGTCGCCCAGGCCAGCGCCGAGCTGATGCCCGCGGTCGGCGACTACATCTCCAGATATCCCGTCGAGCACTGCTTTGAGACGCCCAATCTCTACATACTGAACGATGCGCTGCGAAGCCATGGCCAGATGGTCTGCTTCATGGCGGAATACTTTCTGCCGGACGTCGATCATCTGCGCGCACTCCCCTGCCGCTTCGAGCTTCGCATTCTGCATCCGCCCGAATTCCAAAATCTCTACAGCGGTCCGTGGCGCAACGCCCTTTCTGAAAACCGCCGAGCCCTGGACGTGCTCGCCGTGGGCGCCTATGACGGCGGCAGGTTGATCGGCCTCGCCGGATGTTCCGCCGATTGCGAAACGATGGAGCAGATCGGCGTCGACGTCCTTCCGGACTACCGAAGGCGGGGCGTCGCCTCCGCGCTGACCAGCCGCCTTGCGCTGGAGATCCTGAACCGGGGCAAGGTTCCGTTCTATTGCGCCGCGTGGAGCAACATCAAATCTGTCCGCAACGCCATTCGCTGCGGCTTCAGACCTGCGTGGGCCGAACTGACGGCGAGAAGCATAGAATGGGTCGAGGAGATGAACCGGACATAGCGCCCGTCTTCCCCAAAGAATTCCAAATATTGCAGGATTTTCAGCGCGGCATGTCGAAGAATAAGCAGGATTTTGAAATGGAGGAAATTGGACTATGAAGGCTTTTGACGATTCCCGGATTCTGGAACAGAACGTCTCCTCCGAGCACGTCTTC
Organism: Candidatus Faecivicinus sp.; assembly: GCA_051883655.1. Taxonomy (GTDB): domain Bacteria; phylum Bacillota; class Clostridia; order Christensenellales; family Aristaeellaceae; genus Faecivicinus. The sequence goes on along the minus strand of JBJEUD010000191.1, from coordinate 29,105 downwards.
GACGGCATTATTCTGCACATTGATCATCTGACCAACCGCCTGCCCAACGGCAAGCTGGCCAAGCGCGAGGTTGCCCGCCATATCGGCGCAGCGGCCGTGCTGCCCGTGGACGAGGACGGCAATGTCTATCTCGTGCGCCAGTTCCGCGCGCCCGTCGACCGCGTGCTGCTGGAGATTCCCGCAGGCAAGCTGGACTACAAGGGCGAGGATCGGCTGGAGGCTGCCCGGCGCGAGCTGCGCGAGGAAACCGGCCTGTCCGCTGAAACGTGGACGCACTTGAACGACATGCTGTCCACCGTCGGCTTCTGCGACGAATGCATCTCTCTGTTCCTGGCGCGGGGACTGTCCGCCGGCGATTGCGATCCCGACGACGACGAGTTCCTCAACGTCGTGAAGATGCCCTTCTCCGAAGCCGTCGACATGGTCATGAACAATGAAATTTCCGATGCCAAGACCATCTGCGCTCTGATGATGGCCTGGAAAATTCTCAATGCATGAAAGAGGTTCCCCTATGATCGGCTATGATCTTTACGGCTACATGCCCGTGCTGGAAACCGAGCGTCTGCGGCTGCGGAAGCTGACCATGCGCGACGCTCAGGATATCTACGATTACAGCCGCGACCCGCAGGTGGCGAAGCATGTGCTCTGGTCCGCGCACCGCAGCATCGGCGAATCCAAGGCCTACCTGCGCTATATGCTGCGCAAGTACCGCATGAACGAGCCCGCAAGCTGGGGCATCGAGCTCAAATCCACCGGAAAGATCATCGGCACCATCGGATATATGTGGATTCAGACGGACAATGCCGCCGCAGAGGTAGGCTATTCCCTCTCCCGCGCCCACTGGGGACAGGGCATTATGACCGAAGCCCTTCGCGCGGTAATCGATTATGCCTTCAATTCGCTCAGGCTCAATCGCGTGGAAGCCATTCACGAGCTGGACAATCCGGCTTCCGGCGCGGTCATGCGCAAGTGCGGCATGCAGTTTGAAGGGCGTCTGCGCCAGAAGCTGCTCAACAAAGGGCGCTACGTGGACGTCGACCTCTATGCCATCCTCCGCTCCGATTATCGCAATCGATGAAGCGCGATCAGGAGGCATTCTCACAAAAAACTTCCCAATGGATGTGCTCTGCGGCAGCGGGGTGCCGCCAATCCCGTCACCCGTAAGCCAGAGAGCTCCAAGGTCTGCAATCGAGCAGAGGCTCAGGCGTGGAAAGCACGCGCCTGAGCCTCTGTTTTCTGATTATGCCCTTTAGAATGATTTGCCAAATCACTCCTGAATCTCGCACTCGTAAAGCACCGTATCGCCCTTGCCGGAAATTTCGTCCAGCAGGTCCTCTGCGTCGTCCATATCGGCAACCACGTGCAGCGAAGACCGGGGGAATCCCGTGCTCAGCACGCCGCGGGCGATCTGGCGGACCTTCTTCTTTTCTCCCACCAGGATCACCGCGTCGACGCAGCCCTTCATCTGAACGCCGAAGGCGTAGTTCTGCTCCTCGCCCTTGGCATCCGTCTGCGGCAGGCCGGGCGTGATGATGATTCTCCGCCCGGGGAACTCAGCCAGCACATTCAGCGCGTCGGCCGTTCCCAGCGGGCTGTCATTGAGCGTATCGTCAATCACAATCCGCTCGCCGGGGATGAGCTGCAGCTTCTTCTCGAAGGGCTGCAGCCGCGCGATGCCGGCGGAAATCTCCTCCATGGTCATGCCCAGGCGATGGGCCACCGCCGCCGCCAGCGCGATGTTCTGCACATTGTACCGCCCCAACAGGTGGGTCTGACAGTGCACGCGGCCGCCGTCGGCGCACTCCAGCACAAAACGGGTACCCTCGGCATCCACGCTCAATTCGTTGGCGCGCATATAGTGTTCGCCGGGCAGGTCCACCGCCGCATTGTACTTTTCCCGCTCGCACATGCCGAACAGCCGGTCGGTGTAGCCGCTGTCCGATGCAAAAAACGCCACGCCGTCCTCCGGCAGTCCGCTGATCAGCTCATACTTCGTATCCACAATATTGGCCATGGAACCAAAGGAGTCCAGATGCTGGGCGCCGATGGAGGTGATCATTCCATACTTCGGGCGAACCAGCTTTACGAGGTGCTTGATGTCCCCCACGTGCTGCGCGCCCATCTCGGCGATGAACACCTGGTGCCTGTCCTCCAGCTGATCGTTGACCACGCGGGAAATGCCCATCGCGGTGTTGAAGCTGGCCGGCGTCGCCAGCACCTCATATTTCTCGGAGAGGATTTCCTTGAGAATGAACTTCGTAAGCGTCTTGCCATAGCTTCCGGTGATGCCGATCTTGATCAGATCCTTGCGCGCCCGCAGCTTTTTGCGCGCTTCCTCATAGAAGCCGGCATTGATCCGCTCCTCCACCGGATGCATGATCCGCCCGGCCAGCCAGACCAGATACGGAATGCCCGCATAGGCGATATAGGGCGGCACAGACAGCAGCTTCAGCAGCAGAATGGCCGCAACCTCCAGAAAGATCACCACGCCGAAGAGCCTGCGCACGCGCATGGTCAGCACCAGCGGCTTCTTCATCGGAGACTGCACTTCGCGAACCGTCAGCACCGTCGTCACCGTGAGGTATCCGATCAAGGTCACCCAGCCGGCAATCGCCGTGCGCGTCTCCTCCACAGCGCTGAACAGCGACAGCAGAAACGGCAGGTACCACTTCACCAGTGAAGCCGCCGCGCCGATCAGCACATTTTTGCGAAAAAACAGTTCCCGGTTCCGGCTCAGCCATTGATTGTACACCGGAAGTTGATAGCGCTCCGTCTGAAAGATGTGCACGCAATGTATAGAAGCCGCCACGCAGCTCAGCGCGACAGCGATGAATTCAATTACATTGAACAGCATACGTCCCTCCATTTGCCATTCTTCCGATGGGATGGTGATCAGTCACTCCTCCACCAGCATTGGATCGCGCTCCGGATGTGCCTCAGGCAGATGCTCCAGCGCCATCACCAGCGCGTCCTCGTCGTTTTCATAATAGCGCTTGCGGTAGCCCACATCGATAAAGCCCAGCTTATGATACAGGGACTGTGCGATTTTGTTCGACCGCCGCACCTCCAGCGTCATCCAGTTCATGCCGCTGTCCGCCGCCAGCTGGATCATCTCCCGGGTGACCCGCTCGCCATAGCCCATCCCGCGCTTGTCCGGATGGACGGCGATATTTGTAATATGCCCCTCGTCGAGCACAAACCACACGCCCGCATAGGCGATGGGCACGCCATCCTCGCGCACCACGACATAGCGCGCGCAGGCGTTTTCAGTCACTTCCCGATAAAAAGACGCTTTGGACCAGGGCGTCTTGAAGCACGCCACCTCAATGGCGTGAACGGCCTCCACATCCGCCTCATTCATCAGACCTACGGTAATTTCGCTCATTTTTGCGCCTCCTGGCTCAGTCTTGCATTGCGCTCCCGCTCCGCCTGAGGGGCGCGCAGATAGACCGGGCGCAGCTCATAGGCGCTGACCCACTCGTCCCTCTTTCGCTCCGCCAATGCGCAGACCGCATCGGGGCGAAGGTCGCGCAGGTTGGCCGGCGCAATCAGCGCGCGATCGCCCAATCTTTCGGCGATCGTCCTCGCGTGCACCGCCAGCCCGTCTCCGGCAAATACAATCCGCCTTCCCTGCGGCAGTCGATCCAGCAGCACATCCAGCGCCACGGCGTCATCCTCCGCGACGCGCTCGGGAAAGCCGTTCTTTGTGTCGAACAGCGCGCAATAGACCTGACCGCGCCGCGCGTCCAGGATCGGACAGACCAGTCCGTCAAATCCAAAAAAATTCATCGCCAGCGCCTCCAGCGCATGAACCGGCACACAGGGCTTGTTCACCGCATGGGCAAAGCCCTTCGCCGCACACACGCCGATGCGCACGCCGGTAAAGGAACCGGGGCCCGCCACAGCGGCGAACACGTCAATCTCTGCACAGCGGATCCCGGAGCCCTCCATGGCCTCCTCCACCGCCGGCATGATGGTTTCCGAATGCGTAAGGCCGTGGCTGAGGGCGATCGAGTGCACCACTCTGCCGTCGATCATCACCGCGCAGCCCGCCACCGGGCCCGAGGTGTCGATTGCCAGAATGTTCATTCATCCACCCTCCATTCCGTCAGCGCCGCCGCATTGAAGCCGCGCACGCCGCGATTGTTGATTTCAATGATGCGATCGTCGTCGCCTTCTCCCCGCCGGAGCTTCATCTCAAGCGCGGGCTCCGCCGACAGCTCCGCCATTTGCGGCCACTCCACCAGCGCAATGCCGTCGCCTCCGACAAATTCATCGAGGCCCGCGGCATAAAACTCGTCGGGATCGGCCAGCCGGTAAAGATCAAAGTGATACAGCTTTTTCGCACCTTCATAGGGAATCAGCAGCGTAAACGTGGGGCTGGGCATCGCTCCCGCAATGCCCAGCGCTCGCGCCACGCCTCTGGCCACGACCGACTTGCCCGTGCCGAGGTCGCCCTCCAGCAAAATGGTGTCGCCCGCGTCCAGCATTCCCGCCAGCGCCGAAGCGAATCGCATGGTTTCCGCCTCTGAGCGGGTCAGATACATCATACCTTACATCCTGTCCTTCAATCGTGATCAGCGAATGCAGACGGCGCCCTCCGGACGGATGGACAGAACCGTGGTGGCCTTTTCGCCAAACACCGCGTTCATCCGCGCTGCATACTCGTCCAGCAGGTCAAACGGCACGAATGCCAGAATGGTTCCCGCGAATCCGCCGCCATGAATGCGCCACGCTCCGCGGCCCTCCAGCATTCTGCGGCTCATCTCCAGCGCAAGGGGCATCTCCTGATTGTCGCTGGCCGCGACATACAGGTTCTGCAGCAGCTTCCAGCTGCTCTCGCCGGAGCCGATGACGGTCTTGAAGAACGCGTTCAGATCGTCCTCGCGCAGCGCCCTGACGGCGTCCGTCACGCGCTCGGTCTCGTCCACGAAGTGGAACGCGCGCAGAATGGCGCGGTCGCTCACCTTGCCCTTGAGCATGGGAACCGCATCCTCAAGCTGCTTCTTCGACACCTTGGCCAGTACATCCACGCCCATGGCCGCGGCCACCTGCTTCATCTCCGTGGGAATCGCCGCGTAGTCCGCAGTCAGATTGCCGTGCTCGCCGCCGGCAGTCACCACGCATACCGCATAGCCCTTTGTGCCAAAATCATAATTGAGCGCCTCGACCACGGGATTTTCCGGGCCGAAATCAATCGTCACCAGGCCACCAACCGCGCTGGCCGACTGATCCAGCAGGCCGCTGGGCTTGCCGAAGTAGACGTTCTCGGCATACTGGGAAATGCGAGCATTGAGCTTGGCATCGATCGTCCAGCCGTTGTACAGCGCGTCAAACGCCGCCACCAGCATGACCTCAAACGCCGCGGACGAGGACAGTCCGCTGCCCTTGAACACCGTGCTGGTCACGGAAGCGTCGAAGCCGCCCACCTTATAGCCCAGCTCCTTCAGCTTGGCCGCCACGCCGCGGATCAGCGCAAAGGTGGATTCCCTTTCCTTTTCGTAGATGGTCGTATCGGAAATGTCCACCACAAAGGGCTTATCATAGCCCGCAGAATACAGCGTCACCACGCTGTCCTCCCGGGGAGCAATGGCAGCGACCGTGTCCAGATTGACCGCAGCAGCCAGCACGCGGCCATTGTTGTGGTCGGTGTGATTGCCGACGACCTCCGTGCGGCCGGGTGCGGACACGAACATCTCCGGCTCGCGGCTGAAGTGGCCAACAAAGGCATCGCGCAGCTCCGCATAGCGCGCAGACTGATCCTTGCCCGCATACAGGGCGTTCAAACGTTCTGAATTCCGTTCAAAAATCGCTTTGATATCCATATTGGACCTACCCCCAAATCTATTCATGCAATTTTATTGTACTCCATTCGTCGCAAATGCGCAAGCAAAAAAACAGTTCTTTCGCCAATTCGCCATTGACACGGCGAACTTTTTGCCGGATAATAGGATCAGAAATGGTTGAGAGGTGTTTTTCATGAAAACCACTGCCACGGAATATCTGTATCGTCTTGTCGATTTTGCGACCGAAAAGGGCCTCATCGAGCCCGTCGATCGCCCCTATGCGCTGAATCGCCTGCTCGAGATCATGCAAATGAACGCGCCCGAGGAGATCGATTATGCCCCCTGCGCCGCACCGGAGACTGCCACGAAGTATCTGGAAGGCCTGTGTGAAATCGCCAGCGCCGAAGGAATCATCGTCGACAGCGGCGAGCGCCGCGATCTGTTCTCCGCAAAGCTGATGGGCGCGCTCACGCCCTCCCCTGCCGAGATCCGCGCCCGCTTCAGCCGCCTGTATGCCCAGAGTCCCGCCGCCGCGACGAACGATTTCTATCAGCTCTGCCGCGACGTGGACTACATCCGCGTGGACCGCATCGCAAAGAACGCCCGCTTCTTCGAGGACACGCCCTGCGGACGGCTGGAGATCACGATCAACCTCTCCAAGCCGGAGAAGGATCCCAAGGACATCGCCGCCCAGCGCAACGCCAAGCAAACCGGCTATCCCAAGTGCATGCTCTGCGTCGAAAATCCCGGCTACGCCGGGCGCATCGGCTTCCCGGCCCGCCAGAATCACCGCGTGCTGCCGCTGCGCCTGGACAACAGCGACTGGTATCTGCAGTACTCCCCCTATCTGTACTACAACGAGCACTGCATCGTGTTCAACGCGCAGCACGTGCCGATGAAGATCAGCCGCAGCACCTTTGTGCGCCTGTGTGATTTTGTCGATCAGTTCCCCCATTACATGCTGGGCTCCAACGCGGACCTGCCCATCGTCGGCGGCTCGATTCTGTCCCACGACCACTTCCAGGGCGGCAACTACCGCTTCCCCATGGACGACGCCGGCGTGCGCATTCCGCTGACGTCGCCGGACGAAGCCGTCTCCGCCTACGTCGCCGACTGGCCGATGACCTGCATCGTGCTCAAGGGCACGGACCGCGAAAAGCTCATCGACCTGTCCGACCGCATTCTCACGGCATGGCGTAGCTATTCCGATCCGTCCTGCGACATCTACGCTGAGACGGACGCGCCCCACAATACCATCACCCCCATCGTACGCAAGGAGGACGGCCTGTACAAGGTCGAGCTGGTGCTGCGCAACAACCGCACCAGCGAGGAGCATCCCCTGGGCATCTTCCATCCCCACGCCGACCTGCACCACATCAAGAAGGAGAACATCGGCCTGATCGAGGTCATGGGCCTGTTCATCCTGCCCGGCCGGCTCCTCTCCGAGCTGGCGGAACTGGAGAAGTATCTCACCGGTGAAACGCCGATCGGGCAGCGCCCCGCCGACGACTCGCCCCTGGCAAAGCACTACGATTGGGTCGTGGGCATCGCCGGCGAGGTCGGAACAAAGCTCACCGCCGCAGAGGCCAACGCCGCCATCCGCAAGGCCCTGGGCGTCAAGTGCGCCCGCGTGCTGGCCGATGCCGGCGTGTACAAGCAGACGCCCGAAGGCGACGCCGGCGTGCTGCGTTTCCTGGAGACCGTGGGCTTTCAGAAAAAGTAAGCGCTGAAACCTCAGATTCAAAAAGCTCATTTCATATTTTAAGGGGAAGCACCTTGCAGTGCTTCCCCTTTGGTTTATCCAACGCTCGAAGGCGGATTGCAGTACGGACAGCGCTTGTAGCCGAAATCCAGCGCATATTCCAGGGTGACCGCAGAGCCCGAGCTCATCCCCGAGCCGGAGCACTTGGACGCCTTGTGATAGTAGAACTGGTCTGCGTACAGATCGACGTACACTGCAGTGCTTGCCGAGGCCGTGTAAGTCGGGCCGGCCGTCGGTGCAGGCGACGAGGGCGTTCCCGAGCTGCCTCCGCCGATGCAGTTCGGACACGGACTCAGTCCATAGGCCAATGCCTGCGCATAGTTGCCCTTGACTGCATTGCTGCCCGCGCAGCTCTTGCTGGCGTGATAGTAGAAGGACCCCTTCACCGCATAGACGGTTCGATCCGCCACCGCCGCGCACTTGGGACAGGCCTGCTTGCCGTAGTTCAGCGCCGTCTCCAACGTGATATACGCAGCGCCGCTGCCAGCGCAGCTCTTGCTGGTATGATAGTAGGTTCCGCTGGCCGTCGCATAGACCTTGATGCCGGAGCGCCCGGACTCATAGGTATTGGTGACCTTCGTCGGGCTCTGGGTCTGTGCGCCCGTCACGCAGTACGGACAGGGTGCGAAGCCATAGGCCAGCGCGTTGGCCAGCGTGCCGGAGGCTGCGCCGCTGCCGGCACAGCTCTTGCTGATGTGGTAGTACTTGCCGTTCTTTGTGGCGTAGACCGTCGCCGACGCGGTAGACGCGCAGGTCGGGCAGGCCTGTCTTCCATAATTCAGCGCGGTCTCCAGGGCCACCTGCTTCAATCCGGTAATGCCGGAGCAGTTGCTCTTGGTGTGATAGTATTTCTGGGCGGGCGAGGCATAGACCTTGATGCCCGATTTGCCGACGCTGTAGCTGGCCACCTTCTTCAGCGTGCCCGAAGTGCTCACATTTCCAGCCGTCTCAGTCGTTCCGCTGGCGGAACTGCCGGACGAAGAGCTGCTCGGGAGCATGCAGATGGGACAGGCCGTCTGACCGAGCTTCAACGCCTCGGCCAGCGTGCGCTTTGTAGCGCCGCTCATGTTCGTGCAGGTCGACGCCTTGTGGTAGTACTTGCCTCCATTCGTGGAATAGACCACCTTCAATGCTGTCGAAGCGCAGGTGGGACAAGCCGTCTTGCCCGCCTCCATCGCAGTGCTCAGAGAAATGTAGCTGGCGCCGCTCATTCCCGAGCAGTTCGACTTGGTGTGGTAGTACTTGCCGTTTTTCGTCGCATAAACCATGACGGAGCTGGCCGTCGCCGTCGCAGGAGAGCTTCCGCCCGTCGAGGAGCTGCTCGTTCCCGTGCTGCCCGTAGACGAGGACGCGGTATTCGACGATGTGGAAGAAGATCTCGTGCTTCCCCAGCAGCGCGGGCAACGCTTATAGCCCATCGCCAGCGCGTAAGCCAGCGTGCCCTGCTTCGCGTTGGTCATATCGGAACAGGTCGCATAGGAATGATAGTATGTGCCGCCCGCAACCGCATAGACCGTCATGCCTGCGCCGGAGCAGCAGACGGGGCATGCATCCCTGCCCTCGCTGAGCATCGCCTTGAGCGTCACGCGCTGTGCGCCGCTCATGCCGGAGCAGTTCTGCTTGAGGTGATAGTACTTGCCGCCGGAGGTGGCGTAGACATAATACTCGGCGGACGACGCGGAGGCCGCGCCTGCTGTGCCGGTGGATGCCGTGGAGAGCGGCCGGCAGGTCGGGCACTCCTTCTTGCCCAGAACCAGCGCCTCCGCGACGCTCACCTGGCTTGCGCCGGTCATACCGGAGCAGCTCGAGGTCCGATGGTAATAGGTGCCCCCCTCCGTACAATACACCTGATTGCCGGATGCCGCACAGCAGACGGGGCAGGCGCCCTTGCCGTTCAGCAGCGCATCCCGCAGCGAGACCTGCTTTGCGCCATCCATGCCGCTGCAGGTGCTGGTCATGTGATAGTACTTTCCGCCGCTGGTACACCAGACCTTGATGCCGCTCTTGTCCGCCGTGGAGGTGTTCATGAGCTTGGTGCTTCCCGGCGCTTCAGTGGCCAGCTTGCTCTGCGTCTTGGTTACGCACACCGGGCAGGCGGTCTTCTTTTCGGCCGTGGCCATCTCCTTGGTGTACATTTCCGCATCGGTCATGTTGCTGCAGGTCTTGTTCAGATGATAATACTTGCCTCCGGCGGTCGCATAATACAGCTCGCCGCCGTAGCAGCTCGGGCAGGCGTACTTGCCGCGGTTCTTTGCGTTTTCAATCGTCGTCTGCGCCAGGTTCTCCCCCGCCGCCAGCGAACAGCTGCTCTTATTGTGATAGAAGTTTCCGCTGGCAGACGCCCACACGACCGTGCCGGCCGCGGGAGCCGCCGTCGCAGATCCGCCGATGGGCGTTGCAGAGGGCGAAACAGCCACGCCGATTCCGGTGCCCGCCGAAGCATTGGGCGAAGCGCTCGCGGACGCCGAAGGTTCCGGAGAAGCGGATGCGCTCGCGGCAACCGTGGGCTGCAGCGTCGGCATCGGCGGGTCCTGCCTGTCCTGATGTCCGCTGAAGATCAGCATCGACAGCAGGATGATGATTACGACAAACCAGACTGCGGAAGCGGCCGTGATCGCGTAGCGGATGGTCGGCTCAAAGCGCTGCCTGCGCCACAGCAGATAGATGCCCAGCGGCGGCAGCAGCACCAGCAGCAGATAGGTCACCCAGTCGTTTTCATCCACATACTGAAGCACGCCGTTCCAGCCGCCCTCGACATAGCCGTCATCGTAGCCGTCGTCATAGGGCTCATAATCGCCTGCGGCATATCCGCCGTCGGCGTCCTCATCCTGATAGCGATCGTCGTAGCTCTGATCATCCTCCGGATAATCGTCCGCATAGCCGTCGCCATACTGATCGTCGTAGGGCTCATCGCCGTACTGGTCATCGCCGTAACCGTCATCGTAGGGCTCATCGCCGTACTGGTCATCGCCGTAACCGTCATCGTAGGGCTCGTCGCCGTACTGGTCGTCGCCGTAACCGTCATCGTAGGGCTCGTCGCCGTACTGGTCGTCGCCGTAACCGT